>JBOHJJ010000001.1:0-1871 GCA_050728495.1 Methylovirgula sp.
GCGATGCGACGGTCACGCGGCTCGCGCCGCTGCCAGGCGCGCTGGGGCCGCCGAGCCTGTTGCGCGCCGTCGGCGACGAGGAACTCTTGCCGTTCAAGCCGGGCGCATTCGATCTCGCCGTCTCGGCGCTGGCTTTGCAGAACGTCAACGATCTGCCGGGCGCGCTGGCGCAGATCCGCAGGTCGCTACGGCCCGACGGGCTGTTCCTCGGCTGTCTGCTCGGCGGCAGGAGTCTCGAAGAATTGCGCGCCGCGCTCGCAGCGGCGGAAATCGAGATCGTTGGCGGCACGTCGCCGCGCGTTGTCCCCTTCGCCGACGTGCGCGACATGGGCGGCCTGTTGCAGCGCGCCGGATTCGCACTGCCCGTCGCCGACGTCGAGCCGCTCACGGTGCGTTACACGCATATGTTCGCGCTGCTCGCGGACCTGCGCGGCATGGGCGCGACCAACGTGCTCGTCGAACGGCTGCACCGGCCGACGCGACGGCGGATTTTTCTGCGCGCCGCGGAGATTTATGCGCGCGACTACGCCGATGCGGACGGGCGGCTGCGTGCGACGTTCGAACTCCTATTTCTCTCCGGCTGGGCGCCGCATGAAAGCCAGCAGAAACCCCTGCGGCCGGGTTCGGCGAAGCTGCGCCTCGCCGACGCTCTGGGCACCAAAGAAAGGAAGCCGGAATAGGCCTTTTCTGGAGAATGATACCGAGCCGTGATAAAGGGCGGCCATGAATTTTCATGAACCGAAACAGACCGGAGCCGCGCTGCCCTCGCTCGCCGGCGCAACGCGCGCCGAACTTGCGCAGATTCTGCGCCGCCACGGCGTCGCAGAACGCGACATCCGCATGCGCGCCGGCCAGCTTTGGCATTGGCTCTATTTCCAGGGCGCGACGCGTTTCGATGCGATGCTGAACATCGGCAAGACGCTGCGCGCCGAACTCGCCGCGCACTACAGCCTGGCGCGTCCCGAAGTCGTGACCGAACAGATCTCGCAGGACGGCACGCGCAAATGGCTGCTGCGCCTCGCTCCCGTCGATGCGAGCGACAGAGGCGCCGAGATCGAATGCGTCTATATCCCGGAGAGCGACCGCGGAACCCTGTGCATTTCGAGCCAGGTCGGCTGTACGCTTACCTGCAGCTTCTGCCACACCGGCACGCAGAAGCTCGTGCGCAATCTCACGGCGGCGGAGATCGTCGGCCAGATCCTCATCGCGCGGGAAAAGCTTGGCGATTTTCCCGGCCTTGTGCCGCCCGAGGACGGCCTGCTGCCGCGAGGCGAGACGCGGTCGATCACCAACGTCGTCTTCATGGGCATGGGCGAGCCGCTGTTCAACTTCGCGAACGTGCGCGATGCGGTCGGCATTCTCGCCGACGGCGAGGGCCTGTCGGTTTCGAAGCGCCGCATCACCGTCTCGACGGCCGGCGTGGTGCCGCAGATCGCCCCGCTCGGCACTGAGGCCGGCTCGATGCTGGCGATCTCGCTGCATGCGGTGCGCGACGAGCTGCGCGACCAGCTCGTGCCGCTTAACAAGAAATATCCGCTGAAAGAGCTGATCGCCGCCTGCCGCGCCTATCCCGGCGCCTCGAACGCGCGGCGCATTACCTTCGAATACGTGATGCTGAAAGGCATCAACGATTCGGCAGCCGAGGCGCGCGAGCTGGTGCGGTTGCTGAAGGGCGTTCCGGCGAAGATCAACCTGATCCCGTTCAATCCCTGGCCGGGCACCAAGTACGAATGTTCGGACTGGGAGAAGATCGAGGCGTTTTCGGAGATCGTCTTCAACGCCGGCTACGCGAGTCCCGTTCGCACGCCGCGCGGCCGCGACATCCTTGCGGCCTGCGGACAGTTGAAGAGCGCGACGGAGAAGCTGCGCGC
>JBOHJJ010000002.1:0-5882 GCA_050728495.1 Methylovirgula sp.
GGGGAATGGATTGGCCGTGGGGACGTTCGCCGGCGGTCTTGGCGGCGACGACGCCCGGACCCTTGAAATCTTGGGGACGCGATGTTGCCGCGATCGGTGGACGTCCCTTGTTTTCGGTTTCGCGCAAGAATGGGTCGTGGCTCGCCATTTGGATATGTTGGCGTTGCACAGCGGTCGGCGGCACGTGATGCTCGTGCGCGAACGACTGTTGCTGTTCGGTCGGACGCGCGGTTGTGCCGCCCGCACCGCCATTGTAGCTGACCCTGTCGACGGTCGTGGGCGCGACTATCGTCTTGGAATAGACGTTGGTGATGTCGACGTTGGTGATATTGTTCACGGTGCGGTTGTAGAAAAATGTGCCGCCCCGCCAACGACCGCCTTCATAGCCGTTGCCGGTATAGCCGTAGCCGTAGTCGACGCCTCCGTAGTAGCCGACCTCCGAGCCCCAATAGCCATCGTAATAAACGTAATGGTCATCTTCGAAGGCCCAGTAGCCGGGTGTCCAAAGCAAACCAATCTGCGGCGCCAAGATCCACGTGCCCGGCACCCAATAGTAGCCGTAATCGCCGTCGTAGGCCCAATAACCCGGGGTCCAAATATAGCCAGGCGCGGGAATGGGCGGCTGGTCATAGACAGGCAGCGGAGGCGGCGGCACCTCGATGCCGATAACGATCTGCGCCGACGCGGCCGGCGGTAAAGCCGGGACAACAACCGCAGCGAGAAAGAGAGCGAACATTGTCGAACGAAAAATCTGCATATGATAATTCCTCTGCAAAACGCGTTGCACTTGGCGAAGCTCACGATTACCGCCTGAATGGTCGATGAACTTCTTAGCTTAAATCCCTGGAGCCGTTCGTATTCTTTGAAAATCGCTTGAAGATATTCTGTTCCATGAGCTAATTGTGACTGAGGCACGGTTGCTGTCAAATTTCTCTCGCGTCGCTCCCAACAGACCTGAACTGGCGTTATCTACACCGGCCGCTGCGCCACCGTCAGCAAACCCGCTAACGACAACACGCCTCGTAAGACGGCCCTGCGGATGCAGCCAACGCAACGTCGCCCCTAACAACCGTCTCGTCCGGAGCGCAACGGCCGTCAGCAACGCCGGGGGCTGCTAGTGCCTGGCGCGACAATCCGCAAGGCCGTGAGTTACCTCGCCGAGATCGCGCAAATTCCCGACGGTACGTACTATGTGTCGCTGACGGCGACGACCATCGATGACGAGGAGCCGCAACTTCTCAATCAAGAGATCGAATGTCGGCGCGGCGTTCCGCTTGAGGAGGTGCTCGCCGTCATCAAAGACAGCTTGACTCGTTCAGCGTGATCGCCGCGCACCGCGGCCTTATGAGCCCCGCTAATACGCGGGGCTCTATTTCTTCGGGCCGCCCGGAAACTTCAGGCTAGGTTCTCTGGCTTAGGCGGACGCGATTGCATGCCGGCAGACGAGACCTGGCCTCTAGGAGTTCAGTTTCCGGAGACGATCCACGAGCGTGCTCGCGCCGCCTCCGATGTCGGAAATGATTTCATTGTTCCCGGCATCAGGAAGCTGAAAAGTCGCATCGTGTGCTTGATCCATCCAACATCTGTGACGAGGGCAACGCGCTCCCAGCGCGTGAGATGCTCCATGCCGACCTTGAAGTCTTCCCATACGGCGCCGGAATCGATGCCAATGAAATCGGTAGCGGTTTCGTAGTAGAGCCGGACTCGATCGTGCTGCGCGAGCGCTTTTTTGACGGCCGGTTCAAGGACTGTGCGATACTCCGCCCGGGTTACCTGTCCTCTACAAACAAATGCAAGGACATTGTCCGGGAAATCCGACAATTGCTCGATCATCGTTCAAGCCCTTCTCTTCGGCCGCTCGACCTTCGATTCCGCTGCTTCAATATATGTGCTGCACGCCCTTTAACAGAGCCAGGTCCCGCCGTCTGATCAAAGACGGACTGTCCCGCTCAACGTGATCGCGTCGCTGCTTCCAATCCATGAGCCCCGCCGCTAGTGCGCGGGGCTCCTCTTTTCTTTCGTAGTTCCCCTCATGCTCGCAGATGACTATTGACCCCGCCTCAGGCGGTTTTTTCTTTCATCGAGCGGAGTCATAAATACGTCTTCGAGGCCGGCCTCCACGAAAAAAGGGCCTCGATTGGAACAATGCGTTCCCCACGCGAAGTCATGGCCGTACAATCTAGAGAGAGCCTCGCTGAGCTGTACTCCCAAGGAGACACCCATGGATGATTCCGCCGGACGCGCGCTGAGCAAAGTTCCCGAAGTCACTCTCGTCTTTTGGATTATTAAGATTGCTGCGACGACGCTCGGCGAAACCGGCGGCGACACGATCACGATGACCTTGAATTGGGGTTACCTTCTGGGAACCGCACTCTTTCTTTCGCTCTTGGTGGTGCTCGTCGCACTTCAGATCGCAGCCAGAAAGTTCAATCCGTGGCTATACTGGGCAACGATCGTCGCATCCACAACCGCGGGTACGACCATGGCGGACTTCGCCGATCGCTCCTTAGGCATCGGCTACACGGGCGGCTCCAGCGTTCTTTTCCTTTGCCTCATGGCGACCCTCGCCGTCTGGTACTGGACGCAGGGATCTATAGCGGTCGACACCGTAGCGACGCCGCGAGTGGAGGCGTTCTATTGGGTGGCTATCACTTTCTCTCAAACTTTGGGCACCGCGCTCGGCGATTGGATGGCCGCGACCGATCGCGGAGGCCTCGGACTCGGCTATGAGCGTGGCGCCGTTGTCTTCGCCGCCGGACTTGCTGTGATCGCGGCCCTCTATTTCCGAACGAACATTTCGCGCGTCTTCTTGTTCTGGGCCGCGTTCATTTTGACGCGACCGCTCGGCGCAACTCTCGGTGATTTTCTCGATAAGCCGACTAAACACGGAGGCCTCGATTTCAGCCGGCCGCTTGCCTCCGCGATCATCGCTGCCTTTATCATCGCCTGCATCCTTATTCTGCCGCAGCGAGCGGGAACTCATCCCAGCCAACGGGAAACGGCTTCATAGGACGGGCACCGCCTAGCGCATTCGCCCCTAGCATCCTTCCCTATCCGCGAACTCTAATTCACGCCGTTCAGGGTTAGGCCCATCAACGCGAATTACAATGCGACTCAAGGAGCGGAAGTCGGCCGCGCAGCGCCGCAGGAAATCACCTGAAGCAGCGCAGCGTTCCATTGCGCATACGGACGGAAGTATGGCCCGTGTGTCTCAGGCACCAGGCTTGATTTTGACCGCCCCATACGCAATGGCCCCAAGCATTACGATGACGGTTCGGACCGCAGCCGCCTAACGCAAACGCCGGCGTGACCGCCGACGATAAAGCGGAAAGAATTACGATGCCAAGCAACAAAGTCCTGAGCGTTTTCATGACTACCTCCCTTTGATACGCGACTATGACAAATCGCAATGTAGATGCTTCTTGGCAAGTCCCCAAATTCTAATTGCCGGATGTTTGTTCTGCGCAAGTACCTTGCTAAAGCAAGGCGCCGCGTTCCTCGTCCCAAAAATCCGTGGCCGCCAGAGAGAAAGCGCATCGTCTGACGATGCGCTTTGCGTGTGAATGAGCCGCAGGGCTCAATCGATCTTGAACAAAATTGGCTCGCGGTAGCGGCCGTCAGCGTACTTTTGCGAAGCCACCCGGCTGTCTGTCTGAAGCTCGAATAGGACGAGCTGTGTCTTTCGTTCGACATCCCGCTGCTCGCGTCGCAATTTCAGAATGTCGCGCCAGAGATACCGCTTGCCGTCGATTTCGATGTACCGGCGCATGTGAGCCCCCTGCACTGTTGGGCTCACCCCATCATACCATGCCGCGGCAATCACCGCGGCAGCAACCTGAACTGCTTCTAGAAAAATCTCGATGCGTGGCGCCGCTAGCGCAGTTGAAAATCCGAGGTACCATTCATCTAATCGCATATGAATTTTCCGCGTGCCAATCGACCGCCCATTGTTTCTCTTTTAGCTGTTCTCGCCCTCTGTCTCTTCCTTTCGTTTTTCTATGTCTCCTCCGCGCAAAGCGTCACTTGCGACTTCGGCTCTGCCGTCGACGACGAGTGCATCGGATATCTAACGACCACCGGCTCCGGCACCTGGACCGTTCCTTCCGATTGGAACTCCTCTAACAACACCATCGAAGTCATTGGCGGCGGCGGCGGAGGCGGTGGGAATTTGAATGTTCACGATGGGGCGGGGGGTGGCGGCGGCGCGTATTCGGAAATTAGCGACCTCGCTCTCACGTCTGGAGCATCGGTCGACGTATCGATCGGCGCGGCTGGGACCGGCGGATCGGCCGCAGGAGGACACGGAAGCGCAGGCGGCGATACCTGGTTCAACGGAACTAGCCTTGGCGTCTCTTCCGTCGGAGCGGAGGGCGGCGGCGGAAGTTCAGGCGAAACCGGCGGCGCCGGTGGCGCCGCTGCGGGCGGTGTCGGCAGCGTCAAATATTCCGGAGGCGCTGGCGCGGCTCCGATCATAACGAATCGGGGGTGGCGGCGGCGGAGGTGCTGCCGGACCAAACGGTAACGGTGCAAATGGCGGTCATACGCCAAACACCAGCGGCTCCGGCGGCGGAGGCGGAGGTGGTTCGGGAGGGGGCACCGCCGGTTCGAATGGGGGAAGCTCCGCCGGCGGCGCTGGCGGCAACAATTCAACCGGGTCAGGAGCCGGAGCTTCCAATGGCGGCACTGGATCGAACGGCGGCGGCGGAGGAGGAGGCAATGCCAACGACGGAGGCGCCGGAGGCGCCGGCACCGAATGGGATGCGACGCACGGCTCGGGCGGCGGAGGGGGTGGTGGTGGAAACATAGGCCGAACCACTGCCGGCGTCGGCGGTGTCGGAGGGAACTACGGCGGTGGCGGTGGGGGCGACGGCCAAACCAATGCTTCAGTAGCTGGGAGCAACGGCGCCCAAGGCATCATCGTCATCACGTACACGCCGATGACCGCCCCCACCGTCACCACGAACTCCGCCGAGAGCTTTACGCCGACAACCGCGACACTCTTCGGCGCGATTACTGCGACCGGCGGCGCCGACGCGACGCAGAGCGGCTTCGCCTACGGCACCAGCGAGACCCTCGCGACGGTCATCGCGACGACGCTCGGCTCGCGAACGGGCACCGCTTCCTTCAACAGCGCAATCACCGGCCTTTCCGCGGGCACCACCTACTACTATCGCGCCTATGCGACCAATGGCAGCGGCACGGGCTACGGCAGCATCTTTGGATTCGTCACGGGCAACACGGCGCCCGCCCGTAGGATGCGGCTGTTCGAGGGATTTAGGATCAAACTGATCAGCGGTACTATCAAACTATTGGGCTTATGAGCACGCGCAAGCGCTCTACGATATCACGGCGCTTTGCGTCATCGTCGCGCGCCGCGCCGGTTTGCGATTGGAATAGCGGCCATTCCGCGCCTATCTCTCCCTCACTGCAACGTGGGAGGGGTCTCGTTCTTCCTTGTTAGTTCCTCAAGCACAAATTTAGCGGTATCGGCCAGTTCTTTGAGCTCGGCCGTAAGTTTTTCGACCTTCCTCAAAACCTCCTCTTCCTTGGCGATCTCCACCGGTCGGTCAGCTCCCTCATGGAAATCTTCGCCCACTTCTCCTTTAATTTTTCGAACGAGTCACGATCCATGTACGCCTCCGCTACATTGCCCAGGACTACGAGTACGCGGACAAGATTCTAGATCGTCAAACAGAAAAACCCCCGCGCAAAATTCAACATGCTTAGGCCGCGCTCAAATCCCGACTCCAAACCTCGGGGCTGAAAAGCATTTCTATGCACCGCGCCGACACATGATCTAAGGAAAGTCCCGGTCGTCAATCGTTAGAGAAACAATCCCGCTCCGAGATCCTCTTGCCGCCCTCTTCCGACAATCAGCAACG
>JBOHJJ010000003.1:0-1930 GCA_050728495.1 Methylovirgula sp.
TCGACGCAGAAACTCGCCGCTGCCGAATAATTGCCGATAGGATGGGGCGGTGCGATTTTTGCACCGACCTTTTTGCGTCTGGCCGTTGCTCTTGCACTTCGGCCGATCCATGGAGCACTGCCATGGAGCTTAGCGAGGATCAAAACGAGGTTTTCGCCTTTCTCGCCGATCCCGCTACCCATGCGCTTGCCGGGAAAGTCATGCGCATCGATACGCACGGCGCGGTGGTTTTTCTCGCCGGCCACGATGTCTACAAGGCGAAGCGCGCGGTCCACTTTCCCTTTATGGACTTCTCGACGCTGGAGAAACGTCGCGCGGCTTGCGAGAACGAGATCGCCGTCAACAAGGCCAACGCGCCGGATCTCTATCTCGGCACGTTGCCGATCCGGCGCACTGCGCGTGGCTTGAGGCTCGCCGGGACAGACGGCGATATCGTCGAATGGGTGGTTCACCTGCGCCGCTTCGACGAAACGAAGACGCTCGACCGGCTTGCGGAACGAGGTGAACTCGACCTTTCCATTGCCGCGCAACTTGCGGAGATCATCTTCGCCGCGCATCAACATGCGCCGCGCCACGACGCCGGGGGCACCGAAGACTTTCGCCATCGGCTCGAAGATACGATCTTTGGCCTCGCCGAGGCCGATGACGTGTTCGCGCCCGCCGCTGTCGCGGCACTCAGAGCGCATTTCCTCGCCGCCTACGAGGCGCACGAGCCGTTGCTGCGGGCGCGCGAAGCGCAGGGCAAGGTGCGCCGCTGTCACGGCGACGTGCACCTGCGCAACATCGTACTGGAAGAAGGCCGTCCGATTCTCTTCGACGCCATCGAGTTCGACGATTCATTGGCGACCGTCGATATCCTCTACGATCTCGCCTTCGTTTTGATGGACCTATGGCAGAGAGGTTTTCGTGGTCACGCCAATCTTCTGTTCAACCGCTATCTCTGGCGCGCACCCGAAGACGAGATCGAGGGGCTTGCGGCGCTGCCTCTGTTCCTGGCGTTGCGCGCCGCGATCCGGGCGCGGGTGACGGCGGCTTTGGCCAAGCTCGAACCCGCGGCGAAAGAAGCACGCGCCAGCGAGGCACGGCAATTCTTCGCCGCGGCCGAAGATTTCCTCGCGCCGTATGTGCCGCGTCTCGTCGGCATCGGCGGGCTCTCGGGAAGCGGCAAGAGCGCGCTCGCGCAAGCGCTTGCAGCGGGAGTCGGTCGGGCACCGGGCGCCGTGCATCTGCGCAGCGACATCGAGCGCAAAAGGCTTTGCGACGCCGGGGAAGTCGAGCGCCTGCCCCCTGAAGCCTACCGGCCGGAAATATCGAACAAGATCTATCAAATCCTGCGCGATCGCGCTGCAGTCGCGCTGCGCGCCGGGCAGAGCGTCATTGTCGATGCGGTTCACGCCAGACCGGAAGAGCGCGACGCACTTACCGCCGTAGCAGTGCATTGCAATGCGCCGTTCGCGGGCTTTTGGCTCGATGCACCGGTCGAAACGCTCGTCGCGCGCGTCGAGGCGCGCAGGAACGACGCTTCGGACGCAACACCCGCGGTCGTGCGCGAGCAGGCATCGTGGCAACTCGGGCGGCTCAACTGGACGCGGCTCGATGCCAGCAGGCCAACCGCGGAGCTGGCGCAGGATACGCTCGCACATTTGCGCTGATCCTTTTGCAACGGCGGCCGAGGTTACTCGCTTGGCGGAATCAGCACCGCCGCGCCTTGCAGGCGCCCCTCGCGCAGATCGGCGAGCGCTTCATTGGCGTGTTCGAGCGGGTAGGGAATCGTGTGCGTCACGATATCTGAACGTGCGGCGAGACTTAAAAAATCGAGCCCATCGCGGCGGGTAAGGTTGGCGACCGAGACAAGTCGGCGTTCTTCCCACATGAGTGCATAAGGAAAGCTCGGGATGTCGCTCATGTGAATGCCGGCGCAGACCACCGT
>JBOHJJ010000004.1:0-5022 GCA_050728495.1 Methylovirgula sp.
ACATCACGTCGGGCATCGGTGCTGCCATGATCGGCTGGTTCGGCTGCGCGATGCTGTGTTACGTCACGCCGAAGGAGCATCTCGGCCTGCCCAACCGCGACGACGTCAAGGCCGGCGTCATCACCTATCGCATTGCCGCCCATGCGGCCGACCTTGCCAAGGGCCATCCCTCGGCCCGGCTGCGCGACGACGCCGTCAGCCGCGCACGCTTCGAGTTCCGCTGGCAGGATCAGTTCAACCTGGGCCTAGACCCGGACACCGCGCGGCTCTTCCATGACGAGACACTGCCGAAAGAAGCGCACAAGCTGGCGCATTTCTGCTCGATGTGCGGCCCGCAATTCTGCTCGATGAAAATCAGCCAGGATTTGCGCGACGAAGCCGCCGCCATCGAGGCGCGGGAGAAGGGAATGGCGGAAAAGAGCGCCGAGTTTCTGGAAAAGGGCGGGAAGTTGTATGTGTGATTTCGCCCTCCGTCATGGCCGGGCTTGACCCGGCCATCCACGCGGATTTTAGGTCTGCGAAGCGCAACCTTTTCGCAAGATATGACGGCCAATAATTGCTAGAGCTAGACGTTGTTATGCGCGAGAATTCTTCTATTACAGTGCGCCAAGCAATCGAAGACGTGGAAATCGGATTCCGGCAACTGGAATTTGCCATTAAGCTTCTTTCATTCTGCGAACTTAACAAAATCAATCCGACAGAGATCGACAGCGATCATCTTGTACAACTCCAGACGGGTAACTTGCATTTTCCCAGCGGTCATTTCGCAGACAATGACAGTTTGGTTAGGACAGCATCAATCAATCTTCAAATGGTCTTTAGTGCCAGCGCGTTAGTTTTAGACCAGGCGTTTGACGCGATCGGAATGAAACCAAATCCATCTGCTGTAGATGCAGCGAGTCGATTGCGTCTTCTCGTTCACATGGTTCGCTGTGCTTACGCGCACGGTGTGGCGGACCCTCGGTGGGAAGTCCGCGGGAACTATAAGCAAGTTCTGACTGTCGCCGTCGAGGGAGCGACCGTCACTCTCGATTTGAAAGACTTGCACTACCAGCAGTTCGAGATCGAGCAGATCGGTGGATGGGAGAATTGGTTCCGCATTCGGTGCGCAGCCGCCCGCTTATTCTCTTTAGCTCTTACGGCGTAGCGTGGATGGCCGGGTCAAGCCCGGCCATGACGTTCGACGACAACGCCCTATCCGGCCGCGCCACATTCGATCACTGAACCCCGTTCCACGCCCCCGCCTTGACTTTGCGGCCGCTTTACCGCACAAGCCCGCATGGATTTTTCGGGATTCGCGCGACGCGTCAAATTGACGTGCCATCCCGGGACCTTCCCCCCTTAATCTCCGTTAGTTCCAGGTGCGCGTGGAAAGCGGCAACGCTCCCTGGTGGCAGGCCAGTTCGCCCGCTGCCGCCGGTGCATTGGAACAATCATAAAAGTGACAAATCCCTCATTTTCCGCGCTCGGACTCTGCGAGCCGCTCTGCCGTGCCCTCACAGCTGAAAATTATACCACCCCGACCGCCATTCAAACCCAAGCCATACCGCTTCTGCTCGAAGGCCGGGATCTGCTCGGCATCGCGCAAACGGGAACCGGCAAGACGGCGGCCTTCGCGCTGCCGATTCTGCAGAAGCTCGGCAAGCCACAAGAGCGCGTCGCGCCGAAGTCGGCGCATGCGCTGATTCTCGCCCCGACGCGCGAGCTGGCGGTTCAAATCGGCGAACGCTTCGCGGCCTATGGCCGACATCTGGCGCTGCGCCACACTGTCGTCCTCGGCGGCGTGGGCCAGGGCGGGCAGGTGAAAGCGCTGGCGCGCGGCGTCGATATTCTCATCGCGACGCCCGGCCGTCTGCTCGATCTCATCGAGCAGGGTCATGTGCGCTTGGACGCGGTGAAATATCTCGTGCTGGACGAAGCCGACCGCATGCTGGACATGGGCTTCATCCATGATGTGCGCCGGATCGTGGCCATGCTGCCACGCCAGCGCCAATCTTTGTTGTTTTCTGCCACAATGCCGAAGACTGTCGCAAAACTCGCCACCGACATGCTACGCGAGCCCGTGCGCGTCGAGGTCGCGCCGCAGGTTGTCACGGTCGATCGGGTCGAGCAGCGGGTGTTTTTCGTGCCGACCGCACGGAAGCATGGGCTTTTATTCGATCTCCTGAAGGATCCGGGGCTGAGCCGCGTCCTCGTGTTCACGCGCACGAAGAGCCATGCCAACAAGGTCAGCGATTATCTCGAACGCGCTGGCGTGCCGGCCGATGCCATTCATGGCAACAAGGCGCAAAACGCCCGGCAGCGCGCGCTCGAACGCTTCCGCGCCGGCGATGCGCGCGTCTTGGTTGCAACGGATATCGCGGCGCGCGGCATCGATGTCGATGGCGTCAGCCATGTGGTCAATTTCGAATTGCCGAATGAGCCCCTAATCTATGTTCATCGTATCGGGCGCACGGCGCGCGCCGGCAACTCCGGCATTGCCATCTCGTTCTGCGATGTGTCGGAACGCGGCTTTCTGCGCGACATCGAGAGGCTGACGAAGCGGCCGCTTCTGGTTGAAGCGCCAAGGGCCATATGCGCCGAAGCGCCGGCGGCCAAAGCGCCGCACAGCGCGAAACGCGATAAGCCGCAAAACAAGGCGGATGCGCGCAAGCCCGGTTCCAGGCCTTTCGGGCGCAGACGCCAATCGGGTAAGCCGCGCCGCGCCGCCTGAAACGGCGAGTGGTTCGCAAATCGCGTGGTCCCGGCGCCAGTTGGCGGGCTCACCCCTTAATCTCGTGCATCACTTGCCCATAGGCGATGAGCGTGAAGAGCGCCGTGCCGCCGATGATATTGCCGATGAGCACCGGCACGATGAAGCCGCCGACGACAAAGCCCCATCCCGCCGCGCCGTTCAGCGCGAGATAGAAGGCTTCCGTGCTGCCGGCGACGATATGCATGAAGCCGGCGGCCGAGATGAGATAGGTGATCAAAGTGATCACATAGAACTGCGCGGTATCGGCGCTCGGGATGAGCCAGACCATGGCGGCGACGAGAAAGCCGGCTGGAATGGCCTTGATCAGCATGGCGAAGAAGCAGTAGCCCATGAGACCGCGGCCGATCTCCAGCATGCCGGCGCGCAGCTCCGGGCTCAGCGCCGGCGTGTCCGCGAAAAACAGCGCGGCAACGAAGGTGCCGGCAAAATTCGCGACGAGCACGATGGACCAAAGCCGCGTGAATTGCCGGATTTTCAGCGGCGTGAATGTCGCGAGCAACGGCCGGACCGCGGTAATCGTGTTCTCGGTGAAAAGCTGCTGACGGGAGAGCACGACCATGATGAAGCCGACGCAATAGCCGAAGCTCTCGACAAGCGGGCGCCATGGCGCATCCGGCAGATGCGTGTGCAGGACCGCCTGGGTCAGAAACGAAAAGCTGATCGAGAGACCCGCGGCGACACCGGACCACCAGAGCGAATGGCCGGTCGCGCCATCTCTTCCTCGCCGAGGCGGCGCACGATCTCGTAGATGACGGGGATGCGGGGGCTCGAACGCTCCTCGATGTCTTCGATCTCGCGCTTGCTGACTTCGACGACGGGCTCGAGGTCCGGCGCCTCTTTCGGCGGCTCGGTCTTGGCTCGGCGGGCGGCGGCGTCAGGTTTTCTGGCCATTGCGGCTCGCGGGTATGGGCGCGGCAAAGGTCACGCCGCTCGGCTAACAATTTCGCCGGATTTGGGTTTCCGGCGGCGCCGGTTTTTCTGCAAAGCCCGAGCCCTCATGCTTCGAGACGCCGGCTTCGCAGGCCCCTCCGCATGAGGGAGGTTGCTTCGGCGTAAGGCGCGCTGCTATTGACCACCAAAACCTCATCCTGAGGGGCTGCGGAGCAGCCGTCTCGAAGGATGAGAGCACAAAGCCCTTTGGACTCGACCATGACCTCAAAACTCGACCAGTTGAAATCCATGACCACGGTCGTCGCCGACACAAGCGACATCGCGTCGATCAAAGCCTATGCGCCGCAGGATTGCACGACCAACCCGAGCCTCATCCTCAAAGCGGCGGGCGTGGACGCCTATAAGGAGCTGGTCGAGGAAGCGATCCTCTGGGGCATCGATCACAACATCCCGACGAGCCGCGTCGCGATGCGGCTCTGCGTCAATTTCGGCGCGGCGCTGACGAAGCTCGTGCCCGGCCGCGTCTCGACCGAGGTCGATGCGGATCTCTCCTTCGACGTTGAGGGCACGGTCGAGCAGGCGCGCAGCATCATCGAGGATTATGCAGAACGCGGCGTCGGGCGCGAGCGCGTGCTCATCAAGATCGCCGCGACCTGGGAAGGCATCAAGGCCGCCGCGCTCCTCGAAAAGGAAGACATCGCCTGCAATCTGACGCTGGTCTTTGCGCTCGCCCAAGCCGCGGCCGCGACGGAAGCCGGCGTCACGCTCATCTCGCCCTTCGTCGGGCGCATCCTCGATTGGTATGTGAAGAACGAAGGCAAGACCTATACGCCCGAGACCGACCCGGGAGTTACCTCGCTCAAAGAGATCTACGCCTATTGCAAAGGCGTCGGCGCGAAAACCATCGTCATGGGCGCGTCGTTCCGCAACCAAGGGCAGATCGAGGCGCTCGCCGGTTGCGACAGTCTGACGATTTCGCCCGCGCTGCTCGATTGGCTCGCCAAGGATTCCGGTCCGCTGCCGCGCCAGCTCGATCCCGAGAGCGCCAAGGCAAATGCGCCGGCGCAAATGTTTCTCGACGAAAAGAGCTTCCGCTTCCTACTCAACGAAGACGCGATGGCGACCGAAAAGCTCGCCGAAGGCATCCGCGTCTTTTCGCGCGACATGAAAGCGCTGCGCGAGCTTGTCTCGCAGCGGCTCGCGATGGCGGCGTAAACCTGCCCTAGTACACCCGTCATGGCCGCGCTTGCCCCGGCCATGACGCGGAGGTTCGGGGCGCTCCTCTACCCCGACGTTTTCTCCGCCTCGCTGCCGAACCACGCCACTGCCGCCGTGATCGCGGTAAGCACCACCAAAGCCGCGGTGGGCCAGACGAG
>JBOHJJ010000005.1:0-2678 GCA_050728495.1 Methylovirgula sp.
TCTCGGGGACGTGTTTGTGTTCCAGCTCGAGCGCGTAAAGTTCGAAATCGGGCGCGCTGCCAGATTGATAATCGGCGATCATGGTTTTGCCGCCGCCGCTATAGCCCGAGACGGCGTTGATGGTGAGTGGATGATCGGCCGGTACCAGACCCGCATCGACGAGCGGCCGCAACAGCGCAATCGCGCCCGTCGCATAGCAACCGGGATTGGAGACGCGGGAGGCCGATTTAATTTTCTCCGCCTGCCCTTCGGCGAGCTCCGGAAAACCATAGACCCAGCCCGGCGCGACACGGTGCGCGCTCGATGCATCGAGAATGCGTGGCGCGGCTTGGCCGAGATCGGCGACGAGCGCGGCGCTTTCTTTCGCCACGGCGTCGGGAAGACAGAAGATCACGAGATCGACCTCGCGCAGCAAAGCCGCCTTGGCGGCGGGATTCTTGCGCTTCTCCTCGGGAAGGCGGGCGAGTTCGATCGCCGGGATCGCGGCGAGCCGCGCCGCAATGCCGAGCCCCGTCGTGCCGGATTGGCCGTCGATGAAAATACGTGCGCCCATGATCGTCGCCCAAAATCTTCCAACAGCCGGCTCGCGGCTGCCTTCGAAGCGCTTAGCGCTTCGAGAACTGGAAGCTGCGTCGGGCTTTCTTCTTGCCGTATTTCTTGCGTTCAACGACGCGCGAATCGCGGGTCAGGAAACCCTCGTTCTTGAGCATCGGCCGCAAGTCCGGCTCATAATGAGTGAGCGCCTTGGCAAGACCGTGCCGTACGGCGCCGGCCTGGCCCGAAAGCCCGCCGCCGGCGACGCTGACCGTCACATCGTATTGGCCGACCCGTTTTGCAACGCCGAGCGGTTGCTGCAGGATCATCCGCAGCACCGGCCGGGCGAAATAGATTTCCAGCGGCCGTTGGTTGACGGTGACCTTGCCGCTGCCGGGTTTGATCCAGACGCGCGCCACCGCGTCCTTGCGCTTGCCGGTCGCATAGGCACGGCCCTGTTTGTCGAGCTTCTGGACGTAAACCGGCCGCGCCGGCTGCGGGCTCGCCGCCGGCAGGTCTTCGAACGAGGAAAATGTATCGGACATTACTGCCTCGCGTTCTTGTGGTTGAGGCTTGCCACGTCGAACGGCGTCGGGTTCTGCGCTACATGCGGATGTTCCGCACCTTTGTAGACGCGCAGATTGCCGAGCTGCTTGCGCCCCAGCGGCCCGCGCGGCAGCATGCGCTCCACCGCCTTTTCGATGACGCGTTCGGGGAATTTTCCCTCAAGGATGAAGCGCGGCGTGCGCTCTTTGATCCCGCCCTGATAGCCCGAATAATGATAATAGATCTTGTCGTCGCGCTTGCGGCCGGTGAAGACTACTTTTTCCGCGTTGATGACGACGACGTTGTCGCCGTCATCGACATGCGGCGTGAACGACGGTTTGTGCTTACCGCGTAAGCGGAGCGCGATCAGCGAGGCGAGCCGGCCGACCACCAACCCGCTGGCGTCGATCAGAATCCATTTCTTGTCGGTCTCGGCCGTTTTGGTCGAATGGGTCTTACCAAACATAGCGAGGCTCAGCGGGAAAGCGCGCGGCGGCGCGCGCCAAGGGGCCGCTTCTAGCGCGCGGGCGGCGATTTCGTCAACAGCGCTGTGATCGAAAAGATCGAGAAAACAGCAAACTTTCGATCGTGGTATTATGATACCGTAGGCTTTGTGGCGTGCCGTAAAGGGGCGTTGACGGGCGCAGTCTCCCCCGCGGTCAGTGCCTGCGCATGCCGCGTCGCAAAGCCCAGCACGACCATGGCAAAGGCCTGGTGCAACAGCCCCGCCCAAAGCGGCACGGCGAGCAGCAGCGTGGTGATCCCCAGCACCACTTGCAGCGTTACGACGTGGACGAAGCCGATGGCGCGCCGCGTCGCACGACCACCCCGGGCGAAACGCACGCTGGCGATCGCCTGGGCGATCGCCAGCGCCAGCAACGTATAGGCGACCATGCGATGCTGAAACTGCACCATGGCGACGTTGTCGGTGAAATTGCGCCAGAGCGGGGTGAGCGCCGTCAGAACCTGAAGAGGCGGCGCAAAATGTCCGTCCATCAGCGGCCAGGTATTGTAGACACGACCGGCGCGCAGGCCGGCGACCAGCGCGCCGAGGAAGATCTGCACGAACGTCACGAACAAGATGACGAGCGCCGAAATTCGTTGCCAGCGCGCCGCGCGTTGCTCGGCGCGCGGCGCAAGGGAACCCGCGATCCAGACGAGCGCCGCCAAGGTGAGGCAAGCCAAGAGCAGATGGATCGCAAGCCGCTGCTGCGCCACCTCGATGCGGCCGACGAGCCCGGACTCGACCATCCACCAGCCGACGACGCCCTGAAGGCCGCCGAGCGCCAAAACGCCGACGAGTTTCACCTTCAGCGCGCCGTTCAGCGCGCCGCGCGCCCAAAAGATGGCGAGCGGCAGCGCGAAAGCGAGGCCGATGAGCCGGCCGAGCAACCGATGGCTCCATTCCCAAAAGAAAATGAACTTGAAGCCATTCAGGTCGAGACTTGAAAAGAGCGCTCGATACTGCGGGATTTCCTTATATCGGTCGAACTCGGTAACCCAGGCGGCGTGGCTGAGCGGCGGGAGTACGCCGACGATTGGCTGCCACTCGGTGATCGACAGGCCGGATTCGGTCAGCCGCGTCGCCCCGCCAACGA
>JBOHJJ010000006.1:0-5230 GCA_050728495.1 Methylovirgula sp.
GCGCCGATCCCGATTGCGAGATAAAGCAGATCGAACATGCGCATGACCTCCGTCGGGCTGTGCAGCGGTTTGCGCGAAAAACTCGCCGCTTCACATCGATCGTTCACGCGCCAGTATTTGAGGAAGATGGCATATAGGATCGAGAGCTTTACGGCCTCCCGATCATAAAAAACTCATATAAGCGCTTCGGAATCCGTCGCGGCTCCATGTACGGAGAGCATCAGGTCATTTGGCGAAGTCCATTCGGCGGCGCTCGCAATCTCGTACCAGCGTTGAAGGGATTTCTTGATCTCAAGGATGCTTCCGGTCACAGCTTCGCCCCCGGGAACCACTCGACGTAGGTGTCGTTCGTACGGCCGTAGTAGAGCGCGCGACGACCCGCCAAACTGACCATGTAGCCGACGCAGCCTGCGGCGGGCGGCGATCGACGTGCTCTCGTTCAATCCGCCGCACTCTCAGCGAAGGCTTTCAGCATCTTCATCATTCGAGCATTCTCGACGCGGAATGCGAGTACCACGAGCGGCATAGCAAACTTCACCGGTCCATGCGGTTCGAGCTGTAACTCGCGGCGTAGATGAACAGTATCGAGCCTGGGAGTGAGCGTGTGGAAAAGCCGAATACCGATAATGCCCAGAGCTTCTGGCTTTACCGTCATCGGCTGTTCGAAGCAGAGGCGGTTCGGCGGTGCAAATTCCGTGACTTTGCCGTGGCGCACGCCGAATGGCCCAGGCTCGATATAGGTCGTGCCGACCGCGATTGGGCCGTCGGAGATGTTGTTTGTGCCACGGAAGGCGGACGACCTCGGCAGCCAACGGTCATAGTCGCGCAGTTCGGCAAGAAGCCAAAAGACCCGCTCAGCGCTCGCGCGTATATCGGCTTCCCAATGCAAATCGATCATCGCAACTTTCCGACAATTTGCGCTGCCGATCCAATCCACGGCTCCAGTCCAGCACGGGCGACGATAGGATGAATCGGGCGGATCGGCGATCCCTCAGCCGCCGACAAGCAGTTTGCGAAGAACTGCCTTATCCCCGCTCTTGCGCAGCCTATACGTGAAGTCCTGATCGCGAATGCGGCGGGATATGGCGGCCATGATGGGTATCGGCTCGCTGCCCGCGCCCGCCGGAATGAGCAACAAAAAGATGAGGTCGACCGGCTTCTCATCGACAGCGTC
Source organism: Methylovirgula sp. (assembly GCA_050728495.1). Lineage (GTDB taxonomy): Bacteria > Pseudomonadota > Alphaproteobacteria > Rhizobiales > Beijerinckiaceae > Methylovirgula. Next base: position 1,175 of record JBOHJJ010000006.1, read on the forward strand.
ATAGGCGATCGGCCGCACTAGCGTGGCAAAGAGCCCGATGAACCGATCGAGCCCTTCGATACGCGCATGCGGCAGCGCGAATCCTTGGCCGAGCCCGGTCGAGCCCAGTTTTTCGCGTGCTTCGAGCGCGGTGAGGATTTGCTTTTGCGATACGTTCGAGGCAGCTGCGGCGCGCCGCGCGAGTTCTTGAAGAAGCTGCGCCTTGTCGCCGACGCGCAGCGAGACGACCATGTGATCCTCGGGAAGCAGTTCAGCGATATCCATAGTCCCCCCGGAATTGGCGCATTGTGACGGCGCGGTCCGAATTCAGCTACACCGGCTCAGTCATGCAAGCGCAGGCGATAGCCGACGCCGGTTTCGGTGAGAATGTGAGAGGGGCGCTCCGGATCGACTTCGATCTTTTGCCGCAGCGCCCGGATGTAGATCCGCAGATATTGAATGTCGACGTTGCCGCCCCAGACTTCATGCAGCAGGAAACGGTGCGTGAGCACCTTGCCGGCATGGGCGACAAGGAGCCTCAGCACTTCGTACTCGCGCGGCGAGAATTTCACCTCGTGGTCACGTACCGTCACGATGCGGCGTACGAGATCAACCGAAAGATCGCCGCTGCGGAAGATCGCCCTCTCGCCTTGCTGTTGAAGCCGATGGCGTTGCGCGGCGCGGATCCGAGCAAGCAGCTCGTCGATACCGAACGCCTTTGTCACGTAATCGTCGGCGCCGAGATCGAGCGCCTTCACCTTGGCGTCCTCCGTCTCCCGGCTTGAGAGCACGATGATCGGCAAAGTTTCGCCGCCCTCACGCAGCTGCCGAATGATGTCGAGCCCGTCCATGTCCGGCAACCCAAGATCGAGGACAACCAAGTCAGCCGATTTCCGGCGAATAGCGTCGAGCGCGCCGCGCCCGTCCTTCGCCTCGGAGACGACATAGCCCTGCGTAGCGAGGCTCGGCCGCAGGAAGCGAAGGATCGCAGGCTCGTCATCGACGACAAGCACGCGGAGCTGGCCTGCAAGCGTACTCATGCCGGCATCTCGGCGGTCTGCGTGGCGGGAACCGGCAGCCGCAAGGTGAAGATCGCACCGATGCGATCCGTTCGGTTGCCGGCGGTGATCGTGCCGCCCATCGCTTCGACGAAACCGCGGCAGATCGCAAGCCCGAGCCCGGTGCCGACGCGCTGTCGGTCGGTGCGGTGCACTCGGTAAAACTTGTCGAAAATCAACTCGCAATCCGTTTGCGGAATTCCTTCGCCCTCGTCGGCGATTTCGAGCCGCACACCGTCGCCATTCCGCCGCGCGCTGATCGCGATGGTCGAGCCTTGCGGCGCATATTTGGCGGCGTTGTCGAGAAGATTGAATAGCACCTGCTCCATCAGAACCACGTCGAGAGAGAGCATCGGCAGTTCGGGTTCCAAGGCAATCTCGATCTTATGCTCGCTCAGGATTCTTTGCCCCCTTTGCAGGGCCGCGCCGACAAGATCGGAGAGATCGACGAGACTGGCGCGCGGCGCGAGCGAACCGGATTCGAGTCGCGTCATATCAAGGAGATTGCCGATGAAACGGTTGAGCCGCTCGGCTTCTTCTTGAATGGTCCGTAGCAGCGCGATCCGCACCGGGGGATCGATCGCCTCACCGTGCGCGACGAGACTGCTCGCCGAACCGATGATCGAGGCGAGCGGCGTGCGCAGGTCATGCGAGATCGACGTCAGCAGCGCTTGGCGCAGCCGATCCGTCTCGGCCGCGAGTCGTGCCATGGCGATGTCGCGTGCGAGATAGATGCGCTCGATCGCCAGCGAGGCTTGGTCCGAGAGCGAGTCGAGAAGACGGCTTTCTTCCGGCATCAACAAGGGGCCGGTGCGATCCGAATCGATGCCGATCACGCCGACCGCGCCGCGTCCGGTCCGCATCGGCGTGAACAGGCGCTTCGCGCCCGGCAGCGTATCGGCGCCGCGGCCCGCCGCCTGGTTCTTCTCGAAGCTCCATTGCGCGGCGGCAAGATCCGCATCGTCAAGCTGGTCTTCCGGCGGAAATCCCGCCTTCAGCGCCAACCTGCCCTCTTCGGGAAGCAGCAGCACGACCCGCACCTTGAGGAGCAGCGCGATCTGGTAGACCGTCGCCCACAATACCGCGTCGAGATCGGCGGCGCCGGCGAGCTTGCGGCTGAAAAGGTAAAGCTCTTCGGTGATCCGCGCCCGCCGTTGCGCGGCGATCGCCTGCGCGCGCAGCCGCGCCATGAGATTGCTGGCGATGACCGCTACCACGCCGAAGAAGAACAGCGCGACAACATTTTCGGGGTCGGCAATCGTGAACGTGTAGAGCGGCGGCAGAAAGAAGAAGTTGAAGGCGAGTACGCTTGCAAGGCAGGCGAAGAGCGACGGCCACAAACCAAAATTGACCGCACTCATCAAAACGCCGACGAGGAAGACGAGCGCCAGGTTCGAGACGGCAAAGGTCTGGCGCAGAATGAGCGCCGCGATACATGCCGCCGCGACAAAGCCGAGGCTTCCGGCATAGGCGGTCCAGTTAGGCCGCGTCGTGCCGGGCCCGCGCCGCGGCTCTGCGCTCCGGCGCACCGGCTCGGGCGCGACGACGTGGATGTTGATCTCGCCGGCATCGCGAATGAGCCTTTGCGTTACCGATCCGCGCAGCAGGTCGAGCCAATGTGCGCGGCTCGCATGCGCGACGAGAATGTGGGTGAAATTATGCGATTGGGCATAGCCGATGAGCACGGCGGCGGCATCTTCGCCGGGCAGCGTGACTGGCGTGCCGCCAAGACGTTCGGCAAGCCGCAAGGCCTCGGCGACTTGGCTGCGTCCGGCCTCATCGGCGCGCGCCTCCCGCGCCGTCTCGACATGGATCGCCGTCCAAGGTGCTCGCAGCCGATCGGACATGCGCCGCGCCAGCCGCACCAGCGCCGGACCGCCGGAAGCGCCATTGACGCCGACGAGCACGCGCTCGCCTGCCGGCCAAGGGCCGCCGATCGCGTGCGAGCGCATGTAATCGACCATTTGCGCGTCGACCCGTTGCGCGGTGCGGCGCAACGCGAGTTCGCGCAAGGCGGTCAAATTGCCCGGCAAGAAATAGTTCTGGGTGGCGCGCGCCGCCTGATCGCGCACGTACACTTTTCCCTCATGCAAGCGGGCGATCAGGTCCTCGGGAGTTAAATCCACGACTTCGACATCGTCGGCGTGGTCGATGATCGAATCGGGAACCGTCTCGCGCACCCTGATGCGGGTGATGCGCGCGACGACATCGCCCAGGCTTTCGACATGCTGGATGTTGAGGGTCGTATAGACGCCGATGCCGGCGGCAAGAATCTCTTCGACGTCGAGATAGCGCTTGGGATGCCGGCTCCCCGGGGCATTTGTATGGGCGAGCTCGTCGACGAGCACGAGGCGGGGATGACGCGCCAGGATGGCGTCGAGATCCATCTCGGCAAGGATGCGGCCTTTATACCTCACCATCCTCCGCGGCAGGACTTCGAGGCCGGCAAGAAGCACCTCGGTCTCCTCGCGGCCATGGGTTTCCACAACGCCGACCACGACATCCAGGCCCTCGCGGCGTTTGGCCTGCGCGGTGAGCAGCATTTCATAGGTCTTGCCGACGCCCGGTGCGGCCCCGAGGAAGATCTTTAATCTGCCGCGCGCGCCATTCTGCGCTTCCTGCAGCAAGGCCTCCGGCGAAGGGCGCCGTTCGCCTTGTTCGCGTGTGTCCATCATGCGGGCATCCTACACCAATCGGCTCCTCAGCGTCATTGTGAGCGGAGCGGAGCGAGTTTCGCTGCGCCAGTTCTGGATTGTTTTGTCGCTTCGCTCCTCGCAACGGCGGTCACGGTCGCACTTGCCAGCCTCAGGACCTGCCCGCTTATCCGTTCCCCAAACCGTCGAGAGCGAGATTGAGCTTTAGAACGTTGACGTGCGGCTCGCCGATAATGCCGAGGAAGCGCGCCTCGACGTGCGCCGCGACGAGGGCGCGCAGGCGGTCCACGGACAAATTGCGCGCCTTGGCGACGCGCGGCACCTGAAAGAACGCCGCCGCTGGCGTGATGTCGGGATCGAGGCCG
>JBOHJJ010000007.1:0-6412 GCA_050728495.1 Methylovirgula sp.
CTCCTGCTGAAGAAGCGGCGAAGCCGCTGTCTCGAAGCACGCGGGACCCCCGAAGTGGGCTCAACGGCCCCGAACCTGCTCGCCCTTCGAGACGGCCCCTTCGCGGCCTCCTCAGGGTGAGGGCGGAGCGCTTCGACCGGCTCGCGGTGCATGAGCGGCAATGTGCGCTGTTTCTTCGATACAAATGTTCTCGTCTATCTCGTCTCCGCCTTCGTGCTCAGCGCGGACATTTCGCGCCGGACACTTGCAACATACAAATCACTGAAACATCAAGAGCGGACGCGTGTTGACCTATGCGTGGCGGCCTTGATGGCCAACCGGTTGCCCTCCTGCGAGCAATCATTTGAGGCGGTGCTGACGAACTGACGATTCGCAATTGCTTCGAAGCCCCTGTTGGGCGTCGTCTGGAAATAATTGAATCGAGAGTGGAGACGTAACCGATTCAGAAGCCCTCATCCTGAGGAGCGCTCCATAGGAGTGCGTCTCGAAGGACGAGGGCGTCATATTCCGATGTTTCCATAATTCCCCAGAGCTTCCGCGTGCTTCGAGACGCGGCCCTATCGGGCCGCTCCTCAGCATGAGGGAGCTTGAGGTCGGGGCGCAACTACATCCCGCCCAAATGATCGCCGAGTGAAAAGATACTTTTTGCCGCGGCCCGACATATTCATCACCTCTCAGTTTGGCGTCTTGCGCCGCAAGAGGGCGAACCGCCACGCCGCTTGAGCGGCGATGAGGAGGTGGATGAGTAGGGCCAATCCGAGCCCGATTGCGTGCTGGGCCAAGGACGCCGACGCCCAGGTGCTGACGAGAACGATTGTGACAATGCTGAGAGGAATGAAGACGACCGCGGACGTGACGACGCCCGGATTATAGCTCCTGAAGCGGATCGCCGCGCCGAAATGCGTCAGCGCGTTAACCAACATGGCATAGGGCGCGACCAGTCCATAGCCGGCTCCAAAAGCGAAGGCCGCATAGAGCGCTGCGAGGTTCATCCCCCAGACGAGCGGAAGATTGATGATGAGAACATCGATGGTGCGCAGAACGTCCAACCCACCAAAGACTCGATCATTGACGAAATGCCGGAACCGATCGCCCGCATGCTCCTCCACCTGGTGGATCATGTAGCCGGGCGTGTGCAGATAAATCAGCAGCAACGTGACCGGCAGAAGCTTCGCCAACAACGGGATCAAGCAGATGAACCCGGCGGCCATGAAGCCGGCGCCCGTGACCCAATGTTTGCCGAGCCAACGCTCCATACCGTCAGGCAACTCTTTTTGCATCGTGCTGCCTACGCTCACATCCCGCCCAAATGATCGGCGACGGTGAACAGATCCTTGTCGCCGCGGCCGGATAGATTGACGACCATCAGATGCTCGCGCGGCTTCTGCGCCGCGATCTCGACGGCGCGGGCAAGCGCATGCGCGGGTTCGAGCGCCGGAATGATCCCTTCGAGCTTGGCGCAAAGCTGAAAGGCGGCAAGCGCCTCGTCGTCGGTCGCCGAGAGATAGGTGACGCGGCCGGTCTCCTTGAGCCAGGCATGTTCCGGGCCGATGCCGGGATAATCGAGCCCGGCCGAAATCGAGTGGCCCTCTTCGATCTGCCCGTCGTCATCCATCAGAAGATAAGTGCGGTTGCCGTGCAGCACACCGGGCCTGCCGCCGGCAAGCGGAGCCGCGTGTTTCTTGTCAAGCCCGTAGCCCGCCGCCTCGACGCCATAGAGTTCGATCTGGCGTTCATCGAGGAAAGGATGGAACAGCCCGATCGCATTCGAGCCGCCGCCGATGCACGCCAAGAGCGAATCCGGCAACTTGCCTTCCGCCGCCAGCATCTGCGTGCGCGTCTCTTCGCCAATGATGCATTGGAAGTCGCGCACCATGGCGGGATAGGGATGCGGCCCGGCGACCGTGCCGATGCAATAGAACGTATCTTCGACGTTCGTCACCCAGTCGCGCAGCGCTTCGTTCATCGCATCCTTCAGCGTCCGTGCGCCGGAGAGCACCGGCACGACTTTCGCGCCGAGCATATTCATCCGGAACACATTAGGCTTTTGCCGCTCGACATCGACGGCGCCCATATAGACGACGCAGTCGAGGCCGAACTTCGCGCAGGCGGTCGCCGTGGCGACGCCATGCTGGCCGGCGCCGGTCTCGGCGATGATGCGCTTCTTGCCCATGCGCCGCGCCAGCAGGATCTGGCCGAGCACATTGTTGATCTTGTGCGCGCCGGTGTGGTTCAGCTCCTCGCGCTTGAAATAGATCTTGGCGCCGCGTCGCTCGCCCGCCCGCTGCCGCGCATAGTCGGTCAAGCGCTCGGCGAGATAGAGCGGGCTTGGGCGGCCGACGTAATGCGTGAGCAGATGACCGAGCTCGGCCTTAAAGGCAGGGTCGCGCTTTGCCACTTCATAATGGCGTTCGAGATCGAGGATCAGCGGCATCAGCGTTTCGGCGACGAAACGGCCGCCATAAATACCGAAATGGCCGCGCTCGTCGGGCCCGGTGCGGAAGGAATTGGGAATTTCCGGCTTCATTGGCGTGATCTAGCCGCTCTTCGCCGCCGATCCAAGCTTTTCCCCGGCCGCCCGCGCCGCGGCGACGAAGGCGGAAATTTTGGCCACATCCTTAACGCCGGGTGCGCTCTCGACCCCGGAGGAGACATCGACACCCGGCGCATGCGTCGCGGCGAGGGCCATACCGACGTTGCCCGCATCGAGCCCGCCGGCAAGCAGCCAGGGTTTTCGCAAGTCCAGGCCGCCAAGCAATGTCCAATCGAACGTCTTGCCGCTGCCGCCGGGGAGCACGGAGTCGGCCGCGCGCGAATCCAACAAAAGCATGTCCGCGGCCGGCTCATAGGCGGCAATCCGCGCCAGATCGGCGGCCGTGCCGATCGCAATCGCCTTCATCACCGGCAAGCCGAACCGGGCCTTGAGCGCGGCGACGCGCTGCGGCGTCTCATTCCCATGCAGCTGCAGGAGATCCGGCTTCAATGCCTCGATGGCGGCGGCGAGCGCGGGCTCGTCGGCATCGACCGTCAGCAGCACCTTGCGGGCGCGCCCACCGACTTGCCGGCCGAGGCTCTGCGCCGCCGCAAGCGAGAGATGGCGCGGGCTCTTTGCGAAGCGTACGAAGCCGACCATGTCGGCGCCCGCCGCAAGCGCCGCTTCCAGCGTCTCTGGCGTCGAAAGACCGCAAATCTTGATGGTGATGGTCATGCCGCTACTTCCCGATAGCCTCGTCATTGCGAGTTGAGCGAAGCAATCCAGTTCGCGCTTGGATTGTTTCGTCGCTTCGCTCCTCGCGATGACGTGCTTCGCTGGGTGCTATTGCCGTCGTGGCACGATCCTCAGACCTTCATGTGGCCGGCTTCTTCGCGCAGCCGCGCCGCCTCGGCGCGCAGGGCGCGCAACGCACGGCGGTGTTTGCCTTGCGCGAACCAGGTCGCCAGGCTGCCGAGTACGACGCCGAACATGACGGCGAGGATGAGGACCACAAAGAGCGGCGCCTGGAGCTGGCCAGCGGTATCGCTGGAGAATGGATCGAAGGAGACGATGACATTGGCGCGATTGGCGACGGCCAGCGCAAGGCCGACCGCGACAAGCGGCACGAGAACGATGAATTGCAGGGCCCGTTTCATCGCACTCCCACGGGCGTCGGGCAGGCTCAGCCGGTGTAGCCGTCGTTGAGGCGCTCGCGCATTTCCTTACCGGTCTTGAAGAACGGCACCGCCTTCTCATCGACCGCGACATGCGCACCGGTGCGCGGATTGCGGCCAAGCCGAGCATCGCGACGCTTGACCGAGAAGGCGCCGAAGCCGCGCAATTCCACCCGGTCGCCGCGCGCTAAGGCGTTGGTGATTTCGTCGAGGATCGCGTTGACGATCTTTTCCACGTCGCGCAAGTAGAGGTGCGGATTGCGATCGGCAATCCGCTGCACGAGTTCCGATTTAATCATGTCCCGCCCCCGCCGCTCCGCTACTCAAGCTGAAGCTTCAACTCCAACTTTTTCGCGCAATCCTTCGAGGTGACTCAGCCCTGGATCACCCCCGCATCAGCCGATTGGATTGTCTAAGTTTTGCCGGAGCCGTGATTAGCCCCTTACTTAATCGTTCGCGCCAACCTGCCAAATCGACACGAGACCGTCAAGGTATTGCGCCTGCGCATAGGTTGCGGCGCGATCGAGGAATTGACCCAAGCCGAAGAGACCCAGAGTATCGGCGATCTCGGCCGAAGTGCTTAGAATCCCAAGCCGTTCGAGCTCGTTTTGCGATTTCCAATCACGTATGGGAAGGCCGTGCGGTACGCCCTTCTTCTGCTCCATCCAAGTGATCGCCTCGCGCTCGCCGCCAATTTCGTCGATGAGTTTTAAGTTCAGAGCTTGGCGGCCGGTGAAAACCCGGCCGTCGTCGACGGCCGCGAGTTGCGCATCGCTCATCCCGCGCCGTTGCTTCACCAACCCCTTGAACCATTGATAGCTGTCGTCGACGAGCGAAGCGAGCGCGGCGCGCACTTCCGGAGAGGTCGGCTCAAAACCGCTCGGCTCGGCCTTCAGGGGTGAGGACTTCACCGCGTCCACTTCGACGCCGACCTTGCCCATCAATTTCGAGAAATCCGGATATTGGATGAGGACGCCGATCGAGCCCACGAGGGAATTGCCCTGCGCTATGATCCGATCGGTGCCGATCGCGGCGATATAGGCACCGGAAGCGGCCATATTGCCGACAACCGCCACCGTTGGCTTCTTCGCCGCGAGCCGGCGGATCGCATCATAGAGCCGTTCCGCGCCCGTCGTCGTGCCCCCCGGGCTGTCGATCGCCAGAATGACGCCTTTCGCCCCGGATTTGGAGACTTCGTTCAGGAGCTTCAGCGTGGTGCGGTCGCCGGTGATCAGACCGCTGATCGAAACCCGCGCGATCTGCGGCGAAAAGCTGGCCGTCCCCATGTTGCCCGAGAGCTTCAGGCCGATGAAGCCTAGCGCGACGATGAGCAAGACGATCGCCACGCCGCGCCAGAACGACAGTTTGCGCTGCAGCCGGCGCCGATCGACGATGTAATCGGCCGAATTTGCCATTACGCCGAATTCCTACGGCTTGAGGAGTGCAGCAGCGAGGCAGCAGCGAGGCGGATTTCACCCCGCTTATTCGTCGCTGCCCTTCTTCTTGCTGGTCTTTTTGGTGTCGGTATCGCGCGCTTTCAACGCCGCGCCGAGAATATCCCCAAGTACGGCACCGGAATCGGCCGAGCCGAATTGGGCGATCGCTTCCTTCTCCTCGGCGACTTCCAGCGCTTTGATCGAGACGCCTACCTTGCGCGCGCGCCGGTCGAATTGCGTAATCCGCGCATCGACCTTTTGGCCGATCGCAAACCGATCCGGCCGCTGGTCGGCGCGGTCGCGAGCAAGCTCGGCGCGTTTGATGAACGCGCTGAGGTCCGTGCCGGCGATCTTCACGTCGATGCCGCTGTCTTTCACCTCGACGACCTCGCAGGTAACGATCGCACCCTTCTTGAGATCGGCGGCGCCGGCTGGCTCGGCCGGCTTGGCCACGAAGGGATCGGGCGTCAGCTGCTTGATGCCGAGAGAGATGCGTTCCTTCTCTATATCGACGTCGAGCACCTTGGCGCGGGCGACGTCGCCCTTCTTATAGTCCTCGATGGCCTGTTCCCCCGGCCGGTTCCAATCAAGATCGGAGAGATGCACCATCCCATCGACATCGCCCTCAAGCCCGATGAACAGGCCAAATTCCGTCTTGTTCTTGACCTCGCCTTCGACCTCGCCGCCGACCGGATGTTTCTCGGCGAACGCCTGCCAGGGATTGGGGAGGGTCTGTTTGAGGCCGAGCGAGATACGCCGCTTGACGGGATCAACTTCGAGCACCTGGACATCGACCTCCTGGCTCGTTGCGACGATCTTGCCGGGGTGGACGTTCTTCTTGGTCCAGGACATTTCCGACACGTGGATCAGGCCTTCGATCCCCGGCTCGAGTTCGACGAAGCCACCGTAGTCGGTGATGTTGGTGACCCGTCCGTGGAATCTCGCGTCAACCGGATATTTCGCTTCGATGTTCTGCCAGGGATCGTCCTGCAGTTGCTTCATGCCGAGCGAAATGCGGTGGGTCTCATGGTTGATCTTGATGATCTTCACTTTCACCGTTTGGCCGATCGTCAGCACCTCGCTCGGGTGGTTGACGCGCCGCCAGGCGATGTCGGTGACATGCAACAGCCCGTCGATGCCGCCGAGATCGACGAACGCGCCGTAGTCGGTGATATTCTTTACCACGCCGTCGATGACCTGACCCTCTTCGAGATTCTGCACCAGTTCCTGGCGCTGTTCGGCGCGGGTCTCTTCCAGCACGGTGCGGCGCGACACGACGATGTTGCCGCGGCGGCGATCCATCTTGAGGATCTGGAACGGCTGCTGGT
>JBOHJJ010000008.1:0-15036 GCA_050728495.1 Methylovirgula sp.
GCCCGGCCTAAGCCGCGGATTGGCGGCGATGAAGGCGCGTTCAATGTCGAGCGGCGTCCAGGTCTCGATTTTGCGAGCGCTGGTAAACTGCGGCGGAACGGTGATCGCCGTGCGCGCCTTGCGCACGGCGGCGAAGTAGTCGCTGGGACTCTTGCCCGAACAGGTCCCATGTTTGCTCCACTCGTAGCGTGCGAGACCCAGGTCGGGATAGAGGCCTTTCACGGTTTCCAGGGCAAAGCGCGATGGCGAGGCGATGCCACCGCAATCCTCCGCGAAGCCATGCCGATATTGCGGCCAAAGCCCGTGCACCACGAAGCCGAGATGCGCGCCGCTGGCGCATTGCGCGTAGGCTTTGTCGGCGCCGGCGGTATCGCAGAAGCCGGGCGACCAGGACAAGGCCAAAACATAAAAATCGAAATCGCCGGGGATGCCGGCGCCGTGCGCGACCCCGTTCGTAACGCCGGCGAGGCACAACGCGACGAGCACTGCGATCGCCGCGCGCAAAACCGACTGGACGCCGATAGCCATCGCGTTTCCCAAGCGCGGTCAGGGCCGCGCTATTTTGCAATCCGGCGCGTAAGTATAGTTGCGGTCGAGCCCGGCGACGCACCATTCGACGTCGAAGCCCCAGCCGATGATGCCGAGATCTTCGTCGATGGTGTACGAGACGTCGCGCACCGACTGATTGTTAATCTCGGCCTTGGCGACGCAATAGCGGCGCGGGATCAAATCGAGGCCGTTCGTGCGAAAGCCGATCTCGCGCACCTGCGCGAGGCCGACGATTTCGAGTCCCGATTTCCAGAACTCCGTTTCACGCGCGTGAAACCGCGATTGAATGCGCTCGAAGACCGCCGGATCGGCGCAGCTTGGCAGAACTCCCTGGTAGGAATCATAGCGATCTTCCGCGGGCACCTGCGGGCGCGCCAACGCCGCAATCGGCGCGAGGGCCGCGGCAATCCCGATCAAGACCGCTAGGCCGAGCGCCCGCATCGGCAAAATCGGCGCCGTTTCCCGCAACCTGCTCATCTCGTCCTCCCGGATTTACCGTAACGATGCTTCCGCGCCGTAGCAGCGTCAAGAGGCCGCCAACCCGCCGGCCTCGTCGTCCTCCGCCCATCGCTCGAGTCCAGGCACGCCGGTTGCTGCATAGCCAGCGAAGACATGGCGCGAACCGTAATGCGTCTCATTCGGACCCGCGGCTGTGCTTTTTTGGATCCGTGCTTGCGCCCCAAGCACTCCGGAACCGTCCGAATGTATCGTGTCGAAACAACCGCAGAATCCGTAAAGCCATTCACGCCGCCGCGCCGGAACACCGCGCCGGCCTGGAAGAAGACGCTACTCGTCCGCGGCGGCTTCTCGATCCTCGCCGCGCTCGCCGACTTCGCGGCGATCCTGGCAAGCGGCTTCATCGCCCGCCTGATCTACGCCATCGCAGGCGTCGCCTTCGACACTCATATCCGGCTCGGACTGCTGGTTGCGGTTTTGTTCACCTTCATGAGCGCGATGCGCGACGAATATGCGATCACCAACTACCTGACGTTCGAAGATCAGGTGCGACGCACCATCATGCCTTGGTGCATGGCGCTCGCCGGCGCGTTGGTGATCTCGCTTTCGATGAAGCCGCTCGCCGGCTCGACAGTGCTCGCGCTCGCGACGTTCCTCCTCGGCGGGTTCTGCGCCCTGAATTTCGTGCGCTTCGTCATCACCTATTGCATCCGCGCGAGAGCCCGGCAAGGCAAACTCGCCGTGCGCCGAGTCCTGCTGTTCGGCTACGAGGATGAGCTCGGGGCCTTCAGCAAGCGCCACGAGCCTTGGCTATTCGGCATCGATATCGTCGCCGCTTCGGTGCTGCGCACACCCGATAGTATCGAAGAAGATCTCGCGTTGGCGCTGGCTTCGGCACGCATTCTCGAACCCGACGACGTATTCATCCTTGCACCCTGGTCGGACAAGAAGGTGATCGACGCGGCGATTCAGGCGTTCCTGCGGATTCCGGCGTCGATTCATCTTGGTTCCGAACGTGTGCTCGAACGCTTTTCCGACGCCCGCATCTCCAAGATCGGGCACATGTCGAGCCTCAATCTCGTGCGCGATCCGCTATCGCCGTCGGAAGTTTTCGCAAAGCGCCTGTTCGATATTGTCTTTGCCGCGATCGGGCTCGTTCTGCTCGCCCCGCTGTTGCTCGCCGTCGCCCTGGCGATCAAGCTCGACAGTCCGGGGCCGATCATCTTTGCGCAACGGCGCTACGGCTTCAACCAGCAGCCGTTCCGGATGTTCAAATTCCGTTCGATGCATACGCTCGAAGACGATGCGCACCTTACGCTGGTCGCCAGCAACGACGCGCGGGTGACACGCGTGGGAGGCTTTATCCGCAGTCACAACATCGATGAATTGCCGCAGCTCTTCAACGTGCTGCGCGGCGACATGTCGCTTGTCGGGCCGCGGCCGCACGTGCTCTGCATCGACCAGAAATTTGCCGAGCGGATCGCGCTTTATGCCCGCCGTCACAACGTAAAGCCGGGTATCACCGGCTGGGCGCAGATCAACGGATTGCGCGGCGGTATGCGCGACGACGCCATGCGGGCGCGGGTTGAGCACGATCTCTATTACATCGATCACTGGTCGATGTGGTTCGATGTCGAAATCCTCTGGATGACGGTCGCTTCCGAGAAGGCTTATGTGAACGCCTTGTGAGCGCGTGGCTGCGCCTTTTGGTAGTCCTTCACGTCGAAGAAGCGGATCGCGCTCCATTTCTCCTGCTCGTAGCGCAGCTCGAATGCGGAAGCCGCGAGATAGACCGGCGCACCGTCGAGATCGACGGCCATCGCGCTCGCGTGCGCGACCGCAAACTTCTCGAATTCTTCGTCACTCGCCGCCTCGACCCAGCGGGCGACCTCGAAGCGCGGATTCTCGAAACCGACCTGCAAGCCGTATTCGCCGGCAAGCCGCTCGGCGAGCACATCGAGTTGGAGCGCGCCGACTACACCGACGATGGCGTTTGCGCCGTCGTTGGGCAAGAACACCTGCACGACGCCTTCCTCCGCCATCTGCTGCAAGGCCTCGCGCAATTTCTTAGCGCGCATCGCATCCGAAATCCTGACACGGCGCAGAATTTCCGGCGCGAAGCTTGGCACGCCGCGGAAGGCAAGCTCCTCGCCTTCGCTGAGCGTATCGCCGATCCGCAACGTGTCGTGATTGGGAATGCCGACGATATCGCCGGCGTAGGCTTCCTCGGCGAGCTGCCGGTCTTGGGCGAAGAAGAATTGCGGCGCATTGAGCGTCAGCATCTTGCCGCTGCGCACGAGCTTCACCTTCATGCCGCGCGTGAGCTTGCCTGAACAGACGCGCAGGAAGGCGATGCGGTCGCGGTGGTTGGGATCCATATTCGCCTGGATCTTGAAGACGAAGCCGGTCATCTTCGACTCGTGCGGATCGACATAACGACCGCTCGCCGCAACTCCACGCGGGGCCGGCGCGAACTCGGCCAAAGCATCGAGGAGATCGCCGACGCCGAAATTGCGCAACGCGCTGCCGAACAACACCGGCGTTAGATGGCCTTCCAGAAAGCTCCGCCGGTCGAATGGTTTCAACGCGGCGCGCGCGAGTTCGATCTGATCGCGTGCCGCCGCGAAAATCGGCGGCGACAGCAGGTTTTCTACGTAGCGATCTACCGGCCCATCGACCGCAACCGGCGCCGCCTCGGAGTCGAGCCGGCGGACGACATTATGGCGAAGATCGTACGTACCTGCGAAATCGCGACCGCCGCCGAGCGGCCACGTCAGCGGGGCTGCGTCGAGGGCAAGCGTTTTCTCGATCTCGTCCAAGAGATCGAACGGATCGCGGCTTTCACGATCGAGCTTGTTAATGAACGTCAAGATGGGAATGTCGCGCAGCCGGCAGACCTCGAACAATTTGCGGGTGCGCGCCTCGATGCCTTTCGCAGCGTCGATCACCATCACAGCGGAATCGACCGCGCTTAGGGTGCGATACGTGTCCTCGGAGAAGTCCTCATGGCCGGGCGTATCGAGAAGATTGTAGACGCAGCCTCCGTGTTCAAATGTCATCACCGAGGTGACCACAGAAATCCCGCGCTCGCGCTCGATGCCCATCCAGTCGGACCGCGTCCGGCGGCGGTTAGCTTTGGCGCGCACTTCGCCGGCAAGCGCGATCGCGCCGCCGAAGAGCAGAAGCTTTTCGGTGAGCGTCGTCTTGCCCGCGTCGGGATGCGAGATGATGGCGAAGGTCCGCCGCCGCGCGACGGGATCGGATGTGGTCATGCGCGCTAGGTTGAAAAGGTTAAGAAGCGGGTGGCACCAATGTCAACTGCTGGCCTCAGGTGAGTCGGCGCAAATGGCGGAAGACGATGGTCCGCGATACGATCCCGGTGATGAACCCCATGGCGCAAGCGATCAGCACGATCGCCCCGTAGCCTCTCGCGCCGAGCGCGAAACTGCCGAACATCGCCTGCATCTCATCGCCGCCCGCCGTGGCGTGCAGCAAGGCGGAAAGCGAGTCGGCGAGAAGAAAGATCAGGATCGCGCCGCCGCCGCCGATGATGCCGCCGCGCAGACCGAGCCAGAAGAAATGACTCTGAAACTGCCGCGAGATGTATCCGTCCGCCGCCCCGACAAGGTGAAGCACCTCGATGATCTCGCGATTGCCGGCCATCGCGCCGCGCGTCGCAAAGCCGACGGCCATCACCATGGCGATCATCACCAGGATGAAGATAACGGTCGCGATGGCCACCACGGTTCCCGCCATGATCGAAAGTCGCTCGAGCCAGAGGCGATGGTCGTCGATCGTCGCGTTCGGCACTTTCTCCGTCACGGCTTTGCGCAGCGCATCGGTATCGAGGCGCGTGTGGCGCGCCAGCTTGACGACGATCAATCGCGGCACCGGCAGCTCGGAAAGATCGAGTCCGCTCCCAAGCCAAGGTTGCAGCAGTTCTTCGGATTGCTGTTTGGTGTAGGCGTACACGTCGGCGATGCCTGGTATACCGCGTGCCGCCGCAACGGCGTTCGTGACATCGGCTTCGAGATCGCGTCCGGCGACCGGCATCACCTGAATGGTCATCTCGCGTGAGACGGCGCCGCGCCAGCCTTGCGCCGCGCCGCCGATCAGCATCGCCGTCCCTGCCGTCAACGACGCTAGAAAGGTCATGATCGCGATAACCGTGACGAGTGCGCGCCCGGCGATCGAAGCGCCCGGCACCAGCGGCTGCCCGCCGCGCAGATCGAGCTCCGCCTCGTCCTCGACAGGCGTGAGATTTTTGTGCCGCTCGGATTGGACGAGAATCATGATCTCACTCGTAAATGTGCAGCCGGTTATCGCCTAGCACGAGACGGCGCGCCGACTCGAACTGGTCCATCAAGGCCAGATCGTGCGTGGCGATGACCACCGAGGTGCCCGACTTGTGCAGCTCGGCGAAGAGCCGCAGCAGGCGTCGCGCCAGCGTCGGATCGACGTTGCCGGTCGGCTCGTCGGCGAGAAGAAGCTCGGGCCGCACGATGAGAGCGCGAGCAATCGCAGCGCGCTGCTTCTCGCCGCCCGAAAGAACCGGCGGCAGCACGTGCATATGCTCGCCCAGCCCCACCCAGCGCAAGAGCTCGACCACCTCGGCGCGGTAGGAGGATTCGTCGCGGCCCTGCACACGCAGCGGCAGCGCAACGTTCTCGTAGGTCGTCAGATGGTCGAGCAGACGGAAGTCCTGGAAGACGACGCCGATCCGGCGGCGCAGGTCGGTGATCATATCTTTGCTCAGATGCGCCGCGTCGGCGTCAAAGAGCGAGATAAGGCCGCGCGTCGGCTTGAGCGATAGGAGAATCAGCCGCAACAGCGTGGTTTTGCCGGCACCCGAAGGCCCGGTCAGGAATTGGAATGACCGCGGCTCGATTTCGAAGCTGATGTCCCGCAGGATCTCGGCTCCCATTCCGTAGCGAAGACCGACATTTTCGAACCGGACCAAATGAACCTCGCCTCTCGCTTCGAGTCCGTTCGGCGCGCCTGCGAACGGACCGGGCCGTGCCGTTCGAATCACAATCTTAACCGTGCCTTAACCATAGCAGCGGAGCATTGCCGGCGACCATCGCGGGAATGGCTCGTCCCGCCTTTTTGTGGAGGAGCAGGCTCGGCACGTCATGCAGATCGATTGCCCCGGCTGCGCCAAATCCTACCACATTATCAAAGCCGCGCTCGGCCCACGCGGCCGCCGCGTTGCTTGTCCACGCTGCGACACGATCTGGTTCGTTGCGGCGCAGGCTACGAATGGCCAGCTTGTGGTCCCCGCGCCGATCGAGATTCCCATCGAGGACGTCCGGCCAGGTAAGAAGCGGATCGCCAGGCCGGCCGCGCCGATCTCCCGGCCGCACGCCTCGCTCCTGAAGGAACTCTGCGCCGGCGCGGTGCTGCTCGTCTCCGGCATGGCGCTCCTCGGCCTGCGTGCGGACATCGTGCGGCTTTGCCCGCCGACCAGCGCGGTCTATGCGGCGCTCGGCCTCCCCGTCAACCTGCGCGGCCTGGAGTTGCGCGACCTTCGCACGACGTCGACGCGCGACGGCTCCGAACCCGTTCTCGGCATCGAGGGAGAGATCGCCAACGTCCGCGCCGGGGCGACCGAGGTCCCGCCGATCGAGCTCTCGATCCGCGACCACAACGGCCACATCCTTTATAGCTGGACGACGAGACCGCAGAAGCAGCGGCTTGCCGCCGGTGAAACAATCTTGTTTCGGGCACAGCTTGCCGAACCGCCGGCCGGTAGCCATGACGTTTTGGTGCGCTTTACGGCGGAGCCGGAGACCCTCGCTGCGCGGTGAAATGCGCCGCGCGCCGGCGCTTCGCTTGAAAAAGCCTTGCATTTCATGATTGTGCGCGAACGATCGGCGCCCATATAGGGCGCATCGCGCGCAAGGATTGGAACATTGGTCGATTCGAAGGACGACAAAGCCCCGTTTCTCAAGCGATTTCTAGGACGCAAGGAGGAAAGCGCACTGGCCGCCAAGCCAAACTGGTGGAGCCGCCTGAGCAGCGGGCTGTCGCGCTCATCGCAGGCAATCGGATCGAACCTGGTCGAGATTCTCTCGAAGCGCAAACTCGATCGTTCGATGCTGCAAGATCTCGAGGACGTGTTGATTCGTGCCGATCTCGGCGTCGCCGCCGCGACCCGGATTGCGGAAGAAGTCGGGCGCGGACGTTACGACAAGGACGTCGGTGTCGACGAGGTGAAAACCATTCTCGCGGCCGAGATCGAACGCGTGCTCGCGCCGGTCGCCAAGCCTCTCGAGATCGGCGCTCGCCCGTTCGTCATTCTCGTGGTCGGCGTCAACGGCTCGGGCAAGACCACGACGATCGGCAAACTTGCCGCGAAATTCGCGCACGAAGGCCGCCGCGTCGGGCTCGTCGCCGGCGATACATTTCGCGCCGCGGCGATCGATCAATTGCGGATTTGGGGCGAGCGCTTGGGCGCGACGGTCTTCGCCCGCGAACCGGGCGCCGACGCCGCCGGCCTCGGCTATGACGCCCTCAAGGCCGCGCGGGAATCCGACACCGACGTCCTCGTCATGGACACCGCCGGACGCCTGCAGAACCGCACCGAACTGATGGCCGAGCTTGAAAAGATCATCCGGGTCATGAAGAAGGTCGATCCTGCGGCACCGCATGCCGTGCTCCTCGTCCTCGATGCGACCGTCGGCCAGAATGCGCTCGCCCAAGTCGAGCTCTTCGGCCGCACCGCCGGCGTGACCGGGCTCGTCATGACCAAGCTCGACGGCACCGCGCGCGGCGGCATCCTCGTCGCCGTCGCCGAGAAATTTAATCTGCCGATCCATTTCATCGGGGTTGGCGAAAGCGCCGAAGATCTGGAACCGTTCTCGGCGCGCGACTTCGCGCGCGCCATCGCCGGCCTGGAGGAATGAGTACTTGCGCCCTGCTTCGTCCTAAGGCAGGAAGTGCCGCGACGGGCCGAGATCAAGGGTCACTATGAAATCAGCGGATCTTGACGGCGCCGCGCCGCCGGCGCTTTGGCTGAAACTTACGCTCGAACTCGGGCCGCTCTTCCTCTTTTTCTTCGCCAACGCGCGGCCGAAGCTGTTTGCGTTCTATGGCGAGCGCGTTCTGCCGCCGCATCTGCTCGCCGGAGCAAACGCCGGCCTCTTCACCGCGACCGCGGTTCTGATCCCGGCCGTCGTCATTGCGCTTATCATCTCCTATTTGCGCACGAAGCGCCTGCCGGTCATGCCACTCGTCACGGCCGTGCTGGTGGTCATCTTCGGCGCGCTGACCCTCTATTTTCAGGATCCACGCTTCATCAAGATGAAGCCGACGATCCTTTACGCCGCTTTTGGCATTGCGCTAATCGGCGGGCTCATCTTCAAGAAACCGATTCTCGAGATCATTCTCGACAATGCCATGCCCTTGACCGAGAGCGGCTGGCGTATCCTCACCTTGCGCTGGGGCATTTTCTTCTTCGCCTTGGCGATCTTGAACGAAATCGTCTGGCGCACGCAATCGACGAACGTCTGGGTCGCCTTCAAATTCCCCGGCACGGTGATCATCATCTTCCTATTCACCATGTCGCAAGTGCCGCTGATGCTGCGCCACGAGGTGAAGGAAGAAGGCGCCGCCGAGTGACGCGGCCTCATCGAAAGAACACCAGCGTCACGAGAATGAACACCGGCACCAGGATCGCGCCGGACCACGCGAGATATCCGAAGAACCCCGGCATCGGCACGCGGGCGCGGCGCGCCAGCGCATAGATCATGAAGTTCGGGGCGTTGCCGATGTACGTAAGCGCCCCCATGAACACGGCGCCGAGCGAGATCGCCGCAAGCGTCTTGGCAAGCGGCCCCATCAAAGTCGCGGGATGGCCGCCGGCAAGGCCGAAGAAGACGAGATAGGTCGGCGCGTTATCGAGCACGGAAGAAAGAAGCCCGGTCGCCCAGAAATAAGCGGCGTTGTTCGGCCTCCCGTCGGGATCCGTCAGCGCCGCAATCACCGGCTGAAACGGGCCTTGCGCGTTCGCGGCTAGCATCGCCAATACCGGAATGATGCAGACGAAGATCGCCGCGAAGAGCTTGGCGACTTCCTCGAGTGGCCCCCAGACGAAATGATTGGCTTGATGGTCCTCGCGCGGCGTTACCGCGAGCGATATGACGCCGATCGCAAGCATCGCTGCATCGCGCAGGACGTCCTGTAATTCGAGTCGCGTGCCGAACAGATCGATCGCAGTGCGCGGATTCCACAGAGAGCTCATCAGAATGGCCGCGGCGGTAGCGAGGATAAGAGCAAGATTCTTGAAGCCTCGGATCTGAATTCGCATCTCGGAGTGGCTCACGGGGCTCTTCTCCTGGCGGAAGAAGTAGGCGTCGAGTAGAAAAAAGACGAGGAGTAACGCTCCCGAACTCAGCAACATCTGCGGCCAGAGGTTTTGTAGTGGCCAGAAAAAATCGACGCCGTGCAAAAAGCCGAAAAAGAGCGGCGGATTGCCGAGCGGACTCAGGACGCCGCCGACGTTCGAGACAAGAAAGATAACGAAGATCATCACGTGGACCTGGTGCTTGCGCCCGGCATTGGCTTGCAGCAGCGGCCGCACGAGGATCATCGAAGCGCCGATCGTGCCGATGATATTTGCGGCGAGCGTTCCTGCCGCGAGCAAGCCGGTGTTGGTCAGGGGCGTCGCGCGGTCGAAGTCCGAGACGACGATGCCGCCGGCAGTGGCGTAAAACGCGAAAAGCATGAGGATGAACGGAAGATAGTTCGTGAGCATGCTATGCGCGAACGCCTGGAAGGTCGGACCCGGTCCCTGTTGCGCGATAAGCAGAACGAGCGCCAGCACCGCCCAGAACGCCGCCGCGTTGCCGTAATGCACGTGCCAAATTTTTCTTGCGAAGATTGGCCCTAGCGCGATCGAAAGCAGCAGGCCCGGAAAAGGCAAAGCCAGCCAAAGCGGCATGTGGGCGCCGTCGAGGATTTCCGCGCTCAATGCGCTTCGTCCCAGTTCTGCGCCGCCTTGGCGTCGACTTGAAGCGGCACGCTGAGCTGCAGCGCCGGATGCGGCGCTTCGATCATCACGGCGCGGACCAGCGGGATCGTCGCCTCGACTTCGTCGTCCGGCACTTCGAAGACGAGCTCGTCGTGCACCTGCAGCAGCATCTGCGCTTTTAATCCCGCCTTTTCGAGCGCCGCGTCCATGCGCACCATGGCGCGGCGGATGATGTCGGCGGCGGAGCCCTGGATCGGCGCGTTGATCGCGGCGCGTTCGTTGAAGGCGCGCTCGGAAGGGTTCGAGGCGGTAATGCGCGGGTAATGGCATTTGCGGCCGAAAATCGTCGTCACGTAGCCGCGCTCACGCGCGATCCGCTTCGTCTCGTCCATATAGGCACGGATACCGGGAAAGCGCTCGAAATATTGCTTGATGTAGGCGCCCGCCTCCTCGCGCGGAATGCCAAGCTGATTGGCGAGCCCGAAAGCGGAGATGCCGTAGACGATGCCGAAGTTGATCGCCTTGGCGCGGCGGCGCACTTCCGGCGGCATGCCTACGACCGCGACGCCGAACATTTCCGACGCCGTCAGCGCGTGAATGTCGTGCCCGTCGGCGAAGGCCCGACGCAATTGCGGGACGTCGGCGATATCGGCGAGGAGCCGCAGCTCGATCTGCGAATAATCCGCCGAGACGAGCTTATGGCCGGGGCTCGCGATGAAAGCGCGGCGGATCTTGCGCCCCGCCTCCGTGCGCACCGGAATGTTCTGCAGATTGGGCTCCGACGACGAAAGCCGGCCGGTCGTGGTCGCGGCGAGCGCATACGACGTGTGGACGCGATGCGTGCTCGGATTGACGTAGTTCGGCAACGCGTCCGTATAGGTCGACTTGAGCTTGGCGAGCTGGCGCCATTCGAGAATGCGTGCGGCGAACTCGTTGCCCTCCTCCGCGAGGTCTTCGAGCACCCCCGCCGCCGTCGACCACGCGCCGGTCGCCGTCTTCTTGGCGCCCGCCAGGCCCATCTTGCCAAATAAGATGTCGCTCAGTTGCTTCGTCGAGCCGAGGTTGAACGTCTCGCCGGCGAGCCCGTAAATCGCCGCTTCGAGCCGCGCCATGTCCTGCGCGAATTCGCCGGAGAGCCGCGACAGGATGGCGCGGTCGATCGAGATGCCGCGCGCTTCCATCCGCGCCAAGGTTTCGATCATCGGCCGCTCCAGCGTCTCATAGACGTTGGTCATGTGCTCGGCCGCCAGGCGCGGCTTCAGCACGTTCCAAAGGCGCAAGGTGACGTCGGCGTCTTCGGCCGAATATTCCGTCGCTTTGTCGATTGCGACGCGCGCAAAGCCGATGAACGTGCGCCCGGAGCCCGCAACTTCGCCGAAGGCGAGCGGCTTATGGTGAAGGTGCCTCTCGCTGAGCACGTCCATGCCGTGGTCGGTGAGACCCGCGTCGAGCACGTAGGAGAGGAGCAGCGTATCCTCGATCGGCTGCATGGCGATGCCGAATTGCTTGAAGACGAGCGTGTCGAACTTGGCGTTGTGCGCGATCTTGAGCACGCTGCCGGCTTCGAGCAGAGGTTTCAACCGCGCCAGAACTTCGCCGCCCGGCAGCTGGCCAGGCAGGAGGCCGCCGCCGCCAAAGAGATCGTCGCCTCCCTCGCCCTTGTGGCGCAGCGGAATGTAATAGGCTTCGCCCGGCACGACGCACAGCGAGATGCCGATCAGCTCGCTCGCCATCGCATCGAGCGACGAGGTCTCGGTATCGACTGCGATGCGGCCGGCTTCATAGGCGGCGGCGATCACGCGGTCGAGCCCATCGAAGGTCGTGATCGTGCCATAGGCGGCGCGATCGAACGGCATCGCGGGCGCGGCGGCGGCGCGCGCCGTGGCGAGTTCGCCAGGGCCGCTTGCCGCGACCTGCCTTTGCACCGGCTCGCCATAGCGGGCGTTTTTGCGCGGGCTCGGCGTTCCTGGCATCGGAGCCGGCGCTTCCACCGTCTCCGCGCGGGGCGGCAGGCTGAGCGCTTCGCCGTCGCGATTGCGCCACGCGGCGGAACCCACAAAGGCGGGATCGGGCTCGATCTCCTCCGCCGCGACACCAAAATATTCTGCGGCGCGTTTGGTGATCGTCGTAAATTCGAGCGCTTTCAAAAAGGCGACGAGCACCTTGGGATCCGGCGCATGCAGGCCGAGTTCGTCCAAGGACACATCGAGATCGAGATCGCGGACCAGCGTCACGAGCCGTTTTGAAAGCTTGATCAGGGCGACGCTCTCAGGATCGGTGAGAACTTCACGGCGCTTCGGCTGTTTGATTTCGGCAGCGCGGGCCAGCAGCGCGTCGAGATCGCCATATTCGGCGATGAGCTGCGCCGCCGTTTTGACGCCGATGCCGCGCGCGCCCGGCACATGGTCGGTCGAATCGCCGGCGAGTGCCTGAACATCGATCACTTTCTCGGGCGGCACGCCGAAATAATCGAGCACTTCGGGGACGCCGATCTTGCGCTCTTCGCGCGCGCCTTTCGCGCCCGCCTCGCCCGAGGCCGGGTCATACATGGCAACTCTGTCGCCCACGAGCTGCATCAAATCCTTATCGGCGGAAACGATGAGCACGTCGGCGCCGCGCTGGCGCGCCTGGAAGGCATAGGTGGCGATAAGATCATCCGCTTCGTAGCGGTCCTTTTCGAGCGGCACGAGCCCGAAGGCGCGAACCGCGGCGCGCATTAACGGAAATTGCGGAATCAGATCTTCCGGTGGCTCGGAACGGTTGGATTTGTACTCCGGATAGATCTCGCGGCGGAACGAATCCTCCGACTTGTCGAAAATGATCGCCAGATGCGTCGGCGTGATGCCGGCCGCCCCCTCGCGGATGAACTGGAAGAGCTTCGTGCAGAACAGCCGTACTGCGCCGGTCGGCAGTTGATCGGAGCGATAGTTGTATTTCGGATCCTGGCGGATCGATTGAAAATAGGCGCGGAAGACAAAGGAAGACCCGTCCACGAGAAAGACGTGATCTCCGGCCTTTACCGGGCGATGGCTCAAGGGCATGGCGGATTTTGCCAGAGACAAAGGAGTCGGCGCCAGCATAAAGCGTGGCGGACCGTGATTCTATGTACGGCGTAAAGCGCCGGCTCGCGATATCGCCGGAGGGCTCCGCTGGCTCCGCAATTTAGGTATGTTGCAGTGCGACATATAGTCGCCAGGACGAGGCTCAGTCGAAATCAATTATTCGTCATAACACCATGAAAAGTCCACAGAAATTTGCGCTTCCGCAACATAGAAATTCATATTGCGACGCATTATATTAAAGCTGGTCCGGAATATCCCGGCGGCATGCAGCGGAGTAGCGGATGTCCTTGTTCGACGTCGTGGGGCTTGCGCGGAACTGGCCGCCGCCGCGCCTGTCGCTCGCCTTGCAAGGCGGCGGCTCGTTCGGCGCCTTCACCTGGGGCGTGCTCGATCGGCTGCTTGAAGATTCCGACATTGCTTTCGATACGGTGAGCGGTACCTCGGCGGGAGCGATCAACGCGGTCCTGCTCGCCGCCGGATTGGCCGAAGGCGGGCCGCGCGTGGCGCGCACCAAGCTGGCGCGATTCTGGGAGCGCTTGAGTCGAACGGCCGCGTTCGCGCCGTTCGGCGCCGGCTTTGCGCCCGGCACGTTTTCGTTCTGGACCCGGCTTCTTTCGCCCTACCAATATAATCCGCTCGACCTCAATCCGCTGCGCGCGCTCCTCAACGAGGAAGTCGATTTCGACCGGCTGCGGCTTGCCGCGCCGATCGGGCTGTTGGTCGCGGCGACGCGCGTCGCCGACGGGCGTCCCCGTATTTTCCGGAACGCCGAGATTGACGCCGACGCCGTGCTCGCCTCCGCAAGCCTGCCGCTCTACCATCATGCCGTAACCATCGACGACGTCGCCTATTGGGACGGCGGCTATTCGGCCAATCCGCCGCTGCTCGATCTCGTGACGGCGAGCGAGGCGCCCGACATCCTCGTCGTCCAGATCACCCCGATCCGCAGCGCCGAGGTGCCGACCACTTCGCGCGAGATCATTCGCCGTCTCGATCAGATCACCTTCAACGCCTCGCTGCAGACCGAAATCGAAACGCTCGCCTGGCACACGGCACGCAGCCGCAGGCTCTCCGGCCTATTGTCGCGCGAGGGACGCAAGCTCCGGCGCCTCACCCTGCACCGCATCGCCGCAGAGGAGGAAATCACCGGACTTTCGGAAGCAAGCGCCAGCAACCTCGACTGGAGCTTCCTATCGGCTCTGCGCGATCGCGGCCGCGCCGCGGCGGCTGCGTGGCTTACGAAACAGGAGACGCAGCCGGCCGCTTTCGACCTCGAACCGCAGCTACGCACGTCACTCGCGCCGTGATTCTTCAAGCATCCGCTTTGCGGCCGTCTTTCCTGTCGCGAGCGCCGCTTCGACCGTGCCCGTCGCCTCGCCTTTATAGATGCCTTCGCCGGCGAAAAAGAGCTTGCCGTCGATGGGTTCGAGAAGCAGATCGACCGCCGCGTCCGACTCCGGCGTCGGGTAGCTGTAGGCGCCGCGCGCGAACGGATCGGCCGACCAATTGACGATACGCGCAATGCGCAGCTTGTCGCGAAGCACATCGACGCCGAACTTGAAGATGTCAGAGAGCGAGGTGAGCGCCAGGTCGAGGATCTCCGCTTCCGAAAATTTCGACAGCGCCTCACCGCGCGGGCCGGCCGCCCAGCCGGTCAACGTCGCATGCGGCTCGGGAAACTGCGTCCACCAGGTCGGAATCGCCTGCTTCGAAAACGCGAAAGACATACGTTCCAGGTTTAGTCCGAGCGCATGCTCCCACCACCTGCTTTCGAAGCGCAGCAGAGCCTTGATGACCGTGCCGAAGCCGATCTGCTCTGCCGCCTCGAGTTTGCGTGGTAACGCCGGCGCAAATTCGATCCGCCGCAGCAACGGCAGCGGCACGGTGATGAGCGCTTGCGAGGCTTGGTACGATGTACCGTCGGCACAGCGAATGGCTATGCCGCCTTCGCCAAGCTCGACGCGTTTGACTTCTCTGTTGCGGACGATTTCAACGCGG
>JBOHJJ010000009.1:0-1569 GCA_050728495.1 Methylovirgula sp.
GGCTCAACTCGATCGAAACGTCGGGATATAGGCTGAAAAATTCCGGCAGCAGCGGCGCCAGATGGACAATGCCGAACGACATCGGCGCGGCGACGCGGACGAGCCCGCGCGGCACGGCGGATTGCGCCGTCGCCTCGGCCTCAAGCGCCTCGCCTTCGGCAAGGATCAAGGTGGCACGTTGCAGCGCAGCGCGACCGCTTTCGGTGAGCGAGATCCGCCGCGAGGTCCGGTGAAAGAGGCTCGAGCCGAGTTTCGCCTCGAGCCGGCCGATCGCCTTCGACACGGTGGCTTTGGAAAGGCCAAGCTCCGCTGCGGCGCGCGCGAAAGAGCCGAGTTCGGCAACCTTCGCAAACACCGCCCAAGCCTCGAAGTCCGGGAGTTTAGCCATAGCAAAATCAGAAACGGTAGATTTCCTTCATTTCTATTTCAGATTCGGCGACCCGGTTCAATATCCCCCCTGAAAGGCGGGCGGCATGGGCCTCCCGCGGGAGTGTTGACCATGATCGAACGCAGACCTTTTGAGAGTCTTGGCGGCGCCAACCACGGCTGGCTCGACGCCAAGCACCATTTTTCCTTCGGCGAATATATCGACCCGAAACGGATGGGCTGGGGCGCGATCCGCGTCTGGAACGACGATGCGATCGCGCCGCAGACCGGGTTTCCGCCGCATCCGCATGCGCAGATGGAGATCGTGACCTACGTCCGCGAAGGCGCGATCACCCATCAAGACAGCCTCGGCAACAAAGGCCGCACCGAAGCCGGCGACGTTCAGGTGATGAGCGCTGGGACGGGGATTCGCCACGCGGAATATAATCTCGAACCGGGGACGACGCGGCTCTTCCAGATTTGGATCTTGCCAAGCGAACACGGCGTCAGCCCGTCATGGGGCGCCAAGCCTTTCCCGAAGGGCGACCGGTCCGGCACGTTCGTGACGCTGGCGAGCGGCTTTCCGGGCGATATCGACGCGCTGCCGATCCGCGCCGACGCACGGGTGCTGGGCGCCACGCTCAAGGCCGGCGAGACGGCGGATTATCGGCTCGGCGAAAACCGGCACGGCTATCTCGTCCCCGCCAAAGGAAGCATCGAGGTCAACGACGTGAAGCTCAACGCCCGCGACGGCGCCGCGGCTTTCGGCGAAAAGACTCTCCGTGTCAAAGCGCTGGAAGATTCCGAAATCGTCCTCGTGGACGCAGCTTAAAGAGACAGCGGCCTGATTTTGAGGCGGCTTTTTTGTGACAACGAAACATCGATAGAAACATGGCCAAAGTTCTTGTCCTTTATTACTCCGCCTACGGTCATATCGAAGCGCTGGCCGAGGCGGTTGCCGTGGGAGTGCGCGAAACGGGCGCGCACGTCGATATTAAGCGCGTGCCGGAACTCGTGCCCCCTGAAGTCGCCAAGGCCGCGCATATTAAGCTTGACCAAGCGGCGCCTATCGCGACGATCGACGAGCTCGCCGCGTACGACGCCGTCATCGTCGGGGTTGGCACGAGGTTCGGGAGGATGGCCTCGCAGATGGCCAATTTTCTCGACCAGGCCGGCGGCCATTGGATGAGCGGCGCCTTGATT
>JBOHJJ010000010.1:0-16701 GCA_050728495.1 Methylovirgula sp.
GCCTGCCGATCAAAGTCCTTCGATCGGCTGCTCGATCAAATGGAAGGCGGCGTGACTCACCCTCTCCTAGCGGGAGAAGGAACGCACTCGTTGGAGAGATCGAATGCGAACTGACGAGATTCAGGAAGGCTTCGAGGTGTTCGCCCATGACGGCGACGTGGCTTTCGGCGCGGTGCGGCAAGTTGCGCCGTTCGGCCGGCGCGAACTCGTCGTCTACGTCGAAAATGCCGGAGATTTCGTAATTCCTTTCGAGGCGGTCAACTCCGTGCATTTGGGCAAGGTGATCGTCAACCGCGACAAGCTCGATCCGCGGCTCAAGGATGCCATCGGCCACGCCCACGACGCCGAGGACCCGAATTTCGAGGCGTAGGGACTACCTCTTCCGCCACGCCCGCGTGCCGCCCTTCCCGCCCCTGCTGCGCGGCCCGGCTTCGCCGCCGCCGAAATTGTGCGGGCCCATCTCCGCATCGGTCGGCTTATGCGGCCGATGCGCCGCCACATGGCCGGTGCGCGGGCCAGCATAGCTGCCGGCCTCGCCTTCGACGTCGCTCTGGTTCGCCAGCGGATCGTGGCCGATCGCCAGATCGACGCTGTTCAGCCGGCGGATCTCGTCGCGCAACCGCGCCGCGGTCTCGAAATCGAGATCTGCGGCGGCGTCACGCATCTGCTTTTCCAGATCGGCGATCGTCGCCTGGAAATTATGGCCGATGAGATTGCCGGCCGCCGCGAGCCCCGCGTCCACCGTGACATGATCGCGCTCGTAGACCGAGCCGAGGATGTCCTGAATGCCGCGCTTGATCGAAGCCGGCGTGATCCCGTTGTCGCGGTTGAACGCCTGCTGTTTGTCGCGCCGCCGGTCGGTCTCGGCGATGGCGCGCTGCATCGAGCCCGTCACCTGGTCGGCGTAGAGAATCACGCGCCCGTCGACGTTGCGCGAGGCGCGCCCGATCGTCTGCACGAGCGAGGTTTCGCTGCGCAAAAATCCTTCCTTGTCGGCGTCGAGAATGGCGACGAGTGCGCACTCGGGAATGTCCAGGCCTTCGCGCAGCAGATTGATGCCGACCAGCACGTCGAAGGCGCCGAGCCGCAAGTCGCGGATGATCTCGATGCGCTCCAGCGTATCGATATCGGAATGCATGTAGCGCACCCGCACGCCGTGTTCGTGCAGATACTCGGTCAAATCCTCGGCCATGCGTTTGGTGAGCACCGTGACGAGCGAGCGATAGCCGGCGCGGGCAACTTCGCGTACTTCGCCCAAGAGATCGTCGACCTGGGCGCGCGCTGGGCGGATTTCGACCGGCGGATCGATGAGTCCCGTGGGGCGGATCACCTGCTCGACGAAGATGCCGCCGGTGCGCTCCATCTCCCATTTGCCGGGGGTCGCCGAGACATAGACCGACTGCGGCCGCATCGCGTCCCATTCCTCGAAGCGCAGCGGCCGGTTGTCCATGCAGGAGGGTAGCCGGAAGCCGTATTCGGCGAGCGTCGCCTTGCGGCGGAAGTCGCCGCGATACATGCCGCCGATCTGCGGGATCGTCACATGCGACTCGTCGGCAAAGACGAGTGCGTTATCGGGCAGATATTCGAAAAGCGTGGGCGGCGGCTCGCCCGGTTGACGGCCAGTCAGATAACGCGAATAATTCTCGATGCCGGCGCAGGAGCCGGTCGCTTCCATCATCTCCAAGTCGAAAAGCGTGCGCTGTTCGAGCCGCTGGGCTTCGAGGAGCCGGCCGGCGGCGTAAAGCTCGGCGAGGCGCTGCTTCAGTTCCTCTTTGATGCCTTTGATCGATTGCACCAGCGTCGGGCGCGGCGTGACGTAATGCGAGTTCGCGTAAACCTTGACGAAGTCGAGATCCTGCGTCTTTTCGCCGGTCAGCGGATCGAACTCGGCGATCGCCTCGATCTCATCGCCGAAGAAGCGGATGCGCCAAGCGCGGTCCTCGTAGTGGGCTGGGAACACGTCGATCGTGTCGCCGCGCACCCGGAACAGGCCGCGATAGAAATCGCCGCCCGAGCGTTTGTATTGCAGCGCGACGAGATCGGCGATGAGCTGGCGCTGATCGATGCGCTCGCCGACCTTCAAGGTGAAGGTCATTGCGGTATAGGTTTCGACCGAACCAATGCCGTAGATGCAGGAGACGGAAGCGACGATGATTACGTCGTCGCGTTCGAGAAGCGCGCGCGTCGCGGCGTGGCGCATGCGATCGATCTGCTCGTTGATCGAGCTTTCCTTCTCGATATAGGTGTCGGTGCGCGGCACATAGGCTTCGGGCTGGTAGTAATCGTAGTACGAGACGAAATACTCGACCGCATTCTCCGGGAAGAAGCTCTTGAACTCGCCATAGAGCTGCGCGGCGAGCGTCTTGTTGGGCGCGAGAACCAAGGCCGGACGCTGCGTGGCGGCGATGATCTGCGCCATTGTGTAGGTCTTGCCCGAGCCCGTGACGCCGAGCAGAACCTGGTCGTGCTCGCTCGCTTGGACGCCGGCGACGAGCTCGGCGATCGCCGTCGGCTGGTCGCCGCGCGGCTCATAATCCGCAACAAGCTCGAATTTGATGCCGCCTTCGGACTTTTCCGGGCGCGGCGGACGATGCGGCGTCCAAGGCTTCTTGCCGCGCAGGTTAGGGTCGCCGTGTTCGAGCAGATCCTTGAGCGAGGTAACGGTCGCCTCGACGCCGCCGAGACCTCTCTCGAACTCCTTAAAAGCAGCCGGCGCCTCGGCAAAGCCGGTTGCGGCGTTCAGCGCCGGATTGAGCAAAGCGGCGAGATGTTCGCCGAGTGGCTTTTGCTCAGGTTTTGCGGCTTTGGAACGGGCGCGATGCGGGGGCTTCGGCATGGCCCCAATATGGGCGCTCCCCGCGACCGATCAAAGACCCGAACGGCGTAGCCTAAAGCTAGTCGCACACCCGCACGCCGAGATGGGCTGCGGTACGCCAATCCAAAGCCGTGAAGCGCAGGCTTGCGAGCGCCCGATGCGCAACCACCCAGCGGCGGACGGGGGCAGGGTAAAAGCCCATGGCATAGGCGTCCCAACGCGGCGAACGGCGCCCGTCCACCGTGGCGGAATGGAAATAGAGATGGCTTCCCGGCTGGACGCAGGCGCCGCGAATGGCGAGCAGCAAGGTGCAGGAGGAATAGCATTCGAGCGGCAGGCGGAAGGAGAAATCGTCGCGATGCGATTTGATGAAGGCGGCGCGTTTGAGAACGCTGCCGCCGTCGTCTTCCAATGCCGGCGCCGGCTCGCGGTTGGCGATGCGGTCCAAGAGACTGTCGGCACGCGCCGTCGCGATCGGCAGGAGCACGAGGAGGAGCGCGGCTTTGAAGCGCATCGGCATGCGGCCAGTGTGCCCAAGGCGGGGCGCCTGTGGAGAGGACATCGTGACGCTTGTCACAAGAATTTACGTCCGTTCAGCCCTCGGGCGGGACGGACGTGTCGGCCAGCGCGCTGCGCTCGGTCGCCGCGAAGAGACGATAGAAGAATCCCGCCGCGGCCCCGGACAGGACATCGCCGATGAACGCATGAATGGCCGTGAATCCGAGGATTTCGGTGATCAGCACATAGGCAAGGGAGGCGGCGGCGCCGGCCAGCGCATAGGCCGTATAGGTCGTTTTGCCGAGCCGGCTGAGTAGGGAATGGGCGACGAGCAGGACGAGGCCGCTGGAGCGGGCGCCGCCCCACAGTCCGGCGACGGCCAAGGCAACCGCGAGGGGTACTTTCGCCTCTCCGAGCGGGACCTGGCTGAGAACGCCGCCCAGGTTGAGGACCGCCGTCGCCTTGACCGCGGCGCTCAATAGCCCGGCGACAAGCCCGGCAAGTGCGGCGCCCCGAAACGACCACGTCACTTTGAGGACTTTCGGCCGCTCGGCTGCGCTACTCTGTTCCGCCGACTGCAGGATCGCGGCGAGTAGATCAGGCGGCAGAGCACTGGCAGGGCTCGATCGAAATTCCGAGGCGCCGGGGGCGGCTGAATCTGCCGGCCTGCCGCGCCGGCCAAATGGTTGGGCGGAGCGCATGTCGCCAGTCTATGGGCGTCCCTTTACCGAAGGATTATCGGACGACAGACAACAGAGGACGGAGGACAGAGGAACCGTCTTTGATCGTCCGTTCTCCGTCGTCCGTCCTCTGTCTTCCGTCATCCGGATAAAGAAAGGGCCGCGTCCTTTTAGGAGCGCGGCCCAAGCACGACCCCCTACGGGGGCATCGGGGATCGTGGTACCGTTATCCGCCATCTTCAGGGATGGCTGGAGATGCGCTTACCCTTGAAAATCCGCCAGGTTTCCGGCGAAATGTACCTGCGCCGGGCGCGGCGAAGTTCCGTTTGAATAGGGCTCGTCGAACCGGACGAGAAGGCCAAGTGCAAAGGCCGCCGCAGCCAAAATCAGAATGAGGACAAGCGAAATCTGAAATTGGCGGCGCGCAGCCTGCGAATCATAGGACCGGACGAACCCGGCATCCGGCGCATGATCGAAATGATCGGCGATCGACATATGAAAACTCCCTCCAGCACCCACGCATCCTCAGACGACTACCTGCCACCCTATTCGGCACAGCCAAACGCAACGCGGGTTGACGCAGCTCAATCAATCAATCGCCGAGGTAAAAATCCTATGCGTGACTCTAACGCAACAACCTCAAGGAAAGTTTCTGAAGCCTAGAAGATTGTATTGACCGTTGCCAAATAGTCGCGCGACTCACCGCCTGCCAGATCCACTATGGTCAATTTTCGGTGAATGCGACGAACTCCCTACGCACAGACAACGCGCTTCTGTCCGCCCGGTTCCTTCGCAGATCCACTAGTAAGAACAGATACTTAAACTTATCGCGGTAAAGTTCGGCGCGGCTCTGTCATGCGGTACGCGAGCTGCCGGGCAAAAATCTGCAGAATTTGGAGAGGGCGCGCTAACGGTCTTCGCCGCGCCGCGTCAAATAAAAAAATTCCCCGACCTATGGTGAAAACAATGTCTCGGAATTCGCGGGAGGCGCACAATTCGCCTGGTTCGCAGAAGGCCGCGTATCAGTTCAGGCAATTGATTGGGCGTGGCGATTTCCGGCGCGCGGCGGGCCTGAGTCGTTAGCGCTGCGCTCTGCTTGTGCGGCGCGGGCGCGGCGAACGAGACCGACGAAGAGCAGCGATACGGCGACCAGGCCAAGCGGCAGGAAAGCCACGCTAGCGAGGGGCCGCGCCAGCAACGGTGCGATCCAAACGAGGGCGAGACCGGTTCTCTCGAACGTCCCGAACCCTTTGTCGAGTCCGTATGCCACCGCGAAGGCAAGTGCCGGCGCAAGGATCGCCATGTCGTAGTCGAAGACCTGCGGGGTGGCGAGCAGGCTCGCAGCGAGGAGCGTCGCGGCTTTCAGCCGAAAATCGGCTGCCGACCGCCAGAGAAAGATCAAAGTAACGACCATGGTGCAGCTGACCGCGCCCTGCACGCAATAGGCCAGATCCACGCCACCGCCGAGTAGGCGGACTGCCGCGAACGGGCTCTGGTTTTTCGCAAAGCCGACGGCGCCTTCCTCGACGATGATCCGGGTGAAATCGAGGTGGGCGAAAAATCCCTGCCAGGGCGCAGCTCCGAACACGGCGAGACTTGCCAAGGTAATGGCGGTGACGGTCGCTGCCGCCGCCACGGCCGCCCGCCAATATCCGCCGGCAAGGAGCGCCGGGACGAGCAGAAATCCGAACTGTGGTTTGTAGGCGAGGAGCGCCAAGAGCACGCCGGCGAGGCTCGGCCGGCGCTCCAGCAGAACGAGACCGCCGCCGAACAAGGCGGCGCTCAGAAAGCCATTCTGTCCATGCAGGAGGTTGATGAGAACGGCCGGAAAGGCGAGCGCCGTAATGAGCACCTGCCAAATTGGTAGCTTCGCCGGCCGCAGCACCGCTAGGACGGTTGCCAGATAGGCGGCGAGCGTCGTTGCCTGCCAAAGCGCCAAGGCTGCGAAATAGGGGAACTTGGCGAAGAGCCCGGCGACTGCCAGGAAATAGGGCGGGTAGAGCCAGACATAGAAATTTTCGGAATGGCCGAAGAGCTTTTCCTGCAGGTCGCGAAAGGCGCCGACATCATAGGCCAGCGCAGGATGGCCGTGGTCGACCCCGAACCCCGCCGTGAAGATCCCGCTGAAATCCGTGCCGAGCGGCCGACCGAAGGCGTCGATGCCGTCGCGCGAGGTGAATAGGAGCGCAAGCGCCGCCGCGGCGAAAAGCACCAGCAGAATGATCGGATAGGCGTAGAGACGTTGGCGCGTCAGCCAAGCTCCGCTGCGCAGGTTTTCCAGCATGAATTTTGCCTCGAAGGCGGGGATGATCGCGCTCGCCTATTAAGGATTGCTTAGATTGTAGGGATTTGCCCCTGCCGCTCGACGCAGAACCCATGCGGCAATACAAGTCCTTGAAGCGCCGATCCGCATGCCGCTAGTTTGCCGTCGCTCCGGTGGACCCGAAGGAACGTTATGGCTTTCATTTCCGACGCCCTGTTGCGCGTAAAACCTTCCGCCACGATTGCGGTTACCCAGAAGGCGCGCGATTTGAAGAACGCCGGACGCGAAATTATCTCGCTGTCGATCGGCGAGCCCGATTTCGACACGCCCGACAACGTCAAACAGGCGGCGATCGCGGCTATCGAGCGCGGCGAGACGAAATATACGCCGGTCGCCGGCATTGCGCCGTTGCGCGAAGCGATCGCCGCCAAGTTCAAGCGCGAGAACGGGCTCGACTACAAACCGTCGCAGACGATTGTCGGCACCGGCGGCAAACATATTCTGTTCAACGCCTTTCTCGCTACGCTGAACAAGGGCGACGAAGTGCTCATCCCGGCGCCCTATTGGGTGAGCTATCCGGACATGGTGGCGATTGCCGGCGGCACGCCGATCGCAGTCGAGACCACGATGGAGCATGGCTTCAAGCTACAGGCCGCGGACCTCGACAAAGCGATCACGCCCAAAACCAAATGGCTGATCCTGAATTCACCGTCGAATCCGTCCGGCGCCGCCTATACCCGCGCCGAGCTCAAGGCGCTGACCGATGTGCTGCTGCGCCATCCGCAGGTCTGGGTCCTCACCGACGACATCTACGAGCATTTGACCTACGGCGACTTCACCTTCGTCACGCCGGCTGAGGTCGAGCCGAACCTGACGGACCGGACGCTGACGATGAACGGTGTCTCGAAGGCGTATGCGATGACCGGCTGGCGCATCGGCTATGCGGCGGGACCGGCGAAGCTCATCCAGGCGATGGACATGCTGCAGGGCCAGCAGACTTCGGGCGCCTGTTCGATCGCCCAATGGGCCTCGGTCGAGGCCTTGAACGGCCCGCAGGATTTCATCCCCAAGCGCCGCAAGATCTTCGAGGCGCGCCGCGACCTCGTCGTCTCGATGGTCAACCAGGCGAAATATCTGAAATGTCCGTCGCCGGAAGGCGCGTTTTACGTCTATCCCTCCTGCGCGGAGGCGATCGGCCGCAAAACGCCGGACGGCAAGAAGATCGGCGGCGACGAAGATTTTGTCGCAGCGCTCCTCGAGGCGGAAGGCGTTGCCGTCGTGCAGGGCTCTGCGTTCGGGCTCGGCCCAAACTTCCGCATTTCCTACGCGACTTCGACGGATGTTCTCGAAGACGCCTGCCGCAAGATCCAGCGCTTCTGCGCGAGCCTCGTCTAAGCTGCGGACGCGCCCAGCAAAAAAGCCCGGTCCATCGTGGGATGGAACCGGGCTTTTGCCTTCCCCTCGGCCTGTGCGATGAAGCCGTGGCCCCCCGGCCGGCTATACAGGTCGTCAGCACCAAATGTATAGCAAAGCGGCATCGCCGCGTCTGTTGCGATGAAGCCACAGAGTGACGGGAAAACATCAAAGTTGCGGCCGCGAATGAGAAGTCTATTCTGGTTTTCCTCGAGGTAGGAAGGCGGATCTATGTTTAGGGCCGGCAACGGCGGCGGCGGCCGCGGACCCTCGCGCAACGTGCTTGGCGAACCGCTCGAGCCTTGTTCGCTCGATCCGATGACCGGTTTCTTCCGCAACGGATGCTGCGACACGGCCGCCGAGGACGTCGGCAGCCATACCGTCTGCGTCGTCGCGACAGCGGACTTTCTCGCCTTTTCCAAGGAGCGCGGCAACGACCTCTCGACGCCGCTGCCGGAATTCGACTTTCCCGGCGTGAAACCGGGCGACCGCTGGTGCCTGTGCGCGCCGCGCTGGCAGGAGGCGCTCGAGGCCGGGAAAATGCCCCGCGTCGTGTTGCGCGCTACCCACGAAGGGGCGCTCGATTATTGCTCGCTGGAAGATCTGAAGCGCTACGCGGTGGATCTGTCCTAGTTCCGCCCTGCGGGGTTCCCACTGCGGCGATTTTAGTCTACCCGTCGGCGCGGCTCATCCCAGCGCTTATGTTCTTCCCCGCGCCGCCGCGGAACCCGACGTATGCCTAAACGGACCGATATCGAAACCATCATGATCATCGGCGCCGGCCCGATCATCGTCGGTCAGGCCTGCGAGTTCGACTATTCCGGAACGCAGGCCTGCAAGGCTTTGCGCGCCGAGGGCTACCGGATCGTCCTCGTCAATTCCAATCCGGCAACGATCATGACCGATCCGGACATGGCGGAGCGCACCTACATCGAGCCGATCACGCCGGAAATCGTCGCCAAGATCATCGCCAAGGAGCGCTATGCGGCGCCGGGCGGCTTCGCGCTTCTGCCGACCATGGGCGGGCAGACGGCGCTGAATTGCGCGCTCAGCCTGAAACGCATGGGCGTGCTCGAAGAATACGGCGTCGAGATGATCGGCGCCACCGCCGAGGCGATCGACAAGGCCGAGGACCGCGAGCGCTTTCGCGAGGCGATGACGCGCATCGGCCTTTCGACGCCGCGCTCGCACCAGGTGAAGACGCTGTCGAAGGCGCTCGCGGCGCTTGAAGACATCGGCCTGCCGGCGATCATCCGCCCCTCCTTCACGCTCGGCGGCACCGGCGGCGGCATCGCCTACAACAAAGAGGAGTTCATCGAGATCGTCGAGCGCGGCATCGACGCCTCGCCGACCAACGAGGTGCTGGTCGAGGAAAGCGTGCTCGGCTGGAAAGAATTCGAGATGGAAGTGGTGCGCGACAAGGCCGACAACTGCATCATCGTCTGCTCGATCGAGAACATCGATCCGATGGGCGTGCATACCGGCGATTCGATCACCGTCGCCCCCGCCCTCACGCTCACCGACAAGGAATACCAGGTGATGCGCGACGCGGCGATCGCGGTGCTGCGCGAGATCGGCGTCGAGACCGGCGGCTCGAACGTGCAATTCGCGGTCGACCCCGAGAACGGCCGCATGGTGGTGATCGAGATGAATCCGCGCGTGTCGCGCTCTTCGGCGCTGGCTTCGAAGGCGACCGGCTTTCCGATCGCCAAGGTCGCGGCGAGACTCGCCGTCGGCTACACGCTCGACGAGATCGCCAACGACATTACCGGCGGCGCTACGCCCGCCTCGTTCGAGCCGGCGATCGATTACATCGTCACCAAGATCCCGCGCTTCGCCTTCGAGAAATTCCCCGGCGCCGAGCCGATCCTCACCACCGCGATGAAATCGGTCGGCGAGGCGATGGCCATCGGGCGCACCTTTGCCGAGAGCCTGCAAAAGGCGCTGCGCTCGCTCGAGACCGGCATTTCCGGGCTCGACGAGATCGAGATCGAAGGCATCGAGCTCGACAACGACCGCAAGGTGCTGCGCGCCGCGCTCGGCCGCCCGACGCCCGACCGCCTGCTCGTCGTCGCCCAGGCGCTGCGCTACGGGCTGACCAGCGAGGAAATCCACGACGCCTGCGGCATCGATCCCTGGTTCATCGCGCGGCTCAAGGAAATCATCGACCTCGAGACCAAGGTCCGCAGATTCGGTCTGCCGAAGGACGCGGCGAACTTGCGGATGCTGAAGGCGGCGGGGTTTTCCGATACGCGGCTTGCGACGCTCGTCGGCGGCGAGGAGGCCGAGGTGCGCGAGCTGCGCCATCGGCTCGGGGTGCGCCCTGTTTACAAACGCATCGACACCTGCGCGGCCGAGTTCGCCGCGCCGACCGCCTATATGTATTCGACCTACGAAGCGCCGTTTTCGGGCGCGCCGGTTTGCGAGGCGAAGCCTTCGCAGCGCGACAAGATCGTCATTCTCGGCGGCGGCCCGAACCGGATCGGGCAAGGCATCGAGTTCGACTACTGCTGCTGCCACGCCAGCTTTGCACTGCATGCGGCCGGGTTCGAGACGATCATGGTCAACTGCAACCCGGAGACGGTGTCGACCGATTACGACACTTCCGACCGGCTGTATTTCGAGCCGTTGACCACCGAAGACGTGCTCGAGATTCTCGCCACCGAGCGCCGGGCCGGCCGGCTTTGCGGCACGATCGTGCAGTTCGGCGGACAGACACCGCTGAAGCTCGCGCATTCCTTGCAAGAAGCAGACGTTCCCATTCTCGGCACCAGCGTCGATTCGATCGACCTTGCCGAGGACCGCGACCGCTTCAAACGGCTCCTCGACAAGCTCGGATTGAAACAGCCGAGGAACGGCATCGCTTATTCGGTGGAGCAATCGCGGCTCGTGGCCGCCGAACTCGGCCTGCCGCTCGTGGTGCGGCCCTCCTACGTGCTCGGCGGGCGCGCCATGGCGATCCTTTACGACCAGGCAAGCTTCGACGAATATCTGCTCGGCACGCTGCCCGGCCTGGTTCCGTCGGAGATCAAGGCGCGCTATCCGAACGACAAGACCGGGCAGATCAACACCGTGCTCGGCAAGAACCCGCTGCTCTTCGACCGCTATCTCTCCGACGCGGTCGAAATCGATGTCGACGCGCTCTGCGACGGCCGCGACGCCTTCATCTGCGGCATCATGGAACATATCGAAGAGGCGGGCATCCATTCCGGCGACAGCGCCTGCTCGCTGCCGCCGCGCTCGCTGTCGAAAGACATGATCGCGCGGCTCGAAGACGAGACGGTGAAGCTCGCCTTGGCGCTCAACGTCGGCGGACTGATGAACGTGCAATACGCCCTGAAGGACGACGAAATTTACGTGCTCGAGGTCAATCCCCGCGCCTCGCGCACCGTCCCCTTCGTCGCCAAGGTGATCGGCGTGCCGATTGCCAAGATCGCGGCGCGGGTGATGGCCGGCGAGCCGCTGGCCCGCTTCGATCTAAAGCCGATGCGCCCCGACCACGTCGGGGTGAAAGAGGCGGTGTTTCCTTTCGCGCGCTTCCCGGGCGTCGACACGGTGCTCGGCCCGGAAATGCGCTCGACCGGGGAAGTGATGGGGCTCGACCGTTCCTTCGAGATCGCCTTCGCCAAAAGTCAGCTCGGCGGCGGCACCAATGTACCGACCAGCGGCACGCTCTTCGTCTCGGTGCGCGACGTCGATAAGCCGCGCATCGTCGGCTGCGTGCGACTTCTGCTGGGGCTCGGGTTCCAGATCTGCGCCACGGCCGGCACGGCGCGCTACCTCGAAACCCACGGCAACATCCCGGCACAAAAGATCAACAAGGTCTCGGAAGGCCGCCCGCACGTCGTCGATGCGATCAAAAACGGCCGGATCCAGCTCGTCTTCAATACCACCGAAGGAGCGCAGGCCTTGGCCGATTCCCGCTCGTTGCGGCGCGCCGCCCTCTTGCATAAGGTCCCCTATTATACCACTGTGGCGGGCGCGATCGCGGCCTCGCAGGGTATCGCGGCCTATGTGGCGGGTGACCTCGAAGTGCGGGCGCTCCAGGATTATTTTGCGACAATTTGATCCTGGCCGGCTCGGAGCCGTCGCTTCCTGAATTGGAACGCGAGCTCCTCGAACCCCGGTTCGGGGGCGTCTGGTTGCGGTTCCTTTCGGGAACGGCAATCAACCACATCGATTTAAATCCATTATACCCTGTCGGATTATGGTAAAATGGAGGATTGGGAACGATTCCAAAGCAATGAGGAAATCCCTCAAGGCTTAGAGCCGGCGTTCCGGGTGGGGGCCCTGGGATGGCGGCAATTTTACCCGATCGTAAGAACGTGAGCTGAAAGAGATCGAGAATGGACAAGATTCCGATGACGGCGCAAGGACATTCCGTCCTCGAAGAAGAATTGAAGCGCCTTCAGCAGATCGAGCGGCCGCGGATCATTCAGGCAATCGCCGAAGCCCGCACGCATGGAGATTTGGCGGAGAACGCCGAATATTTCGCGGCCAAAGAAGCCCAATCCTTGAACGAAGGGCGGATCGCCGAACTCGAGGATAAGCTGTCGCGGGCGGAGGTCATCGACGTCTCGAAACTCTCCGGCACGACCGTAATGTTCGGCGCCACCGTCACCCTCGTCGACGAGGACACGGACGAAAAGAAAGTCTACCAGATTGTCGGCGAAGCCGAGGCTGACGTAAAAGCTGGCCGCGTTTCGATCAGCTCCCCGACCGCGCGCGCTCTCATCGGCAAGAAGGTCGGCGATACCGTCGAGGTCAACACGCCGGGCGGCGGCAAGAGCTATGAAGTTCTGAAGATCAGCTTCAGATAGAAGCTAACCTGAAATGCAAGCGCAAACGTCGAGTACCGAGAATCCAGTGCGCGTTGGCGAAACGAGGACGGCCGCGAAAACACCCGAAGCAGGCAGAATTGCCACCGTCATAGGGGCTGACAGCGCCACCATCCAAACGTTGTTCGCCGTATTGACGGCCGAGTGGCGTACCTCGGGAGTGAAGGTCGTCGGCGTGATCGGCGAAGCTCTTGGCCTTCCCGATCGTACCTGCAGCGCCGGCGTTCTGCGGGACATCGTCTCCGGCGAGCCATATTCGATCTATCTTGAGACCGTGCCGGCGCATACTTCGTGTCACATCGATGCTGCGGGCGTTGAAACCGCCTGTGCGGCGATCGTCGGTCAGATCTCGACGAGCGACTTCGTCGTCCTCAGCAAGTTCGGCAAGCTCGAAGCTATGCGAGGCGGATTGACCGCCGCATTCGAGACCGCGATTGCCGCCGGTAAACCCGTGCTGACGATGGTTTCCGACAAACATCGCGATGCTTGGCGCGCTTTTGCGCCTGAGGCGATCTATCTGGCTGCAGACGAAGCGGCGATACGGGCTTGGTGGCGCCTATGCGCGCGAACTAAGTAACCCGGAGGGATTCGGGCAAGGCAATCCATTCCGGATATTCGCCGCCAAGTTACGGGCGTGGCGCTAAAATATCAGGTCTCTCAGCCATTCGGAGAACGTCGCTGTCGCCGCTTTCGCCAAGGCGGGACCGATTTTCATGGCCTCGGCTCTGAGCTGGCGCGGGTCGATCCCCGCGCCGGCCAATTCGGCAGCGTGCCCGATCAGCCAGTGTTCAAAGTCCGTGGTATCGGCTTCCATGTGGAATTGCAGCCCCAGGATGTTGGAGCCGTGCGCAAAGGCCTGATGCGCGCATGGTTGCGTCGCCGCCAGATTTATGGTGCCTTCCGGGAGATCAAATGTATCTCCATGCCAATGCAATACGGCAATGCCGGCGAGGTGCCGCAATGGTCCCTCGCGTCCGGCCTGCGTGAGCGAAAGCGGCGCGAAGCCGATCTCCTTGACGCCGGACGGGAAAACCTTGGCGCCCATCGTCGCCGCCATAAGCTGGGCGCCGAGGCAGACACCGAGCGTCGGACGGTTCCTTTCCAGGCGCGCCGCGAGAATATCCTGTTCGCGGCCCAGGAAGGGGTAGGCCTCCTTTTCATACACACCGACTGGGGCGCCGAGCACGATCAGCAAATCCGGCTCGAGCGGATCCAAGGATCGCAGGTCGCGCGATGCGGCGTCGCAATAGCCTGCCTTATATCGATGGTCCGCCAGCACGGGTGCGAACACGCCGAGGTCCTCGAAATGGATGTGCCTTATGGCGACCGCTCTCTTCGTCATGGCCATATCTTCACGAGAAGCCCGCACTTTCGTTACGCTACCGCTGCGGCGCCGCAACAGCGACACACTAAATTCCAAATCGACACCCGATCGGCTATTTGCGGGGCTAGGATAAACCCCGGTTCATGGTAGTGTCGGTGTCACAACGCCACAGCGGGGGAGAGTGCCGTGCGCTCA
The DNA here is from genome assembly GCA_050728495.1 of Methylovirgula sp. Taxonomy (GTDB): domain Bacteria; phylum Pseudomonadota; class Alphaproteobacteria; order Rhizobiales; family Beijerinckiaceae; genus Methylovirgula. Next base: position 14,027 of record JBOHJJ010000010.1, read on the forward strand.
CGCGTTATCCATCTGATCAATCCGAAAACCGATTCGCTGACGACCCGTCCCATCTACCTCAACCGAGCGCTCTACTCTCCGCTGGCGGGGCTGCTCGCCGTCGCCGCATGCATTCCGCGCGATCAATACGAAGTGATCCTCACCGATGAGAATATCGAATCGGTCGACTTCGACATAAAGGCGGACCTCGTCGGGATTTCGGCGATGACGAGTTACGTCAACCGCGGCTACGAGATCGCCGATCAATTCCGCGCCAAAGGCATACCGGTAGCCATGGGCGGCGTGCATCCGAGCTTCATGCCGAAGGAAGCGTTGCAGCACTGCGATGCCGTCGTGATCGGCGAAGTCGAGCTCGTGATCGACAAACTGCTTGACGATCTCAAGCAAGGCTCAATGCGCGGCATTTATCGATCGGAGACCCTGCATCCGATGGTCGGAATGGCGATGCCGCGCTACGATCTCCTGAAAAAACATCGCTATGTCAATAAAACCTTCGTGCAGACGTCGCGCGGCTGCCACCAAGGCTGCACGTTCTGCGCCGAACCGTTGATGAACGGCCTGAAATTCCGCTATCGGCCGGTCGACGAAGTGATTCACGAAATGGAGAACTGCGGTTCGCGCATCATCTCGATCAACGACGCCGACTTCTTCGGGACACCCGAGCGCCCCAAGGAAGTGATGCGGGCGTTGAAGGGACGCGGGATTGAGTGGCAGGCCGGCGTCACTTCGAAACTGGCGCAAGACGACGCGATGCTGGAGCTTGCGGCGGAAAGCGGCTGTACGATGCTGAGCATCGGCTTCGAGTCGATCTCGCGCTCGACGCTGACCAGCGTCCACAAACACGTCAATCGGCCCGAAACCTTCGCCGCGCTCGTGGAGAAAGTGCACTCGTACGGCATCATGGTGTTCGGCTTGTTCATGTTCGGCTTCGACGGCGACGATCTCTCGGTCTTCGACGAAACCGTGAAGTTCAACACCGACGCCAACTACGACGCCTGCGCCTATTCGGTGCTGACCCCTTATCCCGGTACGCTTACCTGGTACGAAATGAAGAAGGCAAACCGCATGGTTTCCTACGACTGGACAATGTACGACCAGGGCCACGTCATCTATCGCCCGGCGCAAATGTCGGGAGACCAGCTGCGTATCGGCCATGCCCGCGCCTACGAAAATTTCTATTCGGCGGCTTCGATGGCGAGCCGCTTTCCGTGGGTCGGCAAGCGGCAACGCGCCCAATGGGCGATCTACAATCTGTTCATGCGCAAAGCTGCCAAGACCGACAAGATCGATGCGATCGCGACGCCGACGGCCGAGCCTCGTCTTGCGCCCATGCCGCCACTGCTTCCGGTGAAGCGCGAGTGGCGGGCAGCGGTGCTGGAGGCGGCGGGTGCGCCCGATCCGACTTCGAGCTAAGGTCGGGCGAACGCCTCGTCTCAACCCGATCGTCGGAGAAAAGCGGATGGTCGGAGTGAGAGGATTCGAACCTCCGGCCCCCTCGTCCCGAACGAGGTGCGCTACCAGGCTGCGCTACACTCCGACAGGCTCCCGCCTTTGCGCGGTGGCCTTATAGCATGCGAAAAGCGGCGGGCAAGGCCACGCCGCTTTCGATTTCACCGGGAATTTTCTTCCGCTTAATTTCTTCCGCTTAAAGCGCCGGCGCTCGTGCCCCGGCCCGCTCGCCCGGCGGCAGCGATTCGAGCTTGGCCATGCCGGCTTTCACCGCCGCCTGCACCTTCTCGAAAGCGCGCACTTCAATCTGCCGGACGCGCTCGCGCGAAATGTCGAACTCGTCCGACAATTGCTCGAGCGTGATCGGATCGTCGGTCAGACGGCGCGCCTCGAAAATACGCCGCTCGCGATCATTGAGCACGCTCAGCGCCTGATGCAACGCGCCGTGGCGGTTGTCCGCCTCTTCGCGATCAGCAAGCAGATTTTCCTGGCTCGTGCTGTCATCAACCAGCCAATCCTGCCACTCGCCTTCACCCTCTTCGCGCAGCGGCGCGTTGAGCGAAGCGTCGCCCGACATGCGGCGGTTCATGTTGATCACGTCCTGCTTGGAGACGCCGAGCCGATGCGCGATCGTATCGACCTGATCGGGACGCATGTCGCCTTCGTCGAGCGCCGAGATCTGGCTCTTCGCCTTGCGCAGGTTGAAGAACAGCTTCTTCTGGCTCGCGGTGGTGCCCATTTTGACGAGCGACCAGGAGCGCAGGATGTATTCCTGAATCGAGGCCCGGATCCACCACATCGCATAGGTGGCCAGCCGAAAGCCGCGTTCCGGCTCGAAGCGCTTGACCGCTTGCATCAAGCCAACGTTGCCTTCCGAGATGACTTCGCCGATCGGCAAACCGTAGCCGCGATAGCCCATCGCGATCTTGGCGACGAGCCGCAGATGCGAGGTGACAAGCTTATGCGCCGCCTCGGGATCTTCGTGCTCCCGCCAACGCTTGGCGAGCATGTACTCTTCCTGCGGTTCCAGCATTGGAAACCGCCGGATTTCACGGAGATAGCGGGATAGCCCGTTCTCCCCCGAAAGCACCGGGAGTGCTGCAGTAGCCATTATCCCTCCTTTGACCCCCATTCCGGCGGGCCCTCACGCAGCCACTAGCCCAGTCGGCTGCGCAACACACACATATAGTCGTCACCTGACCCAGCTGGAAGAGCCGGCAATCCGC
>JBOHJJ010000011.1:0-10698 GCA_050728495.1 Methylovirgula sp.
ATGGCGCATTTCGCCGAGCCGCTCATGACGCAGGGCGGCTGTCTGCTGACCGTGACGTTCTACGGCGCTGAGAAGGTTGTGGAAGACTATAACCTCATGGGGCCCGTGAAGTCGGCGCTCGAGAGCTCGGTGCGCTATATGGCGGCGGAACTCGGAGAAAAACGCATCCGCGTACACGCGCTTTCGCCGGGGCCGCTGAGGACGCGCGCCGCCTCCGGCATCGAGCGTTTCGACGAGCTTCTAGAGCGGGCTCGTTCGCGCACACCCGAGCATCGGCTGGTGAGCATCGAAGACGTCGGCAATGTCGCAGCTTTTCTGGTCAGCGACTCGGCGGCGGCGTTGACCGGCAATGTCGAATATGTCGATGCCGGCTATCACATTGTCAGCTGATCGGATTTTGACAGCCGGCTCGGCTATTTTCGGCGCAGGTGCACGATGATGTCGGACTCTTCCACGAAGAAACCGGATCGGACCGATGCCTCCATTTCGCATCCTACCGCACCTTCAAGCGGTATCGCGAACAGCACCGCGGGGCTGACCCAGCAGGAAGCAACTCGCCGCCTCGCACAATATGGCGAGAATGCCCTGGCCGAACATCATGTGAGTGTGATCGAACGTCTCGCGCGCTTCTTCTGGGGACCGATCCCTTGGATGATCGAGGTGGCGGCCGGACTCTCGGCGGTGCTCAAACATTGGGAAGATCTCGCCATCATTCTGGCGATGCTTTTTATCAACGCCGGCGTCGGGTTCTGGCAGGAATTCAAGGCCGACAATGCGATCGCTCTATTGAAGCAGCGCCTTGCGCTGAAGGCGCGCGTCAAGCGCGACGGCGCATTTAAGGACATCGAGGCGAAGCTTCTCGTGCCCGGCGATGTCGTGCTGGTCAAGCTCGGCAACGTCGTCCCAGCCGATATCAAGCTGATCGCGGGCTCTTATCTCAGCGTCGATCAATCGGCGTTGACTGGTGAATCGCTGCCGGTCGACAAGAAGATCGGCGACGAAGCCTATTCCGGCTCGATCGCCAAGCAAGGCGAGATGACCGGCCTCGTCACAGCGACCGGAATGCGCACCTATTTCGGCAAGACGGCGCGTCTCGTCGAGCAGGCTAGGACGGTTTCGCATTTCCAACGTGCGGTGCTGCGCATCGGCAATTTTCTGATCCTTTTGACGGTCGGGTTGGTCGCCGTGATCGGGCTTGCCGCGCTCTTCCGGCACGATCCGCTGTTGGAGACCGTGCAATTCGCGCTGATCCTGACGGTTGCCTCGATCCCGGTCGCATTGCCGGCCGTGCTCTCCGTCACCATGGCGGTGGGGGCCGAGCGTCTCGCCAAAATGCGCGCCATTGTCTCTCACCTTGTCTCGATCGAGGAAATGGCCGGCATGAACATGCTGTGCACCGACAAGACCGGGACATTGACGAAGAACGAGCTGACTTTGGGCGACGCACAGCCTGCCGCGGGAGTCGGACGCGACGATCTTCTCCTCGCCGCGGCGTTAGCTTCGCGGCGTGATGCGCCGGACGCGATCGATGCCGCAATTCTCGCCGGCGCACATGCCGACAGGGAGCTCAACGCTTTTAGTCTTGTGGCGTTTCATCCCTTCGATCCTGTCGTGAAGCGGGCGGAAGCTGAGTTTGAAAGCCAAGGCAACCATTTTCGTGTCGCCAAAGGAGCGCCACAGGTCATTATCGGTCTTTGCGATCTCGGCGCCGAAGAGCGGCAGTCCATCAACGCAGAAGTCGATGCCGACGCAGCAAAGGGATTCCGCACCCTCGGCGTGGCGAAGACCGACGATACCGGCAAATGGCATTTCCTTGGCCTGCTGCCTTTGTTCGATCCGCCCCGCGACGACGCCGCCGAGACGATCGCGGCGACGCGCGCCATGGGGCTCAAGATCAAAATGGTGACGGGCGACCATGAAGCGATCGCCCGGCAGATTGCCGGCGAGCTCCATCTTGGCCAGAACATCGTGGTCGCCGACAGCGTCTTCGGCAAGGATGCACCTGCCGATCCGCTTCCGGCCATCATTGCGGCGGACGGTTTCGCGCGCGTCTTCCCCGAGCACAAGTTCAAGATCGTCAAAGCGCTTCAGGGCGCCGGATATATCGTCGGCATGACCGGCGACGGCGTGAATGACGCGCCACCCCTCAAACAGGCCGATGTCGGCATTGCCGTTAGCGGTGCGACCGACGCGGCGCGCGCCGCCGCCGATCTTGTGTTGACGGCGCCGGGTCTCTCGGTAATCACGCGGGCGATAGAACAAGCCCGCCAGATCTTCGAGCGGATGACTGGCTACGCCATTTACCGGATCGCCGAGACGACCCGCGTTCTTCTGTTCATGACGGCGAGCATCCTCATCTTCAATTTCTATCCCGTCACGGCGATCATGATCGTCCTATTGGCCTTGCTCAACGACGTGCCAATTATGATGATCGCTTATGACAATGCGCCCGCGGCATCCCGGCCGGTGCGTTGGGACATGACGCGCGTGCTTGTCATCGCCTCCGTGCTCGGCACCGTCGGTGTCTTGGCCAGTTTCGGAATCTTTTGGATCGCCCGCGATTATCTGCGCCTGGCGCCGGATGTCGTTCAGTCGGTCGTGTTCCTTAAGCTGCTCGTTGCCGGACACATGACGATCTATCTCACCCGCAACAAGGGTGCGATCTGGGAGCAGCCCCTTCCTAGCTGGAAACTGATCGTTCCCTGCGAATGCACGCAAATCGCCGGAACGCTGTCCGTGGTCTACGGCTGGTTCATGGCGCCGACCGGTTGGGGATTGGCGCTGATGGTCTGGGCCTACGCCTTGGCGTTTTTCTTGATCACCAGCGGCGTGAAGATCGCCCTCTATCGATTGCTGGAGCACCGCGTTGCCCACCAAGCCAACCATCTCCGCCGCATCGAGGGACGCATAGCGGCATAGCGCAAGTCCTGGCTGCGCGCGGATCTGTGCGCGCACCGATAATAGAAGAAGGATCAGCAATGCCGAAGAAGCTCAGCGTCACATCCTCCGAACTGTCGCTGGCGAGCGTCCCCGCCTTCTGGCCGATGGCTATGGCCACAAGCTTAGCCGAAGAGGGAATGGATCTTTATGCGAAGAACCTCAAATTCGTCGATGAGGAGATCAAGATCCATGACGAATTGCGGCCGAAGCTTGCGACGCCCAACGAGGTTCGGCTCGACCTGCGCACCATGAAACTCCGCGATTATGGAAAGCCTGGTGGCATTCCGACGCTTGTCGATGCCCCGCACGCCGGCCACACTGCGATGATCGCCGATTATCACAAGGGCCAGAGCCTGATCGAAACGCTACTAGCGAACGGCATCAGCCATGTCGCATTGACCGACTGGAAGGCGGCGACCGACGATATGAAGGATCTTGAGATCGACAATTACCTCGCCGAGATCGTCGTTGCGATCGATGATCTCGGCGGCCGCGTCAATCTCGTAGGACTTTGCCAGGGCGGCTGGGTCTCAGCGATGATCGCGGCGCGTTTCCCCGGCAAGGTGAATTCGCTCGTGCTCGCAGGCGCGCCGATCGACACCGACGCCGGCAAAGGGCCTATCAAGCGGATGGCCCATGAGTCCCCGATGTCGTTCTATGAGGAACTGGTTGAAATGGGCGATGGCCTGATGAAGGGGAAATTCATGCTCCAAGGATGGAAAAACATGCACCCCGAGCAGCATTACATTCAGGACCAGATCGACCTCTATGAGCACATCGACGACGACGCTTATCTGAAGAAAGAGGAGGCGTTCAACAGCTGGTACGAAAATCCGATCGATTTGCCCGGGCGCTGGTATCTTCAGGTGATCAAAGAAATCTTCAAGGAAAACAGGCTCGCGAAGGGAAAATTCAAGGGGCTTGGGCGCATGCTCAACCTCCGCAACATCACGTGCCCCACTTACTTGTTGGCCGGCGCTTCGGACGATATCACGACGCCTGAGCAGGTTCTCGACGCAGCCAAATATATCGGGACGCCGAAGAACCGCATCGTTCAGGAGACGGTGCCGGGAGGGCATATCGGCCTGTTCATGGGCGCCAACACGCTGAAAGAGCATTGGCCCGAAATTGTCAGGTGGATAGCTGCGCAGTAGAACTGACCGAGGCGCGGGCCTTGACGCCCTAGCGCCGATGCCTGGCGCCATGATCGACAAACTTGAATTCTTCATCGCCGTCGCGCGGGAACAAAGTTTCAGCCGTGCCGCCGAAGCTTGCGGCGTTACCCAACCGACGCTCTCGGCGGGCATCAAGCAATTGGAGGAGACGCTCGGCGTTCTGCTCGTCAATCGCAGTTCAAGGTTTCATGGCCTCACGGCGGAAGGCGACCGGGTGCTCGAATGGGCGAAGCGCATCGTCGGCGACGCGCGCGCCATGCGCCAAGACGTGCGCAGCTTGAAAAGCGGCCTGCTCGGCCATTTGAAGATCGCTTCCGTGCCGACGGCCTTGACCATGGTCGCGGCCTTGACCACGCCGTTTCGCGCCAAACATCCGGGCGTGCGGTTCAGCATCATGTCGATGTCCTCGGTGGAGATCCTCGAGGCGCTGGGCGATCTCGAGATCGAAGCCGGCATCACCTATCTCGACAACGAGCCGCTCGGTACGGTGCGCAGTCTGCCGCTCTATGCCGAGCAGTACCGGCTGCTGACCTTCGCCGGAAGCCAGTTTGCCGAGCGCCAGAGCGTCACCTGGGCGGAGGTCGGGCGGATCCCGCTCTGCCTGCTCACCCCCGATATGCAGAACCGCCGAATTATCGACCAGTTGTTGACAAGTGCAGGCAATCAGCCGGCCCCGACGCTCGAATCGAACTCCGTGATCGCGCTCTATGCGCATGTACGGACCGGACGATGGGCGAGCATCATGGCTGAAAAATTGGTCGAAACGCTCGGCATTTCCGAGCCCATCCGGTCGATTCCCATTCTCGAGCCCCAGGCCGTGCACCAGATTGGGTTGGTCGTGCCGCGGCGGGACCCGATGACACCACTTGCCGGCGCGCTCTTCGCAGAGGCAAAACTTCTCCTCGCATCGCACCATCATTGATAACAATAGAAAAATCCTATAGGGCTACGGAAAGGCTCTCTTGATCACCGTAGTGGGAAGGACCACCTAGTTTTTGACACGTTCTAAGAACGGTTTGCCTTGCCGGCGCGGAAACGGCTTACCTCCGGCATAGGGCCTTGCGGCGGCGGTTCCGGCTTGGATCGATAGAGAAATCCGAACCAATGGTTTTTGGTGGAAATATGCCCAAAACGTCTGGCTTCGACGAGGGGCGCGCCCAAGCAATTATCGCCGAACATCTCGGACTCGAAGGCCCGTTGCTGCCGATCCTGCACGCGTTCAACGCCGAGTTCGGCTACATCGATGACGCCGCAGTCCCGCACATCGCCTTAGCCCTCAATCTGTCGCACGCCGAAGTGCATGGCGTGCTCACGTTCTATCACGATTTCCACCGCGCCCCCGCCGGCCGCCACACGTTGAAGATCTGCCGCGCCGAGGCTTGTCAGAGCCGCGGCAGCGAAGCCGTGGCGCGGCGTTGTCTCGCGAAACTTCGGATCGGCTGGCATGAGACAACGCCGGATGGCGACCTCACGGTCGAACCGGTCTATTGTCTCGGGCTTTGTGCGAGCGGACCCGCCGCACTTCTCGACGGGGAGCCGCTCGGGTTGCTCGACGCCGATAGGCTCGCCGAGGCGGTTCAAGAGGTATGCGAACCATGACGCGCGTCTTCGTCCCCAAGGATGCGGCGGCGTTGGCCGTCGGCGCCGACAAGGTCGCCAAGACGATCACCGAGATCGCCAGCGAGCGCGGCAAGAAAGTCACCATCGTACGCACCGGCTCGCGCGGCATGTTCTTCCTCGAGCCGCTGGTCGAGGTCGAGACCCGGGCCGGAAGGATCGCCTACGGGCCGCTCGCGCCGCGCGATGTCGCTTCCCTCTTCGACGCCGATTTCCTGGCGGGCGGCGCCCATCCGCTGCGCATCGGCTGGCCGGAAGAGCATCCGTTCCTGGCGCGCCAGACGCGGCTCACGTTCGCCCGTTGCGGCATCACCGATCCGCTGTCGCTCGAAGACTATGCCGCGCACGACGGCTGGGCCGGGCTCAAACGCGCCCTTGATATCGGCCCGGCGGCGATCGTGACCGAGGTCACGCAATCCGGCCTGCGCGGACGCGGCGGCGCCGGGTTTCCCACCGGCATCAAATGGAAGACGGTCGCCCATACGCAGGCCGACCGAAAATACGTCGTCTGCAATGCCGACGAAGGCGATAGCGGCACGTTCGCCGACCGCATGGTCATGGAAGGAGATCCCTTCATGCTGATCGAAGGCATGGCGATCGCCGCTCTCGCCGTCGGCGCGACGAAGGGGTTCGTTTATTGTCGGTCCGAGTATCCGCAGGCGATCCGCACTTTCGAGGCCGCGCTCGTGGCGGCACGACAGGCCGGATTTCTCGGCAACGCGGTCGCCGGTTCGCAGCATCGTTTCGACATCGAGCTCCGGGTCGGCGCCGGCTCCTATGTCTGTGGCGAAGAAACCGCGCTGCTCGACAGTCTCGAAGGCAAGCGCGGCATCGTGCGCGCCAAACCGCCGCTGCCGGCGCATAAGGGCCTGTTTCAGCGCCCGACGGTGGTCAATAACGTCCTCTCCTTCGCGGCCGTGCCCTTCGTCCTGGCGCAAGGCGCCGCGGCTTACGCCGATTTCGGCATGGGCCGATCGCGCGGCACGATGCCGATCCAGATCGCCGGCAACGTGCGCCGCGGCGGACTTTTTGAAACCGCCTTCGGTCTGACGCTCGGCGAGATCGTCGAGGACATCGGCGGGGGGACCGCCTCCGGGCGGCCGGTCCGTGCCGTGCAATGCGGCGGACCGCTCGGCGCCTATTTCCCGCCGAGTCTCTTCGACACGCCCTTCGACTACGAGGCGTTCACGGCGCGCGACGGCCTCATCGGCCACGGCGGCGTGGTCGTTTTCGACGACACGGTCGACATGGCCGAAATGGCGCGGTTCGCGATGGAGTTCTGCGCGATCGAGAGTTGCGGCAAATGCACGCCCTGCCGGATCGGTGCGGTTCGCGGCAAAGAGGTCGTCGAGCGCATCATGCTGGGCACCAACGTCGACGCCAACCTCGCTCTCTTGGAAGATCTCTGTCAGACGATGAAGTTCGGTTCCCTCTGCGCGCTCGGCGGGTTTGTGCCCTACCCCGTGATGAGCGCGCTTCGTCATTACCCGGAAGATTTTCGGTCGCGCGCCGCGGCGGCTGCGGCCGAATAGGAGAACGCCCATGGCTCTCATTCACGAGATCGACTACGGCACGCCCACCGTCAGCTCGGACACGCTCGTCGAACTAACGATCGACGGCGCGAAAGTGAGCGTGCCGGCCGGCACTTCGATCATGCGTGCGGCGATGGAGATCGGCAACCACATCCCGAAACTCTGCGCCACCGATTCCGTCGAAGCCTTCGGCTCCTGCCGGCTCTGCCTCGTCGAAATCGAAGGTCGCAATGGAACGCCTGCTTCCTGCACCACGCCGGTTGCACCGGGAATGGTCGTCAAGACCCAGACCGAAAGGCTGAAAACGCTCCGAAAAGGCGTGATGGAACTTTATCTCTCCGACCATCCACGCGACGCTCTGATTTCCCCCGAAAGCGGTAATTCCGAATTGCAGACCGAGGCCGGTATCGTCGGCCTGCGCGAGGTACGCTACGGCTACGCGGGCGAAGATCATCTCGACGACAAGAAGGATCTCTCCAACCCTTATTTTGCCTATGATCCCGCAAAGTGCATCGTCTGCAATCGCTGTGTGCGCGCCTGCGACGAGGTGCAAGGTACATACGCGCTGACCGTCGAGGGGCGCGGTTTCGACAGCCGCATCGTGGCCGGCCAGTCCGAGAACTTCTTCGATTCGGAATGCGTCTCTTGCGGCGCCTGCGTGCAGGCCTGCCCCACAGGTAGCTTGCTCGAAAAGGCGGTGATCGAGATCGGCCAGCCTGAACATTCGGTGGTGACCACCTGTGCTTATTGCGGCGTCGGCTGCTCGTTCAAAGCGGAAATGCGTGGCGACGAGCTGGTGCGCATGGTCCCCTACAAAGACGGCAAGGCGAACCACGGCCACTCCTGCGTCAAGGGTCGCTTCGCCTGGGGCTATGCGAATCACGAGGAGCGTATCCTGAAGCCGATGATCCGCGCCAAGATTTCCGATCCGTGGCGCGAAGTCTCTTGGGAAGAGGCGATCAATCATGCCGCTTCCGAATTCAAGCGCATCCAGGCGAAGTACGGGAAATCTTCGGTCGGCGGCATCACATCGTCGCGCTGCACGAACGAGGAAACCTATCTCGTTCAGGAAATGATCCGCGCCGGATTCGGCAACAACAACGTCGATACTTGCGCGCGCGTCTGCCACTCGCCGACCGGCTATGGCCTGGGCACGGCGTTCGGCACGTCCGCCGGCACGCAAGAATTCGATTCAGTCGATGCTGCTGACGTGATCATCATCATGGGCGCCAATCCGACCGACGGCCATCCGGTATTCGCCTCGCATATGAAGAAGCGGCTGCGCGAAGGCGCCGAACTTATCATCATCGATCCACGCCGCATCGATCTCGTGCGCAGCCCGCATATCGAGGCGACCTATCATTTGCCGCTGAAGCCCGGCACCAACGTCGCCATGCTCGACGCCCTCGCGCATGTGATCGTGACCGAGGGTCTGGTCGACGAGGCGTTTGTGCGCGAGCGTTGCGAGCCGGCCGAATTCGCTACTTGGGCGAGCTTCGTCTCGGAGCCGCGCAACAGCCCCGATGCCCTCGAGAAAGTCACCGGCGTCCCGGCCGAGTTGGTTCGCGCCGCGGCGCGGCTTTATGCGACGGGCGGCAACGGCGCGATCTATTACGGACTCGGCGTCACCGAACATAGCCAAGGTACGACGGCGGTCATGGGCATCGCCAATCTCGCTATGGCGACCGGCAACCTCGGCCGTCCCGGCGTCGGGGTCAATCCGCTGCGCGGCCAGAACAACGTGCAAGGTTCCTGCGACATGGGCTCGTTCCCGCACGAGTTCTCCGGCTACCGGCATGTTTCGAATGACGCGGTACGCTCGATCTTCGAATCGATCTGGGGCGTGAAGCTCGAAAAGGAACCCGGCCTGCGCATCCCCAACATGATCGATGCGGCCATCGACGGCACGTTCAAGGGCATCTACATCCAGGGCGAAGATATTCTGCAGTCCGATCCCGACACCAAACATATGGCGGCCGGATTGGGCGCGATGGAATGCGTCGTCGTGCAGGACCTGTTCTTGAACGAGACCGCCAATTACGCGCATGTCTTCCTGCCCGGCTCGACCTTCCTGGAGAAGGACGGAACCTTCACCAACGCCGAGCGGCGCATCCAAATGGTGCGCAAGGTGATGGCTCCGAAGAACGGTTACGAGGACTGGCAGATCACCATGCTGCTCTCAGCGGCGCTGGGCTTCCCGATGCATTACCAGCATCCAAGCGAGATCATGGACGAGATCGCCCGCGTGACTCCGACGTTTGCCGGCGTCTCCTATAAGCATCTCGACGAGGTCGGCTCGATCCAATGGCCCTGCAACGACAAGGCGCCAGACGGCACGCCGACCATGCACGTCGGCGCGTTCGTCCGCGGTAAGGGCAAGTTCGTCGTCACCGAATACGTGCCGACCGACGAGAAGACAGGACCGCGCTTCCCGCTGTTGCTCACTACCGGGCGCATTCTCTCGCAATACAACGTCGGCGCGCAGACGCGGCGCACCGCCAACGTGCTTTGGCACGAAGGGGACCTACTCGAGATCCATCCGCACGACGCCGAGCAGCGCGGCATTCGCGATCACGACTGGGTGAAGATCCAGAGCCGCGCCGGCGAGACCACGTTGCGCGCCAAGATCACCGACCGGGTCGCGCCGGGCGTCGTCTATACGACGTTCCATCACCCGCTGACGCAAGCCAACGTGGTGACCACCGATTACTCGGATTGGGCGACGAATTGTCCGGAATATAAGGTGACCGCGGTGCAGGTCTCGACATCCAACGGGCCGAGCGAGTGGCAAGAAAAATATCGCGCGATGTCCGAGCACAACAGCCGGATCGCCATCGACGCCGCGGAATGAACGAAGATCTGCCGAAACCCACGGTAAGCGTCCCCTGCCTCGCGCAGCGCGGCGGCGTGTCGTTCGCAACGACGCGCGTCGTCCCCGACGAGCAGGCAGTGGCTTTCACCTACAACGGCTCGACCCACGCGGTGATGATGGCGACGCCCGCCGACCTCGAGGATTTTGCCGTCGGTTTTGCGCTCACGGAGGGGCTGATCGAGGGCCGCGACGAGATCGAAATTCTCGATGTCGTGCGCCTGCCGCTCGGTATTGAAATCCGCGTCTGGCTCAAGGAAGACCGCGCCAAAGCCTACGCGCAGCGTCGCCGCAGCATGGCGGGGCCAACCGGCTGCGGGCTTTGCGGCATCGAGAGTCTCGAAGCAGCGATGCGTGAGACCCCTTCGGTCGCGGCGTCGGAATGGCGGTTTACGCCGCAGGCCGTCAGTGCCGCCATGACGGCGCTCGAACCCAGCCAGAAGCTGAACGATGCGACGCATGCGGTGCACGCCGCCGGCTTCTTCACCGAGGCCGAGGGCCTCGTCGCGCTGCGCGAGGATGTCGGGCGTCACAATGCGCTCGACAAGCTCATCGGCGCGCTCGT
>JBOHJJ010000012.1:0-3619 GCA_050728495.1 Methylovirgula sp.
CTGTAGAATCCGGAATGAGCAGACCGGCGACTCCCTTAGGCAGGGAGCATCGGGGACGGCGCAAGGAGCCGGCCGGTTCGATTCCTCAGGAGATCAGGCGGCATTGCGCCGCGAGGGAACCAAACAACGTTCGACGGTCGTCGAACGTTCCCCAGCGCGAAACACTCAAAACCGTCAATCGTTTCAAGTGAATCGCCACTGTTGGCGTATGGTAGCGCGGGAGCCGGTCCCGTCAAGGTCTTTGCGGACGCCGACGATCTTTTCTCGGCTGCCGGGCGGTGCGGTAACAGTTGCGAGAGCCGGCTTCGCAGGGCTGATCCCAACCGTTCTCGACGATATGCGTGTCACGCAAAGCTCGAGTCTCGTTGTCTTCAACCTTTCGCGACTGGCAGATCCGTTCTTGCGCCCCATTCGGACCACGCCCCGTCGTAAAGCGAGACATCCTTCTTTCCGGCGGTTTCGAGCCCGAGAAGAAGAATGGCGGCAGTAACGCCCGATCCGCAGGTTGTGATGATCGGCTTATTGAGGTCGACGCCGGCTTTGGCGAAGGCGGCGGCAATCTCCTGCGGCGAACGCAGCTCGCCGTTTGCGGTGATTTCCCGCCACGGCAGACTGAAACTGCCGGGAATATGCCCGCTGCGCACGCCCGGGCGCGGCTCCGGCGCTTCGCCGCGAAAGCGCGCCGCGGGACGCGCATCGATAATCTGCGGCGAACCCTCGGCCGAGGCGCGTTTTACGGCTTCGAGGTCGGCGACGCCGGCACGATCGACGGCAACCGCAAATTGCTGCGGTGCGCGTCGGACCTCGCCGGCTTCCAGGCTGCGGCCTTCGGCCTTCCATTTGGCCAACCCGCCGGCGAGGATCTTCACCTCCTTGGCGCCGTAGAGCCGCAGCGTCCACCAGACGCGCGCGCCGCCTTGCAGGCCGGCATTATCGTAGACGATGAGTCGCAGCGAACTGCCTATGCCAAGAGCGCGCATCGCCGCGGCAAACGCTTGCGGCGTTGGCAGCATGTGCGGCAGATCCGTAGTGCGGTCGGCAATCGCATCGATATCGAAGAAGACGGCGCCGGGAATATGGCTGGCGAGATATTCAGCGTGCGCGTTGCGGCCTTCGTCGGGCACGAAAAACGTGGCGTCGATCACGACAATATCGGGATCGTGCAAATGCGCGGCGAGCCACTGTGTGGAGACGAAGTAAGCCGAGGAGTCCATCGTGGCTCTTTCAGACGAAGTCCGGTTGGATCGACACCGGCCGCTCGAGCCAAGAAGGCACCGGCAAGTTTTTTGAGCGCAGGAACTCGGGATTATAGAGTTTCGATTGATAGCGGGCGCCGGAATCGGCGAGGATCGTCACGATCGTGTGACCGGGACCTAAAGTCTCGGCGAGCCGGATCGCGCCGACGACATTGATGCCCGACGAGCCGCCGAGCAGCAGCCCTTCGCGCTCGGCGAGATCGAAGAGCACGGGCAGGGCTTCGTCGTCGGTCACCTGAAAGGCAAGGTCAATCGGCGCGCCTTCGAGATTGGCGGTGATCCGGCCTTGGCCGATGCCTTCGGTGATCGACGAGCCTTCGGACTGCAATTCGCCGCGCGTATAATAGGAGTAAAGCGCGGCGCCCATCGGATCGGCGATTGCGATCTTGATCCTCGGGTCTTTGGCCTTCAGCGCCATGCCGACGCCGGCGAGCGTGCCGCCGGTACCGACCGAGCAGACGAACCCGTCGATCTTGCCCTCGGTGTCGGTCCAGATTTCCGGTCCCGTCGTCTCGAAGTGCGCCTGGCGGTTGGCGACGTTGTCGAACTGGTTCGCCCAGATGGCGCCCTGCGGATTTTCGTGGCCGAGCCGTTCGGCGAGCCGGCCCGAGAGCTTTACGTAATTGTTGGGATCCGAATAGGCGACGGCCGGCACTTCGATGAGTTCGGCCCCCTGTAGGCGCAGCATGTCCTTCTTTTCCTGGCTCTGCGTGTCCGGAATGACGATGACCGTGCGGTAGCCCAGTGCATTGGCGACGAGGGCCAGGCCGATGCCGGTATTGCCAGCCGTTCCCTCGACGATCAGTCCGCCGGGCTTGAGCGTACCGCGTGCAACGGCATCGGTAACAATGCCGAGCGCGGCGCGATCCTTGATCGAGCCGCCGGGGTTCATGAACTCCGCCTTGCCGTAGATCGCGCACCCCGTCGCCTGCGAGGCGTCGCGCAAGCGAATGAGCGGGGTCTTGCCGATGGCCTTGACAACGGTCTGCGCAGACATTGCGATTCCCGACAAAATTTGTCGGCTATATAGAGGCGCCCAGCGCGGCGTGTCGAGCCGCCGCAACCCGAAGGATATGCATGTATCGCGCAACGCCACGGGATGGGGCAGCCTTCGTCACCGGTGCCAGTTCCGGGATTGGGCGGGCAACGGCGCTCGAACTGGCGCGGCGCGGCTACCGCGTCGCCGTGACCGCGCGGCGCGCCGAAGCGCTCAAGCAGCTCGCCGGCAGCGGGCAGATCTTCGCCTATCCGGGGGACGTGACGCAGCCCGCCGAAATGCAAGCGTGCATCGCCGCCATCGAGACCAATCTCGGCCCGATTTCGTTCGCATTCCTCAACGCCGGCGTTTTTCTGCCCGCCGAGCGAAACGGGTTCGATCCGGCGGCAATCGCCGCGACGCATGCCGTCAACGTCGGCGGAACCGTCAATTGTCTCGCGCCGCTTCTCGCGACGATGGGCAAGCGCGGCCGTGGCCAGATCGCGCTCAACGCGTCGCTCGCCGGCATCAACGGTCTACCCGGCTCCGTTGCCTATGGCTCCTCGAAAGCGGCGCTGATCTATATGGCGGAGGCGCTGAAGCTCGAATACGAGGGCAGGGGGATCACGATCCAAGTGGTCTGCCCGGGCTTCGTGCGCACCCCGATGACCGACCAGGAGAGGCAGTTTAAGATGCCGTTCCTGATGCAGCCGGAAGCGGCGGCGGCGCGCATCTGCGATGGGTTCGAAAAAGGCGGATTCGAGATCAGCTTTCCTTGGCAGCTCGCGGCGCTGACCAAATTCGTCGGCGCGTTGCCTTATCCTTTACGCTTTCGGCTGCTTGCCTGGTCGCTAGAGCGGGCGCGACGGCGATAGACTTCGCTGCTAGCTGAGCAGCGTCACTCGTCCGCTATCGAGGGCGTAATAGCCTGCCGCGATTTTCAGTTTTCCGTCCTTGACCATGCCGGCCAGCACGGGCGAGGCGGTGGCGAGCAGGTGCGCCTGAATCTTGGCATTTGCTTTGATGGCCGCCTCGAGATCGCCGCCCGCGGCCTCCACCGCCGGACGCAGGAATGCGTAAAGTCCGCTGATCTGTCCCGGCACTTCCTTGCCTTCCATGGCCGCCTTGACGGCCCCGCAATTGGCGTGGCCCAGCACCAGGATCGCCTTGGTGCCCAGCACCGCCGCGCCGTATTCCAGACTGGCGATGATCTCTGGGGTTGCGATGTTTCCGGCAACGCGCGCAACGAAGAGATGGCCGATACTCTGGTCGAAGATCAGCTCGACCGGCACACGCGAATCGGCGCAGGAGAGAACCGCGGCAAACGGTTGCTGTTTGGCCACGGTACTTTGCCGCAGGATTCCGAGGTCCTCGTCGAAGGAGCTGA
>JBOHJJ010000013.1:0-9122 GCA_050728495.1 Methylovirgula sp.
AACCCTGGCGATTCTCGCGGCGCATCGGAATGGCTCGTGATGTCTGCTGTCGTAATCCGCGAGAGCAACGAACCAGATGCGCTTCAATGGTTGAAAACCATCATCGAAAAACTGAAACAACCGCAACGCCGACATCTACATTTTCGTCAGCTAAGAGATGACAGAAAAGAGATCGTATGCAGAGAGATTGCCGCCCTGAACGTCAGATTGTTTTGCGTAATTTCGAACAAACGCAACATGCGTGGTTATAGGAATTTGTCCGCAGAGAAAGCCAAAGTTTATGGCGTGCATCCGGGCTTTCGCGCCAATCATGCCAAGGGAATCGTTGCCGAGGGGACGTTCAAGGCTTCCGCCGATGCCGCGACTCTCAGCAAGGCCGCGATTTTCGACGGTGCGACCGTCCCGGTTACCGTGCGCTTCTCGGATTCGGGCGGTCTTCCCAATGTTGGGACGGCTCGCCAATGGCTCTGCCGCACGGCATGGCGATCAAATACCACCTCAAAGACGGCGGCGAGACCGACATGGTGTTGAACTCGCTGAAGTTCTTTCCGGTTGCCGATGGCGCCGGCTTCCGCGATCTGCTACTCGCGATCGCCGCGAGCCCGCCCAGCGCGCCGAAACCCACCAAGCTCGATCTCTTCTTCAAGAGCCATCCCGCCGCGCCGGCCGCACTCGGCTCGGCGGCGCCGATCGATAGTTTCGCCGATGAGCAATATAACGGCGTCGACGCCTTCGTCTTCGTCGATAAGTCTGGCAAGAAACAACCGATCCGCTACATCATGGCGCCGGAAAAGCTCGTGCATATCGATCCCGCCGAGGCCGCGAAGAAGAAGCCGGATTATCTCATCGACGAGCTTACGGCGCGGCTCGGCAAAGGGCCGGTGATCTTTCATCTCAAGGCGCAGCTGGCGGCGCCCGGCGATTCGACCAAAGATCCGACGCAGCCCTGGCCGGCGGATCGCAAAGTAGTCGATCTCGCCGTGCTGACCATCGACAAGGTCGATCCCGACAGTCTCGCGGCACAGAAGAAACTGCTTTTTCTGCCGGGCGCGCTGCTTCCAGGCATCGAGGAATCGGACGATCCCTTGATCGACGTGCGCGACGGCGCCTATGTGGTGTCGTTCGGGCGTCGCTCGCAGTGAGCCGCGGGCCGATTGACTTCGGGTTTGCATCGCGCCGATGATCGAGCCTTCGGGAAGGCGCTAATCATGACATCCGACGCATCCCTCGCCATACGCCCCGCCAGACCCCGCGACGCGGCGCTGATCTTCGCATTTGTCAGCGAACTCGCTGAATTCGAGCATCTCGCGCATGAACTCGAAGCGACGCAACCCATGCTCGAAGCGGCCTTGTTCTCGGATCATCC
Source organism: Methylovirgula sp. (assembly GCA_050728495.1). Lineage (GTDB taxonomy): Bacteria > Pseudomonadota > Alphaproteobacteria > Rhizobiales > Beijerinckiaceae > Methylovirgula. Next base: position 1,367 of record JBOHJJ010000013.1, read on the forward strand.
GCGTGTCTTTGCGGAGATCGCCGAAATTGGCGGCGCGCCGGCGGGCTTCAGCCTATGGTTCTACACGTTCTCCAGCTTCGTCGGCCGGCACGGAATCTGGATCGAAGATCTGTACGTACGCGAAAGCTTTCGCGGTCGAAGTATCGGCGCGGCGTTGCTGCACAGGATCGCGCGCCGCTGCGTCGAGGAAAAGCTCGGCCGGCTCGAATGGTCGGTACTCGATTGGAACGAGAACGCGATCCGCTTCTACGAGTCGAGCGGCGCGCGGGTGATGGAAGAGTGGCGCATCTGCCGGCTCAATGGGCCAGCGTTGCACGCCTTTGCCGCCGACGCGCCGCAGCCGTGACTCGCGGGCCGAGGTTCGATGGCACGCGCCCGGCCCCCATGTTATCCTGCCGCGATCGGGAGGCGAATTTCGATGACCGATGACGAACACGCCACTTTGTGGGAGGCACATTGCCGCTATGAATTCGAGACGCACGACGTCGAGGCGACGATGTCGACGATGGTGGCCGAACCTTATGTCAATCATATCCCGACAATGGCCGGCGGCGTCGGCTATGACGAGGTCAAGCGCTTTTACAAGTACCATTTCATCGGGAAGAATCCGCCCGACACGAAGATCACACTCGTGAGCCGAACGATTGGCGCGAACAGTATTGTTGACGAGATGATCTTCTGCTTCACCCATACCGTGCCCGTCGACTGGATGCTGCCGGGCATCGCGCCGACCGGCCGCAGAGTCGAGGTGCCGACGGTCGCGATCGTGAGCTTTCGCGGCGACAAGATCGATCATGAGCATATCTATTGGGATCAGGCCTCGGTTCTGGTGCAGATCGGTATGCTTGCCGCGAAGGATCTGCCGGTGGCCGGAATTGAGACGGCGCGCAAACTCGCCGACAAGACGCAGCCCAGCAACGAGCTGCTCAAGGATGCTTGGGCGCAAAGCACGGGCAAGCCAATCTAGCCTGATAGGACGTTAAAGAGGCGGGGCATCTCGGCTTCGCCGCAAAGGCGCTGAAACTCATGACTCCGCCGTTCGCCGCTGTCGTCGCGATCGCCGAGAACGGCGTGATCGGGTTCAACAATCGTCTACCCTGGCATATTTCGAGCGACCTGAAACATTTCAAGGCGCTGACGCTCGGCAAGCCGGTCATTATGGGACGCAAGACGTTTGCTTCGCTCGACCGCGTCCTGCCCGGCCGCGAGACCGTCGTGGTGACGCGCGATCCCGCTTTTGCGCCGCCGCCCGGCGTCCTCGTCGCGGTGAGCATCGAGGCCGCCCTTGAGTTCGCCGAGCGGCGTGCCCAAGCGCTCGGCGCCGATGAAGTCATCATCGCCGGTGGCGGCGAAATCTTTGCGGCGCTGCTCGATCGCCTCGATCGGCTTTACGTGACCTTCGTCGCGCTCGCGCCGCCGGGAGACGCCTTTTTCCCGGCGATCGATTGGTCGAAGTGGAAGGAAGTGCGCCGGGAAGAGCATGGCCCGCAGAAAGGCGACGATGCCGGCTTTGCTTTCGTGGAATACATTCGCAAAGCGTAGAAGTTTACTTGCGCTTGACTGCGCCGCCGCCAGGGCTTTCTTGTGCCCCGAATTGGATCTATGAGAGGGCGCGGCTTGGTGAGCCGGCCGAGTTGGCGATCCGCTTCCGGCGCAACGGCCGTTTCCAGCCAAATTGACCAAATGAGAACGTGAATGCCTTGGAACAGCGACGGCAAAGGCGGCGGATCCTGGAAGCCGGGCAATCCCGGTCCCTGGGGACAGTCGCCGGGCGGCCCGATCAATCTCGAGGAATGGCTGCGGCGAGGCCAGAGCCGGCTGCGGCAATGGCTGCCGGGCGGCGGGCTCGGCGGCCGCGGTTTGCTCGCCCTCGCCCTGCTCGGGGTTCTGCTTTGGCTGCTTTCCGGGTTCTATGTCGTCGAGCCCAACGAAGTCGGGCTCAACATGATCTTCGGACGCTATACCGGCAAGACCTCGTCCGGGCTCAATTACAATCTGCCGTTTCCGATTGGCTCGGTGGAAAAACTGGCAGTCACCGACCGCAACACCATCAACATCGGCTTCACCTATCGCCAGGACGTACAAAATCCCGGCCAGCAGACGCAGGTCGACGTGCCGGAAGAAAGCCTGATGCTGACCAGCGATGAGAACATCGTCGACGTCAAATTCGTGGTGATCTGGCAGATCGATCCGGTCCATCCGGAGAATTATGCGTTCAACGTCGTCGATCCGCAGGAAACCGTAAAGGCCGTCGCCGAGGGCGCCATGAGCGAGGTCATCGGCCGCAGTCAAATCCAGAAAATCCTGACCGCCGAGCGCAAGGTGATCGAGCCGGAAGTCCAGGAACTGATGCAAAAGACCCTCGATAGCTACAGGGCCGGCGTCCTCATTCTTCAGGTGCAGTTGCAATCGGTCGACCCGCCCGAGCAGGTCATCGCCTCCTTCCGCGACGTGATCGCGGCGCAGCAGGACGCGGACCGGATACGCAATGAAGCTGAGGCCTATGCCAACCGTGTCGTGCCCGTGGCGCGCGGCAAGGCGGCCGCCATTGTTCAACAGGCGGAAGGCTATCGCCTGCAGACGGTGGCCCAGGCGACCGGCCAGGCGTCGCGCTTCGACCAGATCTACGCCCAATACAAGAACGCGCCGGCGGTGACCCGCGAGCGCATGTATCTTGAGACGATGGAAAAGGTGTTTGGCTCGGCCAACAAGGTGATCCTCGACGAGCCCGGCGGCCAAAGCGTCGTGCCGTATCTGCCGCTTCCGCAACTCGCGCCGCAATCCTCCGAAGGAGAGCAGAAATGAGCAGCACGGCGCGATATATCGCCATCATCGTCGCCGTGCTGGCGATCTTCGTCGCGTTCTCGTCGATGTTCACCGTCGCGCAGACTGAGCAGGCGCTGGTTCTGCGGTTTGGCGCACCGGTCGCCGGACGCGGCCTCGTCACTCAGCCGGGCCTGCATTTCAAGATCCCATTCATCGAAGACGTTGTGTTGATCGACAAGCGCATTCTCAATCTCGAAATGCCGCGCCAGGAAGTCCTCGCCGCCGACAATACTCGTATCGAAGTCGATGCCTTCCTGCGCTACAGGATCGAAAACCCGCTGAAATTCTACCAATCCATCGGGACCATCGAGCGCGCCGACACGCAGCTCGGCTTCATCTTGAACTCGGGAGTCCGCAGAGTGCTCGGCGAAGCCGACCTGTCGCAGGTCGTCAGCGGCGAACGGGAAACCCTGATGGAGCGCATCCGTGGCCAGGTGAATCAGGAGACGGCCAAGCTCGGCGTCGAAGTGGTCGACGTGCGCATCAGGCGGGCCGGTCTGCCCCAGCAGATTTCCGAGAAAGTGTTCAGCCGGATGCAGAGCGAGTGGGCGCGCCAAGCGGCCCTCTATCGCGCCCAAGGCTCCGAGCAGGCGCAGACCATCACCGCCAAGGCCGACCGCGACGCCGTCGTGCTACGCGCCGACGCGCAGCGTCAAGCCGACCAGATCCGCGGCGCGGGCGATGCCCAACGCAACCGCATCTTTGCCGCGGCCTATAGCAAGGATCCGAATTTTTTCGCCTTCTATCGTTCGATGCAGGCCTATGAAACCGGGCTGAGTCCCGGCAACACGCGCTTCGTGCTCACCCCGAAATCCGCTTTCTTCCGTTTCTTCGCGACACCCACGCCATCCGCACCGCCGCCGGCGCAAACGTCGGCGGCCGCTGCCACGGCATCACATTGAGCGGGCAAAGCGATCCGGCCGGAGGCCAGATGAAGCGTTCCGATCTCAGCGAAAAGATCCTCGACATCAAACGTGAACGCGGTTGGACGCGGAAGTTCATCGCTGAACAGATCGGCGGCATGTCGCCGATCCTGATCGTCGGCGCCCTGCTTGGACAAATGAAACTCGTGCGCCAGCACGCGGAAAAGGCGGCCGAACTCTTCGACCTGAGCGAGGCGGAAAAGCGCCGGCTCAACGAAGTACCGCTGCGTGGTACGCCAATGCCGCCGACCGATCCTCCGCTCTACCGCTTCAATGAGCTCGTCATGGTCAATGGCCCGGCACTGAGGGCGCTGATCGAGGAAGAATTCGGCGACGGCATCATGTCGGCGATCGATTTCGATTTCGATTTCGGCCTCGAACGCCAAGCCGATCCGCGCGGCGATAGGGCCAAGCTTACAACGTCCGGGAAATTCCTGCCCTACAAATATTACGGCGCGACTGGCAATGTTCCCGCCTCCGGCCATCGCGAGGACTGAGGCATCGCGATGCCGCAGTCATGAACGCTAGTTCGGTGCGCTCGAACTGCCGTCCGGTTCTCAATCTGGCGTATCCGCATTCGATGCGATAGTTTTGCTTTGCAACGCGCCGCCGGTGCACGTACCCAAGCTTTACGGGCTGGTAGGCAACGCGGCGATCGGAATCCGGCGAAAGTTGCGCAGGAGATTTTCCCATGGTTCGGACGGGGACGGGTTTTGCGCTGGCGCTCGGCTTGGCCGTGCTCCTGATGCTCGGCATGCCCGCGGCACGCGCCGGCCAAGCGCCGGCCTCCTTCGCCGACCTCGCCGCACAGGTGAGCGACGCCGTGGTCAACATTTCGGCGACGCAGACCTACGAAGAGCAAGGCGCCGGCGGCGAGCCAGAACTCGATCCCGGAACGCCGTTCGATGACCTTTTCAACGACTATTTCCGGCACCATCAGGATCAGGGCGACGATAGCGAGCAATTGATGAATCCGCACGAGCGCCGGTCCAATTCTCTGGGTTCCGGCTTCGTAATCGATCCTTCCGGCATCATCGTCACCAACAATCACGTCATTGCGGACTCAGACGACGTGACGGTGATCTTTACCGACGGCACGAAATTGCGGGCGCAGGTAATCGGCAAGGATACGAAGGTCGACGTCGCCGTGCTCAAGGTGAAACCGGACAAGCCGTTGAAAGCCGTGAAATTCGGCGACAGCGATAAGATGCGCGTCGGCGATTGGGTGATCGCGGTGGGCAATCCCTTCGGGCTCGGCGGAAGCGTGACGGCCGGCATCGTTTCGGCGCGCAACCGCGATATCGATTCCGGCCCTTACGACAATTACATCCAGACCGACGCGGCGATCAACAAAGGCAATTCCGGCGGACCGCTGTTCAACATGGACGGCGAGGTCATCGGCATCAACACGGCGATCTTGTCGCCGTCCGGCGGCTCGATCGGCATTGGGTTCGCCACGCCTTCCAACACGGTCGTTCCGATCATCGATCAATTGCGGAAATACGGCGAGGCGCGGCGCGGCTGGCTGGGCGTGCGCATCCAGCCGATCGACGCTTCGATCGCCGCCAGTCTCAATCTTGGCAATGTCCATGGAGCGCTCGTGGCGGGCACCGACACCAACGGGCCGGCCGCTAACGCCGGCATTGTAACCGGCGACGTGATCGTCAAGTTCGACGGCGAGCAAATCCACGACGCGCACCAACTCCCCAAAATCGTCGCGGCGACTCCGGTCGGCAAGTCGGTCGAGATCGTGATCCTGCGCAAGGGTCAGCAGCTCACCAAGACCGTTACGCTGGGCCGCCTCGAAGACAGTAAAAAGCGGGCTTCGCTGGCGACGAGCAGCGCCGCGCCGGAGCAAAGCGTGCCGAATGCGGTCGTTCAAAAAAGCCTCGGCATGGCGTTCGCCAGCCTCGACAGCGCTTCGCGCCTGAAATTCTCGATCAAGGATAGCGTCACTTCCGGCGTCGTGGTGACAGGCGTCGATTCCGATTCCCCCGCCGCCGAGAAGAATATCCAGCCCGGCGAAGTGATCCTTGAGATCAACCAGGAGCCCGTGTCGCAGCCGGCCGATGTCGCCAACAAGCTCACCGCGCTGAAAGCCGCCGGCAAAAAACTGGCGCTTCTCTTGGTAGCGAGCCCCTCCGGCGAAGAGCGCTTCGTGGCGCTCGCCGTACCTTGATCTTGGCAGTTTGCGCCCGAATGCCGCTCGGGCTGGCTGGCCCCCAGAAGTACGAGAAGGCTGGCGGAGCGAATGGCTGTCGCTTGCCGCCTTGACACTCCAGCCCGCGCCACTTATCTCCAAGGCGCCTTAGCACTCTCTATCTAAGAGTGCTAACAATTTTCAGTCCCATTCCGCGAAGCACGCCCGCTCTACGCGGGGTGCCCTTCCGGCAACCGCTTAAGGAAGCATGCAATGAAGTTCCGACCCCTGCACGACCGCGTGGTCGTCAAACGTCTCGAAGGCGAGGAAAAGACGAAGGCCGGGATCATCATTCCCGATACGGCGAAGGAAAAGCCGCAGGAAGGCCAAATCATCGCCGTCGGCCCCGGCGCCCGCGACGAAACCGGCAAGCTCATTCCCCTCGACGTCAAGACGGGCGACCGCATTCTGTTCGGCAAATGGTCGGGCACCGAGGTCAAAATTGACGGTCAGGAGCTCCTCATCATGAAGGAGAGCGACATCCTCGGCGTCGTTGCCTGAGAGCCCGCCCTGAGCGATCCACAAACCGCGATTCCAGGAGTTTCATAAAATGGCTGCCAAAGACGTACGCTTCGCCTCCGACGCCCGCGACCGCATGTTGCGCGGCGTAGAAATCCTCAACAACGCAGTAAAGATCACTTTGGGTCCCAAGGGCCGCAACGTGGTCATCGAAAGGTCGTTCGGCGCGCCGCGAATCAGCAAGGACGGCGTGACCGTCGCTAAGGAAATCGAGCTTGCTGACAAGTTTGAAAATCTCGGCGCCCAGCTCGTGCGCGAAGTCGCTTCCAAACAGAACGACGTTGCCGGCGACGGCACCACCACGGCGACCGTGCTCGCGGCGTCGATCATCCGGGAAGGCACCAAGGCGGTGGCCGCCGGTCTTAATCCGATGGATCTCAAGCGCGGCATCGACATGGCGGTCGACGCCATCGTTGCCGATCTCAAGACCAATTCGAAGAAGGTTACCTCCAACGACGAAATCGCCCAGGTCGGCACGATTTCCGCCAACGGCGACTCCTCGGTCGGCAAGATGATCGCCACCGCGATGCAGAAAGTCGGCGACGAGGGCGTCATCACGGTCGAAGAGGCGAAAAGCCTGGAAACCGAGCTCGACGTCGTCGAAGGCATGGAGTTCGACCGCGGCTATCTCTCGCCGTATTTCATCACCAATGCCGAAAAGATGATCGCCGAACTTGAGGAGCCCTACATCCTCGTCTACGAGAAGAAATTGTCGTCGCTGCAGGCCATGCTGCCGGTGCTTGAAGCGGTCGTACAGGCCGGCAAGCCGCTGCTGATCGTCGCCGAGGACGTCGAGGGCGAGGCGCTTGCCACGCTCGTCGTCAACAAGCTGCGCGGCGGCCTCAAAGTCGCGGCCGTCAAGGCGCCCGGCTTCGGGGATCGCCGTAAGGCCATGCTCGAAGACATCGCCATCCTGACCGGCGGGCAGATGATTTCCGAGGACCTCGGCATCAAGCTCGAGAACGTCACCCTTCCCATGCTCGGCCGCGCCAAGCGGGTGCGCATCGACAAGGAGAAGACCACGGTCATCGACGGCGCCGGCGCCAAGGCTGATATCGCGGCGCGGATCGCGCAGATCAAATCGCAGATCGCCGACACCACTTCGGATTACGATCGCGAAAAGCTGCAGGAGCGGCTCGCCAAGCTGGCGGGCGGCGTGGCCCTGATCAAGGTCGGTGGCTCATCGGAAGTCGAGGTGAAGGAGAAGAAGGACCGCGTCGAGGATGCACTCAACGCCACCCGGGCGGCCCGCGAGGAAGGAATCCTGCCGGGCGGCAGCGTCCCGCTG
>JBOHJJ010000014.1:0-7771 GCA_050728495.1 Methylovirgula sp.
CCGCCATCCGCCGTGGCGCCGCGCCCGACCACAGTGCCGTCCCTGACGACGAGAGCGCCGACGGCTGGATTGGGCGCGACACGCCCCAATCCGCGCCGCGCAAGATTGAGCGCAGCCGCCATGAACCGCGCATCCTCCTCGGCGGCGACGGAGCGCAGCACTCGGCTGCTCATGCTTTGAGCTTGGATTTCGGGGAACGCGGCTCTTCCTCGGCACCCTGCGCAAGTTCGTCGATCAGCATATTGAAATCGCGCGCCTCGCGGAAATTGCGATACACCGAAGCGAAGCGGACATAGGCGACGCTGTCGAGCGAACGCAAGCCTTCCATGACGAGTTCGCCGATCCGCTCGCTGGGGATCTCCGCCTCGCCTTGGCTTTCCAACTGGCGCACGATACCGCTCACCATGCGCTCGACCCGCTCGGCTTCGACTGGACGCTTGCGCAGCGCGACTTCGACCGAACGCATCAGCTTGTCGCGATCGAAGGGAACGCGCCGCCCCGACTTCTTGGCGACGGTCAGTTCGCGCAACTGGACGCGCTCGAAGGTGGTGAACCGACCGCCGCAATCGGGGCAGACGCGGCGGCGGCGGATCGAAGAAGCATCTTCGGTCGGGCGCGAATCCTTCACCTGCGTTTCTAGGCTACCGCAATAGGGACACCTCATCGAGGCTCCTCAATAGATCGGGAAACGGCGCGTCAACTCATCCACCCTACTCTTCACCGCCGACTCGACCGTGGCGTTTCCGGCATCGCCGTTCTTGGCAAGGCCGTCCAGGCACTCGACGATCAATTCGCCGATCTTCTTGAACTCGGCGACGCCGAAGCCGCGCGACGTTCCGGCCGGCGTGCCGAGCCTGATTCCCGAAGTGACCATCGGGCTCGCCGTATCGAACGGAACGCCGTTCTTGTTGCAGGTGATATGGGCCCGCGAAAGTGCCTGCTCCGCCGCCTTGCCGGTAAGATTCTTGGGGCGCAGATCGACCAGCATCAGGTGGTTGTCGGTGCCGCCCGTGGTGATGACGAAGCCGCCCTCGACGATCGTGGCGGCAAGCGCTTTGGCGTTCTCCACCACCTGCCGGGCATAGACCTTGAAGTCTGGACGCAAAGCCTCGCCGAACGACACCGCCTTGCCGGCGATCACATGTTCGAGCGGACCGCCTTGGAGGCCGGGGAACACGGCGGAATTGATCTTCTTGGCGATCTCCGGATCGTTGGTGAGGACAAGGCCGCCGCGCGGGCCGCGCAAGGTTTTGTGGGTCGTCGAAGTCGCCACATGCGCATGCGGGAACGGCGAAGGATGCACGCCGCCCGCCACGAGTCCCGCGAAATGCGCCATGTCGACAAAGAAATAGGCGCCGACCGAATCGGCGATCTGGCGGAATTTCTCGAACTCCCAGAAGCGCGGATAGGCCGAGCCGCCGGCGATGATGAGCTTCGGCTTATGCTCCTGCGCGAGTCGCGCGACGGCTTCCATGTCGATGCGGTGGTTGTCACGGCGCACGCCGTAGGAGACGGGCTTGAACCAGCGCCCCGACAGATTGACCGGCGAGCCGTGGGTCAGATGGCCGCCCGCGGCGAGATCCAATCCCATGAACGTGTCGCCCGGCTGGAGCAAAGCAAGGAACACCGCCTGGTTGGCCTGGCTTCCGGAATTCGGCTGCACATTGGCGAATTTGCAATCGAAGAGGCGACAGACGCGCTCGATCGCCGTCGTTTCGACGATGTCGATAAATTGGCAGCCGCCGTAGTAGCGCCGTCCCGGATAGCCTTCGGCATATTTGTTGGTGAGAACCGAGCCTTGCGCCTCGAGCACGGCCTTCGAGACGATGTTTTCGGAGGCGATGAGTTCGATCTCGCTCCTCTGGCGGCCAAGCTCCTTATCGATCGCGGAGGCGATCTCCGGATCGGCCTCGGCGAGGGAAGCGGCAAAGAAGGGATTGGGCGCCGGGCGAACGCCGGCATCGGACTTATTCATGAGATACGCACCTTGGAATAAACCTGGCGGCGGAAATGCGGCACGGCGCCGTTATGGCGCGGCCGGCGCACCTGCCTCAGCTGCACTTAGCATGCCGGACCCGCAGCGTGAAGGTGGCGATAGTCTATCCGAGACGTTACTGCTCGCCGCTCGTCGGCGGCGGCTGATCGTACTCCGGCCCCGCCTGGGGCGGCACGTCTTGCGGAACGTTAGGCACCGCGACCGGCGGCGGCGGCGCACCCGTTGAAACCTGCTGCGCCTGCACGGCGCCCGGCGCCGGTATTTGGCCCGTCAACTCGTCAGATGCGACCGAGCCCAGCCCGTCGCGCTGATAGATATCGTCGCGGAATTCGACGAGCCCATCCGGCGTCGCCCAAGCCGTGATGTAGACCCAATAGACCGGCACCGGCTGGGCAAGCTTCACGTCCACCTGTTCGCCGGACTCAATCACCTGGTCGATGCGGTCGCGATCCCAGCCGGGCGTATCCTCCAGCAGCCACGCGACGTAGTCGCGGACGTTCTGCACGCGGATGCAGCCCGAGGAAATAAACCGATCGTCGTCGCCGAAAATGCCCTTTTCCGGCGTGTCGTGCATGTAGACGCCGTAAGGGTTGGGAATATTGACCCGCACCGCGCCCAGCGAATTGATGTCGGCGCCGGCATCCTGGCGGAACTTGTAATTCACCGCGTCTTCCGAATTCCAATCGATCTGGTTGGCTTGTAGCTCGTTGCCGTCCTTGTCGAAGATTCGGATCTTGTGTTCCGAGAGATAGTTCGGATCCGCCTGCATCCGCGGAATCAGGTCCTTGCGGATGATTGAGACCGGTACCGTCCAATAGGGATTGAAGTTGATTTCGGTCGCCTTGGCCATCATCACCGGCGACTGTCGATCGATTCGGCCGACACCGGCGATATGACGGGTGACGACGACGCCGTTCTCGACCGTCTCGACGGCGGCGGCGGGAATATTGGCGATGACGTAGCGCTCGCCGAGATTGCCGGAATAAGCCTTAAGCCGCACGATATTGATTTCGAGCTGCCGCAGACGGACATCGGCCGGAACGTTGAGCGCGGCGAACGTATCCCGATCGACGATGCCGGTCTGGTTGAGCCCGTGGCGCGCCTGGAAATGTCTCACCGCCGCCTGGACGTAGGAGTCGAAGATCGGCGAAATGCCGGTGCTCGCCTCAATGTCGCCCGACGTCGCAAGCCGCTTGCGCAGCGCGACCACCGTGTCGCCTTCCGAGCCGAGCTGCAGGGTGCGGCCCGAAGGGACCTGGTTCCAGCCGCCCGAGGCGACAAGCTGCCGGTAGCGCTCAGCCGCCTGTTCCGTCGCCATGAATGTCTGTGGCGAAAGCACCGGAGTCGAGGAACGGGGCACCGCCAAATGTGCATCGGCGTCATAGCTCTGCGCCCACTCCGCCTGATTATCGAAGGGATCGCCGGCGGCGGCATGACTCAAACCCGCCGCGAAAATCGCGGGCGGCACGATGAGCACGGCCAAGACACGCCCGATACGCAAGGCTTCCGATTTCGAAGAGACGGGCGAACATCTAGCCAATGCGAACTCCAAACGTCTGGGACCAAAGATCGCAACCTGAATGCCGAGTACCCGGGAAGATCTATCCCCGCCTGCCAGGACCGTTGCCGACCCCGGCGTTTCGAATCCAGCTACAGGACTCTTGGTTAAGAGGGCCCAAATGGGCGGCGATTTTGTGGCGCAACATCAGCGATTAAGCAAATCCCCCGCCACCTCGCGGGGATGGACGAACGGACGCCGGCTAGTTTATGAGGGCCGCATCAGGCCGCACAATCAATTCATTGCGACATCGGCCGGCTTACCTCTCGCCCACAAAAGCAAACGCGGCGCGCCATTTTAGAGGAATGTGCACGCCGCGTCAGGCGATTAATTCTGGGTCTCAGAGACGGAAGCGGATCTGATCGGTCCAGAACCGTTCGAGCCGGTTCAAGGACTGGTTGAGCCGGGCGAATTCGTCGCCGCTGATGCCGCCGATCTGCTCGACCGTCACGACGTGTTTGTCATAGAGCGCCGCCACGATGTCGTGCACTTCCTTGCCTTTGGGGGTGAGGCTGATGCGCACCGAACGGCGGTCGAGCCGCGAGCGCGCATGATGGAGATAGTTCATCTCGACGAGCTTCTTCACGTTGTAGGAGACGTTTGAGCCAAGATAATAACCGCGCGTGCGCAATTCGCCGGCCGTCAGTTCTTTATCGCCGATGTTGTAAAGCAGCAACGCCTGCACGGCATTCACGTCGCTGCGTCCGCGCCGGTCGAATTCGTCCTTGATTACGTCAAGCAGGCGTCGATGCAGACGCTCGACGAGCGTGAGCGCCTCGATATATGCCGGCCTTATCTCGTTCACCCGCCCGGTGCGCGCCTGAGCAACCTCGGTCTTGAGAACGCTGTTCATGACCCATCCCTTCATTTACGTCGAGCCTCCCCTTCGCCGCGGCTCAATGAGAGATGATCTATAATGAGCGCCAATGAAAACGAGTTTAAGTAACACGCTGAATCAGAAGTTTAAGTCTTGCAGTGAATCAATGTTGAATTCAATTCGATCTTTACGGTAACGCTGCTTAAGAATTGAGTTTGTTAACTTACGAAGTGGTTGCGGAAACCGTACCAAAACCTTTAACGCGCGCCTCACGGCTCGCGCACGCTCGCTTTGAACGTCAGCACGAAATAGACGACGATGAGCAGAACATCGATCGCGACCCATGTCATCGAGATCGAATTGTGGATCGCGACGGCAACGAAAATCTGCGAACTCGCCACAAACAGCCACAGCGCGCCGCCCCATGGCGTGGCGAGCCAAAGTCCGACCGCGGCCACAAGATCGGCGATCGCAAAGAAAATGATCGCCGCCGAGGTCGCGCCCGGCAACGTATCGAACACGGGTCGGCTGGGCAGCAGCACGAGCCCCCATTCGGCGAGGCCCTGAAACATCCACAGACACGCCAGCAGCCGCATGAAGAGGACGAGGATCGACCCCCACGGCGTCTGCGCGGCCGTTTTGCCCGGGGCATCGAGTCGAATGGCGGCGCCCGGCAGCGGGCGTTCCGCCTTGCCCTCGAAAGCGCGGAAGATTTTCATGCGGCACCGGCCGAGGGCTCTGCGGAGAGCGGCGCGAAATGCGCGGCGATGTCGGCCGCATCGATCGCCTCGACCGATGCGGGCTTCCAGCGCGGCGTGTGATCCTTGTCGACAAGTGCGGCGCGCACGCCCTCGTAGAAATCGTGCCCGACAACGATCCTCGACGCGATGCGAAATTCCATGCGCAAGGCCGCGTCGAAATCGAGGTTGGCGCCAAGCTGCATCTGCTGCAACGCGATCGCCATGCTGGTCGGAGAGCGCGACCGCAGCAGCTTCAACGTCGCGGCCGCGAATGCCGAGCCGACGCTTTGCGCTTCGACCTCCGCCAGAATGGCCGCGAGGCTTCCGGCCGAGAATGTTTGCGTGATGGATTCGCGTTCGGAAAGCAAATCGGAGGCGGGCGGCGCGATGCTTTCCACCGCGATGGCGCGCTCCGCCGCCTCGCCGGCGACGAGCCGTTCCAACAGCGCATCGAAGCGCGCCGCCGGCACATGCGCGCTTGCAAGGCCCAACCGAACGACGTCGCCGAGCCCGGCGCGCGCGCCGGTCACGGCAAGATAGACGCCGATTTTGTCCGGCAGGCGCGACAGAAAATAGCTGGCGCCCACGTCGGGAAAGAATCCGATGCCCACTTCCGGCATGGCAAAGCTTACCCGTTCGCCGACGACCCGATAGCCGCCGTTGACCGCGATGCCGGCGCCGCCGCCCATGATGATTCCGTCGATCAGCGCGACATAAGGCTTCGGATAGAACCGGATGCGATGGCAATTGCGGTATTCTTTGGCAAGGAAGGTAAGCTGCTCGGCATGCTGTCCCGCCTTGCCGAGTTCGGCGACGCGCTTGATATCGGCGCCGGCGCAAAAGGCGGCGGGGCTCGCGCTGCGCACGACGACGCTGCCGATCTCCGCGTCGCGCGCAAATTCATCGAGCGCGCCGCCCATGGCGACGATCATGTCGAGGCTGAGCGCATTGAGCGCCCGCGGCCGGTTGAGCGTGATGAGGCCGCAACGGCCGATCTTCTCGAACGTGATCTCGGCTTCGCTCATCCCGTCTCCAAAGGGTTGGAATAGACGGATGAGGGTCAAGCCGTCAATCTGCGGCGGCGGTAATGTAAAATCGAAGAATTTGCGCCCGGTGGGCGGCCCTATGGTATGAACCGCGCCAATTTCGAGGACAGCATGGCTCGGCGACCGAACATCCATCCCAACAAGCTCGCGCTCGTGCATCGGCCGCGCCGCAACCGCAAGGCCGAATGGGCGCGGCGCCTCGTGCGCGAGCATGAGCTTACGGCGAGCGACCTGATCTGGCCGATTTTTCTCATCGACGGCGAGGGCCGCGAGCCGATCGCCTCGATGCCGGGCGTCGAGCGGCTTGGCATCAACGAAGCGGTGCGCGCCGCGGAACTCGCCGCCAAGCTCGGCATTCCGGCGCTGGCGCTTTTTCCCCATACTGATCCTTCGCGACGCGACCCTGAAGGAAGCGAGGCGTTGAACGAAGCTAACCTCGTCTGCCGCGCCATCCGCGCCGTCAAACGCGCCGTGCCGCAGCTCGGCATCGTCACCGACGTGGCGCTCGATCCCTATACCAGTCACGGCCACGATGGGCTCATGGACGGCGACGAGATCGTCAACGACGCGACCGTTGCCGTACTCGTCGCGCAAGCCTTGAATCAGGCGCGTGCCGGCGCCGACATCATTGCGCCCTCCGACATGATGGACGGGCGCGTCGCCGCGATCCGCGCCGGCCTCGACGCGGAGGGCTTCGAGAACGTCAACATCATGTCCTACGCGGCGAAATACGCCTCTGCCTTCTATGGCCCGTTCCGCGACGCAATCGGCAGCAAGGCGACGCTCGTCGGCGACAATCGCACCTACCAGATGGACCCGGCCAACGGCGACGAGGCCCTGCGCGAGGTCGCGCTCGACCTGCAGGAAGGCGCCGACATGGTCATGGTCAAGCCAGGCCTGCCCTACCTCGACATCGTCCGCCGGGTCAAAGAGGCGTTTCGGGTGCCGACCTACGCCTATCAGGTGTCGGGCGAATACGCGATGCTGCACGCCGCGGCACTGAACGGCTGGCTCGACGGCGAGCGCGCGGTGATGGAGAGCCTCCTCGCCTTCAAGCGCGCCGGCGCCGACGGCATCCTGACCTACGCCGCGATCGACACCGCCCGAAAGCTGCGGGCGGGGTGAGCCAATGCAAATTGATCCTACCGCAGAGCAAACGGAATTTATCCGCCGCGCCATCGCGACCGGTCGGGTGAGGCGAGCTGAGGAAGCGGTGCAGCAAGCACTGGAGCTGTGGGTAGAACGCGAGCGCACGCGCGAGGAGATCCTCACCGCGATCGATGAGGCTGAAGCTTCCCTTGCAGGGGAGAGGGTACTGTCATTACCAGGGTGTCGATGAAGGAGCTGACCGAGGAGATAAAGCATCGCGGCCGAGCCCGCCTTGCCGCGGAGCAAAAATTGCGACGCTGATGCCGCACCGGCTTGCGCCACGAGCTCGGGCGGATCTTGAAGAAATTTGGCATTACATAGCAGTAGAAGCAGGCAACGAATCGGCAGCCGACCGGACCATCGATTTGATCGCGGAGCGCTTCCTCCTTGTTATCTGGCTGGCCGCGATTAGGGCGCGGGCGAAACGATCTGCGACGCGGTCTGCGCAGCTACCCAGTCGAAAAT
>JBOHJJ010000015.1:0-15014 GCA_050728495.1 Methylovirgula sp.
GGGCTCGCCTTGGATGAGCTGCGGAGCCTTGAAGCTTCCCTTAAGGCGCAGCGAAAGCGGCTGCGACTGACTTCGTCGGCTCAAGCTTTGCGTCGTCTGGCCGAGCGCCGCGAGATCGAGCGTGCGATGCGCAAAATCGGCGTTGCCGGCGAAAGCCAACGCAATGCCCGGTGCGCTGAATTCTCCTTGCCGGATTTGCGCAAGGCCGTCCGCAAGCTGCAGCCCAAAGCTCAGCTTGCTAAAAGCTGTGACGCCCGGCGAGTCCGCAATCGGTTCGCCGGGAAGTTTCGAGCCGGCCGCCTGCAATGTAGCTGCGAGATCGGTGCCATTGATCGTGCCGCCGGCGATCGAGACGTCGGCGCGGCCAGTGAGACCTTGCACGATGTGGGGCAGGTTGGCGCCGGTGCCGTCAAGCGCGAGAGAAGCATGCAGTGTACCGGAAAGCAGACGCCGGCCGCCGATGAGCATGGGGCTGATATCGATATTCTTGCCGGTCCCGTTCACATGAAATTCAAGCGTTTTGCCCTTCGCTGCGAGCGATATGCGGCCTTCGACCGTACCGCGATTGGAAGTCGCTTCGGCGAGCGCGAGATCGATCAATCCTGGCTTCGTCATCAACGACAGAGCCGCGTTATCGACTTCCATGTCGTGGAGCCGCAGCCGCGAGGCGGAAACCCGCAAGTCGAGATCGGCGAAGCTCAAGTCGGAAAGATCGAGAGTCTGGTGGTTCCACAGCGCCCCAGTGCCGCTTTGTTCCCGCAATCCGGCGAGAAACGGCGTCAGGTCGAGAAGATCGCTGGCGAGCGTGCCGGAGAAACGTGGCAACCCGCCGTTATTCTCGACGGCGAGGCTTCCCTCGTAGTCGTTGCCGTCGAGACTCATGTGCAGATTGCTGAGCGCCGCGTTGTTACCCTCCCAATCGATATCGCCGCGCAAATCGAGATTGGCGAAGGTTCCGTGCCGCGGGAAGGAATAGCCGGCGATCTCCGCGAGTTTGCGCAGCGATGCCGCGCCGGCCGAAACCTGCCCGATGTATTGGATGCGCGGCGCGGCCGATATCCGGCCGGAGGTCGAGAGCGTCAAAACATCTGATTGCAACCGCAGAGTGGTTGCGGATTGGCCGCCGCGCAGGAGCGCCATTGGCTGCGCGAGCCAGGCCTGCACGTCGATCGGCGCGCCATGCACGGCAAGTTCGCCGTTTATGGCCGCCGACGCGTAGGCGCTCGGCCAATCCACGCTCATGTCGACGGCGTCGAGCTCCGCGGCTTGCGCATGTTGCGTCTCGATGCGGATATGGCCGTCGACGATATCGATGCGCCCCAAAAGCAGGGCGTTGGTTTGCCGGCGGTCTGTGGATTGCGCAAACCGGCCGATTGCACCCGCAGGCAGCAGCGGCTTGCGATTGACGGCGATACGTATGTCGGGGTGGTAGAGCGTCGCGCGTCCGACTTCAATTCTGCCGACAAGAAGAGGCAGGACGCGCAGATAGGCGCTGAACATGGCGGTATTGATCCGCACCGCGCCCGCGGTGTCAGAGAATGCGACGTCATCGATATCGATGTGCGGCTGCGGGAAAATATAAAAATGCGTAGTTCCGTCGATCGTCGTCGCGAAGCCCGTGGAGCGGCGGATCTGCGCGACGACATCTTTGTCGAGGGCGTCCGCCGAAAGAAGCCAATGTACGAGGCCCGTCGTAGCGGCGCCGATCGCGAGCAAAGCGGCGATCACGATGGCGATGTGCGTCAGCCATTTCCGCGGTGGCACCGGCGGCGACATAACGGAGACGGAGTCGTTCATGGGCCGCAACACCTGTGATCTCCCAAGGGGCGGCCCGCGACGGACAAGATCACGATATGCAACATCACATACAATCCTGGCGCGCAGCGCCGGCGAGATCGGCGCAAATTCGCGCCGCAATCCATTGCGGGATCACGGCGGATTTGCGTCCCCCCGAGGATCACAAAAAGCGCGGATGTACCGGTGGCCCGCAGGCAAATGCGCGGCCGAATCCTTGCAACCGATGCTAAAGCTGCGGTTAGGAAATGTCTATCGCGAAGCGCTTTTAGCTCGCTGTGGTTCCGAGTTCTTTGTGCAGCGCCGCCGCGAGATCGTTGATGTTGAACGGTTTCTGCAAGACCGAACGGCTTGCGTGTGCGGCGGGAACGCCCTCCGGCCCATATCCGGTGGTGAAGATGAAGGGGCAGGCGCGTTCGGCGAGAAGATCGGCGACTGGATCGATCTTTTCGGTCCCAAGACTGATGTCGAGTAGCGCGATGTCGACCTTTTCGGCGGCAAGAAAGTCCTTCGCCTGAGAAATCTGCGAAGCCGAAGCCGCGACGTCATAGCCGAGCTCTTCGAGCATGTCGGCAAGCATCACCGCAATGAGGGCCTCGTCTTCCACAACAAGGATACGAGGTTTCAGAGTTGTTTTCTGCAGCTCTGTCCCGCTTCCCATCCCTTCGGTTCCTGCCTTTTTTGCACGCGCGTCGCTGCCGCTTGGATGATTAGGAAATTGGCCGCCGCGCGTCAAATGATTAGCTTGTGAAGTTCGATTGGCGTGACACGCCGATGGGGCGAGCATGGGCCGCCAAGGTAACGCTCCAGTGAGCCGTAGAGCCGCCGTTGCATGGCGTGCCTTTTTATTTTTGTCAGGGCGATTGAAAAGCGCAGGCGAACCCCGCGATCGCGGATGCCAGCCAGCCCAAGATCGTCATTCCGCCGCCGACCGGAGCCGCAAGCGGAAGAATCGTTCGGCCCAGGAAAACGTGCGTACTGAGCTCGGCCCCGAACAACAGGCTCCCGCAAAGCAGTATCGTCGCGGCAAGCAGCTGCCAGCCTGTCCGCCGCGCTCCGCCAACCGATAATGCGCTGATGGCAATCACGGCGACGGCATTGATGAGGAGGAAATCCGCGGATGTCTTGAGCAGCGGATCGGAAATCGCGTGTGCGGCCGCCGCTAATTCCATGACTCCGGCGGCGCCGGAAAGGGCGGCAACGCCGGCAAGTATGGAGGCCCATTTAGACATAGGTCACCTGCAAGGGTCGTGGCGCTTCGGATAGGCGCCGCTGCCGTTCGAGCCAGCGCAAACGCGCCGCTTCAAAGCCCCAGATCATACCGAACAGCAGATAAATCTGCCGCCAGTGATCGATATCGATCTGGAAAGCCTGCAACAAAATAGAAAAGAGTGCCGGCCAAACGACCTGGGCGATAGCTCTGTAGGGCGAGCTGACGAGTACTAGGCGGAAGCCGACGTAGGTTGTCGAAAGGACGATCAAGATCCAGGTAATTCCTCCGATCCAACCGTCATTTGCGAAGGCGCCGATATAGGAATTGTGGGGCTCGATACCGAAGAAATGCGGGAAACGGAATGGCCCAAATCCTTCCGGACGATCGAGCAACATCGGTATCGAGCGCAATTGATTGCCAAAGCGGCCGGTCGCACCTTCGTCGTAGCTCTGCAGCGTCGCCCGTTGAAGGAAGAAATCGCGAATGTCCTCGCGCGCCAGGATAGCGATAAAAACCAAGGCGGCCACGCCTGCCGCCACAATGCTCATGATTGCGATCCGCCGTCGCGTGGCGTTGCTCTCGCTGGTCAAGTAGGTGAGGACCGTCACCATGACGAGCGTGAGGATCGAAGCGCCCCACGAGCCGCGCGAGTAGGAGACGAACACGCCAAGCAGCAAGACGAGGAGGGCGGCGAGCGAAGCGATTCGACGCCAGCTAGTGCCCAGCAAAAAGGCCTGCAGGACGTAAGCCTCGGCGAGGATCAGATAGGAGCCGAAGACATTCGGATCCTTGAAGGTCGAAGCGACCCGATCATAGATGAGCCTAATTCCGAATGCGGAAAACTCAAAATAGCTGAGAATGCCTAAGAAGGCGGCGATCACCGCCCCGAGGGTAAATGCCTTCAGGCAGATGTTGGTGCGCTCAATGGTGCGCTGTCCAAAAAACAAGGTGAAGCAAATCACCGTGAAAAAGAGATAGAGCGACGTGAACTGGTATTTGCGCGTCTCTGGTTCGTCCCAATAGGGAAGCAGCGACAAAAAGCTTAGGGCCTCGAAAATGCACCAGAGAAACAGGATGATGATCTGAACGCGATGAATCTTGAATCCGCCGAGAAACCAGATCGGAATGGCCACAAAAACCAAGAGATCGTAAGGCGAGGGTTCGATGTAGGCGATCATCCCACTGAAAATGAAGACGGTAAATACCGCGTCCACGACGCCTTGATAGCTGATCTGGATACGACGCGGGACGATTGCTTCAGGCGTGCTGGTCATCGGCTTGCGTCCGTTCTCAACGGAGTCGCGCAATGCGCGCTGGCTCGTTGCGCAAAAGATTGCACGCGGCGGGCGTTGGTCTCACTGGCAGACGCCCACGCAGAGGCAAATGTCTAATATGCGTTCCTCGTGTTGAAGAGCGCGAATGGCGTCGCGAAAAGAATGTTGATATCGAGGAGGATTGACCAGTTCTCGATGTAATAGAGGTCGCATTCGACGCGGCCTTGGATCTTTTCCGGCGTATCTGTTTCTCCGCGCCAGCCATGAATCTGCGCCCAGCCGGTGATACCGGGGCGCACGCGATGCCTGGCAAAATAGCCGTCGACGACCTCGTCGTATTGGCGCGCCGCGGCCCTGGCGTGCAGCGCATGCGGACGCGGCCCGACGAGCGACAGATTTCCGCGGAAGACGACGTTGAAGAGCTGCGGCAATTCGTCGAGCGAGGTTTTGCGAAGGATGCGGCCGACGCGCGTCACGCGAGGGTCGTCCTTGGTGACGAGTTTTGCGGCGCCGAAATCCAAAGTGTCGGCGTACATGGACCGAAACTTGTAGATCTCAATCACTTCATTGTTGAATCCATAGCGCTTCTGTTTGAACAGAATCGGTCCGCTTGAATCGAGCTTTATGGCGAGCGCGGCGGCTGCCATCAGGGGCGAGAGCAGCACGAGCAAGATTGCGCCGACGATCCGGTCGAAGCAATATTTGAGCACGAGATCCCAGTCGGCGATCGGCTTGTCGAAGATGTCGATGAGTGGAACCGTGCCGATGTAGGAATAGGAATGCGGCCGGAAGTGCAGCTCGTTCCTGTGCGCCGCAAGCCGGATGTCGATCGGCAGAATCCAGAGCTTGCGCAGCATCTGCAACAGGCGCTGCTCGGCGGTGATCGGCAAGGTGAAGATGACGAGGTCGATGCGCGTGCGGCGCGCGAATTCGATCAGATGGTCGACCGTGCCTAGTTTCGGAAATCCGGCCACGACCGTAGGCGAGCGTGCATCCGTCCGGTCGTCGAAAATCCCAAGGACTTGCAAATCAGCCTGCGGTTGCCTGGCAAGCTGCTGCAACAGACTGTCGGCCGCCGATCCGCCGCCGACGATGACAGTGCGCCGGACAAGCCGGCCCATTCGGATCAGCCGATCGACGAAAAGCGCCAGAGCGGTGCGCTCGCAGCCAAGCGCGACAAGGCCGCAGCCGAACCAGGCGAGCAGGAAACTGCGCGGATAAATCGCCTCGAGCCGGAAGCTCGCGACGGCCACAAACGCGGCGCCGAAGATGCACGCAAGGCCTGCGGCAAGGTGCAAAGCTTTAGCCGGGAAGCTCCGGAATACGCTGATCTTGTAAAGACCGAAGGACTGGATTGCGAGCACCGCGCCGGCGGCGGTCAACGGCAGGCCGAGGAAGACGAGATAGCTCAAGGCATGGCTGTGCGCCGCCGCCGAGAGGAAATACACGCCGAGACCGGCCACTAGGATGAGGAGAAATTCCGCCATCCGCACCAGGCCTTCGAGGACGACACGGGAAATGATCGGTGGCGCGGGGCTGCATTGCAAATCCCGCGCGGCAGCCAAAAGCCTATCGGTATGGCTTGGAAGATCGCGGGAAAACTCGGGCTTCTGCAAGTTGTGCGGTGTGAACGTAGCCATGTCCCCTGCAATCGTTCAGGAAGGAAGAGCAAAGGAGGCGCTCGGCGCACCCCTGCGCCGCGACCGCTTTCCGATCGCGGCGGCGTAGCCGGCGAGGACCGCGTCGGCCATGTCGTCGATGGTGAACAACGTTCCGACGAAGGCCGCGAGCGCCGCGGATTCCTGATGCAGCTCCTGCGGATCTCTTTCGGACGCGGCCTGCATCGCGGCGGCGAGAATCGCCGGGTTGTCGCACGGGATGAGCCGGTCGCGATGCGGTCCGAATATTTCACCGATTCCGCCGACGTTGCTGGCGACCATGGGCACCTGCGCTGCGGCCGCTTCCAGCACGATATAGGGCAGCGATTCGGCGCGGCTTGGGACGACCAGGATTTTACCGAGCCGAAAAGCCTCGCGCGCCGGCATTAGCCCCGCAAACGTAATGTCATCAGCGACTCCGCGTCGCGCGGCTTGCGCGGCGAGCTTTCCTTGATCCGGCCCCGTGCCGACGAGCAGCAGACGCGGCCTTCTGGCAAGGCCCGCGGACAACATGGCCAGCGCATCGATCAGCGTGTCGATGCCCTTTGCGGCGCGCAACTCTCCGACGTAGAGGAATTCCGCCGCATCCGGGACCGATCGAATGGGATCGAATTCCACCGGGCTGATGCCATTGGCGACGAGGCGGACAAGTTTGCGGGTACTCCCGACGCGTCGCCTAAACTGCTTGGCGATGTAGGCGCTCTCAAAGAGGAAAATATCGGTCGCGTAAGAGAGCAAACGCTCGGCGGCCATCAAGCTTGCCTCGACGGGCGCGCTCGCCTGGTAATTGAAGCTGCCGCCGTGCGGCGTATAGGCGCGAATTGGCGCGTGGAACCCCGGCAGGAATGCCGGCAGACGGGCGTACAAGCCGCCCTTCGATCCATGCCCATGTACGACGTCGGCGCGAAGCGCGCGCGTGTGCAAAGCGACCCGCATGGCGGCGGGAATGTCCAGAATGTGCGGCGGGCGCGGCACCGGCAGGCGTAGAATTCCGAGTGCAAGCGATGGTTCGAGCTCGGCGAGGATTTGGGTGGCACGTTCACCGCCGGTCAGCGAATCGGTTACGAGCCCAACGGCGTGACCGCGCGCGATCTGTTCTCGGGTAAGATCGACGACATGCCGGAAAAGCCCGCCGAGCGGGGCGCGCAACACGTGAAGAATGCGGAGCTTGCGGTCGGGCGAGTTCTCTTTTGGCGGCATTTTCATCCTTTTAGAAAAAGCGCTCGCGCACGACGATCGTGTCACCCGGGTGCACCGGATATCGGATCGGCGCCTGCCCCGTCACTTGCTTGCCGTCAACTACGCGCGTCACGTCGACGGCGTCTTTATCGGCTCTCGGCGTGAATCCGCCGGCGATCGCCACCGCCGTTTCGGCCGTCATCCCGTTAACGTAAGGATATTGGCCGGGCGTCGTAACCTCGCCGAGTATGAAGAAAGGCCGAAACGCTTCGACCTCGACGGAGACGTGCGGATCCCGCAGGAAGCCGTCACGCAACCGTGTTTCGATCTCCTGTCCGAGCGATGCCGTAGTCTCGCCTTGCGCCGTCACCAAACCGATCAGCGGCATCTGGATGTGGCCCGAGCTGTCGACCGAATAGGAGTTACTCAAGCCTTCCTGTCCGTAGACGATGACGCGCAAACGATCGCCGCTCGCAAGCCTGTAAGGCACATTGGGATCGGAGGTGTAGTAGGCCGAGTAGGATGGAGCACAAGCCGCGAGGCCAAGCGAAAACGCGAGCAGACAAACCGAAACCAAGATGTGCCGCATGATCAGTGCCGCAGGTTTGAGATCTCGCCAAGAGCCCGCATCGGGTTTTCGATTTATAAGGCGGGCATGGTTAATAAATCTTAACCTTCGGGTGCCGATTTCACGGAGATATTAACCTCGTTTCAACCATAAAACGGCTTGATGAGCTGATCCAGGCAGGCGAGCGCTGATGCGAAGAGGCGATCACGCCTCGCGAGGTTGAGGCATGACTCAGGCATTCGAGCCGGACGCGGATTCCGATGTGCGCTCGGGCGATCTCGATCTCGGCACGCTCGGATCGGCGATCAACGCGAAGCGCCACTGGATCATCGTTCCAACCGCGCTCGCCTTTCTTCTCAGCGCCGTTTTTGTAACCGTCGTCAAGCCAAGCTACACCGCCCAAGCGGAAGTGTTGCTCGAGAACCAGGAGAACTTCTTCACAAGTCCAGGACGCGCCGAGGTGCAGCCCCAGCAGGAGGGATTGGATACCGACTTGGTCGGCAGCCAGATTCAAGTCATCACTTCGACCAATCTGGCGCGCCGGGCGGTAGAGCGGCTTGGCCTCGTCGGCAATCCGGAGTTCGACCCTTACGCCAAAGGCCTCGGCGTTGTCTCTCGCCTGCTCGTGGGGTTACACCTCGTGCGCGATCCCATGCAGATCCCCGCCGAAGATCGCGTCATCGCAACATTCGAGCAGCATCTCTCGACCTTTTCGCCGCTGAAGACCAGAGCCATCATCATTCAATTCACTTCGCACGATCCGGCGCTCGCCACCCGCGCCGCCAACGAGATCGCAAACATCTACCTGGAAATGAATTCGAGCGCGAAGCGCGAGATCGCCAAACAAGCCGCCGTTTCGCTTGCCGCACAGATTGCCGAGCTGAGGATCAAAGTCACGCACGCTTCGGACGACGTGGAACGCTACCGGGCGAGCTCCGGCCTGCTCGCCGGTGCAAACAACATGACTATTTCCGGCCAGCAGCTCGCCGATCTCAATGGCGAACTTTCGCACGCCCGTTCGGATATGGCGGACAGCCAGGCGAAAGCGGCATTGATTCGCGAGATGCTCCGGCAGGGGCGCATCGCGGAAGTGCCGGATGTGGCCAACAACGATCTCATCCGCCGCGTCGCCGAACAGCTCGTGACGGCGAAGGCGCAACTTGCGCTGGAATCGGGCGCGCTGCTTCCCGGTCATCCACGCATCAAAGAACTCAACGCCGAGATCGCCAATCTCGAAGTCCAACTGCAAACCACCGCGGAAAACACCGCGGAGGCGCTGGAGAACAATTCGAAGATCGCGGCGGCGCGCGTTGCCAACCTTGAGGCCGCCATCGACCAACAGAAGAAAACGGTCGTCGTCTCCAACGCCGACGCGGTGCACTTACATGAGCTCGAGATCACCGCCCAGGCGTTGCGGGATCAGCTCAACAGCAGCTTGACCAAATATCAGGTGGCCCTGGCGAGCGCGAATTCGACGTCGACGCCGGCCGATGCGCGGGTTATCGCACGCGCCACGCCGCCGCAGGAGCCGTCGTTTCCGAAGAAGCTACCTACGGTCGCTTTGGGAACGATTGCCGCATTTGTTTTCTCGCTTGGCGCCGTTATCGCCAGCGAACTGTTCTCGGATCAGCCGCGGTCGCCCGGCGCCGCCGCACAACCCAGCGCCGTCAAAATCCGCCGCAAACCGAGCCTGGAACAGATTGCGTCGCACCTTAGACAGTTTGGCGTTTCGCGGCGTGAGGCGCCGGAGGAAAACGCGGAGATCAGCGAAGACGGCGAGATTGACGAGGACGATTTCGGCGCGAAAGTCGTGGCGCGCGCCGCCGGCCCGCAGGGGGTGCAGATCGTTGCGACGCGGATCTCCGACAGCGAGGCGGCAAACACGGCGCTGATCGGATTTGTGCGTAATCTGGCGCGTGACGGCCGGCCGATCGTGGTCGACCTCGATTCGCAGACAAAGCAGGTCGCCCCGCTCCTCGACGCGCAGCAAGATGTAGAAGACATGCTTGGGCTGACGGATCTCTTCGAAGGCACGGCATCGATTTCCGAGGTCATTCACCGCGATTGCGCCTCGCGCCTTCACTTTGTGCCGTTCGGTTCGGGCGAAAGATTTGATTCCGACGATCTCGACATGATCCTCGACGCGCTAACGCAAACCTATGATTTCGTGGTTCTCGCCGCGCCGCCGCTTGCCACGAGCGAAATGCCGAAAGCGCTCGCGCCCTATGCCGATTTCGTGGTCCTCGCGGCGCCAAAGATACACGAGGCCGAGGCGCGCGCGGCCTGCGCCGAACTTAGGGCCGCCGGCGCCGCCGACGTTCTGGTGATCGAAGACGAGGCGGCGCCAGCCGCATAGCGTCCACGTCCCCGAGGATACACTACCCTGCGCCCGGCGCCGAATTCGTCGTGCCGAGGCATCTGATCCCGCCGTCGAGGGTTTTGCCCTTGCACCACGCTGGAAATGCAAACGCCGATTTCCGAGAATCCGAGGGGAACTTAGGCATTGAGTAAAGACTTCTAGCTTATGTCAGGCGGCAGAAGTATTCCAATTCATGCGATCAGTCCCATGAAAGATCGTCGGTCCAGAGATATCCGCCTCGGCGTCGTCTGCCCGATGGCGAACGAAGAACAGACCGCAGTTCGATTCATCGAAGCAGTGCTGACCTATTGTCAGAGCTATGGCTTCAAGTCGGTGGAGATGTTCGTCGTTTTGGATCGCGCTTGCAAGGACAGGACATTGGCGTTCTTAACAACGCAAGCGCAAGAACAACTCGCACTGCGCGTGATCTGGGCGCCCGAAAACAACAACGTCGTGGATGCGTATTTGCGCGGCTATCGCGAAGCGCTTGCGGCCGGCTGCGATTGGATTCTCGAGATCGATGCCGGCTATAGCCATCAGCCGGAAGACATACCGAAGTTTTTTGACGCAATGACGCGCGGCTACGACTGCGTCTTCGGCAGCAGATTTTGCACGGGTGGAAGCGTTTCAGAGACTTCTCTGAAGCGCAGAGTTATCAGTCGCGTAGGCACGTGGCTTACCAATATGTTCATCGGAACGACGCTGCGTGACATGACGAGCGGGTTCGAGCTCTTTTCAAGAGAGGCACTCACGCGCGTGCTGATGCGCGGCGTCGAATCGAAGGGGCCATTCTTCCAGACCGAGATCAAATGTTATTGCCGCAATCTGCAAATCGCCGAGGTACCGATTCAATATCGGGCAGCAAGCCATTCCGTTGACGCGCGCGCGCTCCAGGACTCCATCGGCAACCTCTGGCGTCTTTTCAATCTTCGAATCCAAGATAGATTATGACCGAGACAAAGCACGTTGCCCTGGTTGTTACCTCGATAGCGGCGCCGAATCCGATTCTGACGGCGTTGGCGCGCGGCGCGCGGAACAACGGAATCACCTTCATCGTCATTGGGGATGCGGCGAGTCCGCCGGAGTTTAGTCTGGAGGACTGCCGCTTCTATGATCTCGTTCAGCAGAGAAAATTAGACTTTACCTTCGCCGGCTTATGTCCAACGCGGCATTACGCTCGCAAAAACATCGGCTACCTGATCGCGCTCTCCGAGGGCGCCGAGATCATTATTGAGACCGACGACGACAACATTCCTCGCCTTGGCTTCTGGAATACGAGAACCCGCCGCCAGAAGTTGCCGGTTGTCGCCGGCACAGGTTGGCTTAACGCTTATCGCTATTTCACCGATGCGCACATCTGGCCACGTGGTCTGCCGCTCGAACACGTGCGCACCTTAGGGCCGGGTTTCGACGATTTGCCGCGGACCAATATCGATTGTCCGATCCAGCAGGGCTTAGCGGACGAAAACCCGGATGTTGATGCGATCTATCGTCTCCTCATGCCGCTGCCGCAAAATTTTCGGGCGGATCGACGCGTCGCGCTGGCGCGGAGTGCTTGGTCCTCGTTCAATAGCCAAAATACGACGTGGTGGCGCGATGCCGCGGCGTTGCTTTATCTGCCAGCCACCTGCTCGTTTCGCATGACCGATATTTGGCGCAGCTTCGTTGCCCAGCGTATCGCCTGGGAGAATGATTGGGGAGTGCTTTTTCACGAAGCGACCGTGCGGCAAGAGCGCAACGATCACAATCTCAGTCGCGATCTTGGGGACGAGATGCAAGGTTATCTCGGCAACGCAGCGATTGCGGAAATGCTGGACGCCTTGCGCCTTGAGAGAGGCGTTGCAAATATCAGCGCTAATATGCGGATCTGTTACGAGGCGCTCTTGCGGATGCGCGTCGTCGGAAAGGGAGAGCTGCAATTGCTCGATGCATGGCTCGGCGATTTGCAGGCCATTTTCGCAGAGGACAACAAAGTTCCGAAGCTGGCAAAGCGGATGCAGGGGGTCGCAGCCTGAAAGAATGCTGGGAGCTGGTCGAGGGAAGAGCAGCGCGTCGGCTTTGATCGCTACCGCCGGAAGGGCGCCTCCCGAGCAAGGATTATGCATTGCTAAAGTCCTTGGAAAGCGGCAATGTTGCATTACGCGGTTAGTATCGAGTCGCTGTCCGCGGCTGAGGCTTCACGTAAATCTCCCACATGCTGGTTTTGAGCGACGCGGCCGCCGAGCCAACAACCGCCTCCCAACCGGCGTCCAAGAATTTTCTGTTCGCAGTCGCGAGCATTGTCGTAGCGCTCATCGTTTTGCGCGTCGTTCTGTTTTGGGTGAAGCCATTCTGGCTCGATGAAACCTACTCCGGCGCTTCTGTCTATTTCGAGTCGCTGGGGTCGCTGTTCAAAAACTGGATCGTGCCGGATGTTCATCCGCCGCTTTATCCGGTGTTCCTGTTCGTCTGGTGCAAGTTATTCGGCGCTTGGGATCTTGCGCTTCGCCTGCCGAGTCTGATTTTCGGCGTCGGAGCCATATGCGTTTTGTTCTTTGGACTTCGTAGAATCATCGGTGCTAGCTCGGCGGCAATTGCCGCACTCGTCTTGGCCGCGGCGCCGAACGCCAATATCTATTCGGCAGAAGCAAGGCCGTATGGCCTGGTCCTTCTCCTATCCGTGTTGGCCACGGTTTTCGCGATCCGTTACGCGTTAACTCGTCGGAAAAGCGCGGCCGTGTCGTTCACGCTCGCGGCGATTGCTTTGTCGCTCACCCATTACTTCGGCTTACTTTTATGCTGCGGCCTCTTTCTCTGGCTGATCCTGCGAGATTGGCGCAATGCGGGGGCGCTTATTCTTCCTTGTCTCTGTTTCGCGGTGGCCGTGACCCCGTGGCTCGTCTATCACTTTCCCACATTGCTAAGCAAAAGCGGCGGTCATTTCTGGATCCGCAGGCATAGTATCGCCGGAGACATCTACGTCGCGCTGACCGGAGCGTGGGGCGAAGACCGCATTCCAAACGCGCTCATCTTCGAGCTTTTCGTTCCGTTTATCGCCGTATTGGCAATGCGCCGCCGCGCGCCCGCGCTTTGCCGAATCGCTGTCGCGCTTTTCGCTCTAACGGCTGTTGAGTTGGCAATCGTCGTCGGCGTCGCGCGCAGTTCGCCCGTGATCGTCTCACGCTATTTTCTTGTCTTCACGCCGATCGCGGCGGTGATCGCGGGCATCATGGTCGGCCCGCTTGGGCGGCCGTTTTGCTGGGTTTATGCGCTGGCTCTACCTTTCGCCGTCACGCTGCCTTGGGCCGCATCTTATTTCCGCTTTATCCCGTCCAACACGATAGCTTGGGAGGTGCCGGAGCAGCGTCTCCTTAAGGCGCATGCAGCGACCGTGATCTTTTTCCTCGATGATCCGCTCAATATACAGTGCTCAGATTATCAGCTTCGTCGGCTTGGCGAATTCTTTTTCCGGCGTGGCGGATCGAACATCGCTGTCGTGCCGATATCCCTAAAATCGCCAACTCTGAGAGCTGATATCGCGGAGGAGATCGTTGGCGGCGCGAAGCCCGTCGCGATCTTGAAGCCGACGACGCCGATCTTCGGCTATGAAAACCACGATGCCCTTCTTGCGAGCTTGGCGAAGAGCTATGATGGTGATTGTTTCACGATGGAAAACAGCAAAGCGTGCATTTTCCACTGAGCGGAACGTCGGCGCGGAGCGGCGGATGGCGCGTCACCTTTCGCGCCTTCGGCGCTCCTCGGGTCAAGCGGTGGTGGTGGCCAGCGCAAGATCAACGGCCTAAACTGCCGGTGGCATGACCGCGCGCCCACGATTCCGAGATATCGTCGCCGATCCAATCCTAGCGCTAATGCTCGCGCTCGGCTTCTCCTCGGGCTTGCCGTTCCTGCTAGTCCTCGGCACCCAGGCGTTGCGCCTCGCCGAGGCCAAAGTGCCGATCGAAGAGATCGGACTCATCAGCTGGGTCGGTCTCTGCTATTCGCTCAAATTCCTATGGTCGCCGGTCATCGACGCGGTCGATCTGCCCTGGCTTGCGCGCGCATTGGGGCGGCGCCGCGCCTGGCTGCTCGCATCGCAGATTGGCGTTGCCGGCGGGTTGGTCGCGCTCGCTTTCGCGGATCCGGCGCGCTCGCTGTCCGGTCTCATCGTCCGCGCCGCGATCACGGCCTTCTTCGCCGCCACGCAAGACATCGTCATCGACGGCTGGCGCATCGATTCCGCACCGACAGAGCGCCAAGGCATCATGGCCGCGACATACAATTTCGGCTATCGGTTCGGCCTTCTCGCCGCCGGCGCGGGGGCACTTTACATCGCCGATTATTCCAGTTGGCGGACCGCCTATCTCGCGATGGCGGCGCTGATGCTCGTTGGCATGATCGCCGGCTTGCTCTCGCCGCGATTGCCGGAGCGCGCGCGCGAGCCCGGCACGTCATTCAGCGGAAAATTCGTCGAGCCCATCACCGATCTCTACCGGCGGTTCGGACCGCTGCTCGCCGCGATCTTGCTGCTCGTTGCGCTCTATCGGCTGCCCGATTTCTTGAGCGGCGTGATGGCCAACCCGCTCTATATCGGCCTCGGTTTCTCGAAGAGCCAAATCGCGACCATGTCGAAACTCTATGGCGTGTGGATCGGCATCGCCGGCGCCTTCGCCGGCGGTTTCACCATCACGCGGATCGGGTTGATGCCGGCGCTGCTCATTGGCGGGATCGCGGCATCCGCGTCGCATCTCTGCCTCGCGCTGCTCGCTGCGTCCGGTAAGAGCTTGCCGCTGCTAGCCCTCTCCGTCAGCGTCGAGAATTTCGCCGGCAATTTCGCCGGCGCGGCGCTCATCGCCTATATGTCGTCGCTCACCGCGCCGGCATTCGCCGCCAGCCAATACGCGCTCTTGAGTTCGCTCTATGCGCTGCTCGGCAAGTTCCTGGGGGGTTTTTCGGGGTTTGCGGTGAAACAGATCGGTTTCGCCAGCTTTTT
>JBOHJJ010000016.1:0-7975 GCA_050728495.1 Methylovirgula sp.
CGTGCCATCTTGCGCAACTTATCGGGATCTTTCAGGAGCAGCGCGACGACGCGGGCGAGCGTATCGACATCGACGATGGTCGCAGCCCCGCGCGCTTCATCCAAAACCTGGTAGACCTCGGCGAAATTTCCTACATGCGGCCCGTGCAGCACGGCAACTCCGAGCTTGGCGGCTTCGATGGGGTTCTGGCCGCCCCCGGGGGGGAGCAAGGATCTACCGAGGAAGGCGATATTGGCGAGCCGGTAGAATAGCCCCATTTCGCCCGTGGTATCGGCGATGTAGATGGCGGGCAGGGATACGTCGTGAGGCTCGCGCGAACGCTGCACGGCGGTTAGTCCTTGCGCATGGGCAAGTCCCGCAATCTCGTCACCGCGCCGGGCGCGGCGCGGGACAATGATCGTCAAAAGCTCCGGGTAGAGCTGCATCAACATCCGATGCACGATCATCACAATCTCCTCCTCCCCCGGATGGGTCGCGGCGGCGAGCCATACGGGACGGGCGTCGATCCGCGCCGCGAGCGAGGCGAATGCGTTGCGGTCGGCGGATGGCACCATGGCATCGAATTTGAGATTGCCGACAACCTTGACATGCCGGACGCCGAGTTTGGAGAAGCGCTCGGCATCGGCCTCGCTCTGCGCAAGACAGAGGTCCACGCCTTCGAGCACGGATTCGACGAAATACGGAATCCAGCGCCAGCGCCGGAACGAGCCTTTCGAGACCCGGGCGTCCACGAGGATCAGGGGAACTTTGCGGCGCTTGATCTCGAGAAAGAGATTAGGCCAGATTTCGGACTCGGCGATCAGCGCGAGGTCTGGCCGCCAATGGTCGATAAAGCGGGCCAGAAACTGTGGCACGTCGAACGGCAGATATTGGTGGAGTGAGCCCGCCGGCAATCGCGGCGAAATCACCACCGCGGTGTTCGTTGTTCCGGTCGAAAGCAGGATGTTGAAGCCGCGCGCCGCAAGCTTTTCGATCAGCGGCAGTAGCGCCAGCCCTTCTCCGATGGTTGCGCCATGCAGCCAGGCGAGCGGCCCTTCCGGCCGTTCCAAGCTCGGCTGACCATACCTCTCGCCGCGGCGGTCGAATTGCTGCCGCCGCCATTTGCGCTGGAAATAGAGCACGATCGGGCTCAGCGGCGCGAACGAGGCGCTGAGAGCCCGATAAATCGGCAAAACAGGAAGAGCTTTGACGAATGAAGCCATGTTTCGGGGGAAGATCGCCCGCCTACCTGCCGGGCGCGTGCACTAATGTGGCCGGTCGAAATCGCCGCCGTCAAGAAAGGCCCGACTGGATCGTAGCAAGTCTAAAGTGGCTGCCTCGTGCCTTGCGTAGCGCGCGGCCGCGATACGGTAAGAACCAACGATATCGCTAGTGAAAGCGACCGTTTGATGGCCGAAGGTTCGCGCGGCTTCGGGGCAAAAGCAGGTTACTTGCCGGTCTCGGCGGGATCGAGAAGGCGGTGAAGATGCGCCACGAAGTAGCGCATATGGGCATTGTCCACGGTGGCCAGTGCCTTTGCCTTCCAGGCCTGATGGGCGGACTCATAATCGGGAAATACACCGACGATATCGATGTTATCGAGATCGCGGAACTCGGTGCCCTCGAGATCGAGGAGCTCGCCTCCGAAAACGAGGTGAAGAAGCTGCTTGCGGCTTTCGTTCTGCATGCGGACGACTCGGGATTTGCTGGGTTTGGCGCGTCGCCGCGGACGGCGAAATGGCGCCCTCGCAAGCCGAATTGGGCGCCTCGGCGTACGCTTCTCGGGATGCTCTAGCAAGAATTGGGCAAAAGAAACAAGCTATCGTGCTCTCGCCTGCCCAGCCGCGGCGCCGATTTCGGCCAGGATCGGCGCAGAAGCCGCGGCGAGTTCGCGGTGCCGCGTAGCGGCGCGATTATAAAGGATCTCGCGGCCATCGAAACCGGCAAGCCGACCGCCGGCTTCCTCGACGATAAGGTCGGCGGCGGCTATGTCCCAATCGTGCGAGTTGGCCGAAACGAGGCAGGCATCGAGCGCTCCGGCCGCAACCTTGGTGATGCGCAGTGCAAGCGACGGAATTTTCGGCAGGAGCTCGAATGCGAGCCCCGCTTCGCGCAATTCCTCGGCGATGGCGAGCGGGCCGGCGACGCGCGCGTCGGAATCCAAATGGGTGCGGTTGCTGACGCGAATTTCGCGCCCGTTGAGCCGCGCCCCGGCGTTTTTGACCCCTACATAGGTTTCGCCAAGCGCCGGGGCGTGCACGATGCCGATCACCGGCCGCTGTTTGTAAATGACGCCGATGGCGATCGCCCAGCCGCGTTCGCCGGCGACGAAACTGCGCGTACCGTCGATCGGATCGATGATTAGCACGAGGTCGCGGTCGAGCCGCTCCGAGGAGTCCTCCGACTCCTCGGAAAGCCAGCCAGCGTCCGGCAAAAGCGCGCGCAGCTGGTGTTCGAGATAACGATTGGTCGCGTGGTCCGCTTCGGTAACCGGCGAGCCGCCGGCCTTTCGCGTAATCGCCGCGCTGGTCTTCTCGCCGGCGCGAAAGAAATTAAGCGCCAATTGGCCGGCCGCGCGCGCCGCATCAAGCAGCGCTATCACCACATCGTCTTCGTGCGAAAGTCGCTGCCAATCGAGATTGCGCCGCCCGGCCGCGACCGCCTGCTGATCGGCCCCCGTAGGTTCTTTCAACAGCGGCGTGCTCATTCCAGATCAATCTCCGATTCGTACAACGGGAAGTCTAGGGCATTTCCGGCAAACGTTCGGCCGAATTAAGCAAATCCAGAAATTGGGGTGCGTTCGGGCCGCCGTCGATGGCGCGCACTCTCAAGCTCTTTGGAAGGCGGATGGTACGGAAATTCGTGCCGAGGTGCGCACGATACCGCCAGCTATTTCTTTGATATACGCACCAGAAGCCAGATTTTAAAGCAAATTCCGGACCGGCAGCGAGTGCGACGACGGCGATGATCCTCCTGCAGCCGGCGCTTGCGATTTTATTTAAAATTATCGGATTTGGTTTGGCGATTAGGCAGGCATCGTCAGAAAAATCCATTCCAAGTCAAGTACTTCTGAATTGAAATGAAGCCGAAACGTGCGCCAAGTTTGGCAAGGCCGCGCCCAACGTGCGGCGATTGCGAGTGGATCATGCGCGACTGCGACGTTACGGCCTATCCCCTGCCCGATTTGCGCGCCGATGACGGCGTCCGCACGGTTTGGCTCACTGCGCGTGGCGTCCGGATCGATCGGACCGTTTGCGGCATCAAGATGCGCGTCTGCGTTCCGATCGAAGCCTACCAAGCAATCCTTTTGACGCGCCACAATCGGCGTTCTTGCCGCCTGACACTTGCCCACGACGATCCCGATCTATCGGTGCGCCTGGAAGGGGCGAATGCTGAAGACGTTTGGCAGGACTGGGTACGTCTTCGGCCGGCACTGGTTGGGATTGCGCGCGCCACGCCGGCGCCACGCCGGCGGAATATGACGTTAGCCAAGCGGCGGCCGCGTATCCTGCTGCGCCGCCGGCCCGGATGGGCGCCGGCCAAGATTCTGCGCGCCGCGCGAGAGCTCTTTTCCAGGGAGTAGCCGGCTATAGCCGCCAATATTCCCGATGCGCGTACATCAGCGCTTCGGCCTTGGGGGCAATCTCGATCGCTTCCACCGTGCCGATCATCATGAGATGCGTGCCTACTGGTTTGGCTTCGATGAGGCGGCAATCGAAGGCAACAAGCGCCGAGGCGAGCGCTGGCGCCCCGGTCGAAAGTACCGTCCACTCCGTTGCCGCAAACCGCTCCGCCGATTTGAGGCCGGTGCGGCCTGCAAAAATGTCCGAGAGGCGCTGATCGGCGCGAGCCAGCGTGTTGATGCAGAACGCGCCGTTCCCGATGACCTTCGCGGCGCTGCGGGAGTTCTTGCTGATGCAGAACAGCATCATCGGCGGCTCGACCGTAATCGAGGTCACGGCGCTTGCCGTGACACCGGCGAGCCCGGCCGGGCCATCCGTTGTCACGATGTGAACTGCCGCGCCGACACGGCTCATCGCTTCGCGAAATCGTGCCGGATCGACGGGCAGCGTTGCCGTTTGCGTGCTTTTCTCAGCCAAGCGACCTTCCTGAATTGAACATCCGATCTCTTTGAGAACACGGGTGCTTACTGCTTATTAGATAGCAAAGCGGAAGCGATAAACAAAGACCGTTCGCGTCAGTCTCGTTTCCTCTTTTGCTTTCGGCGGTCGTTCAGTATTGGATCGGGCCGCGCCTGAAGGAGCGACGATGAAGCTTTGGCTGCCTGCCCTGTTGCTCCTGCTCGCTACTCCCGCGGCGGCGGAGGTGAGAATCGGACTCGGCGCGCCGCTCACCGGGCCCGACGCAGTCTTTGGCGCCGAGCTTCGCAATGGCGTCGAACAGGCCGTGCTCGACATCAACGCCAAGGGCGGCATCCTCGGCCAGCACCTGGTTCTCCGCGTTGGCGACGACGGCAGCGATCCGAAGAAGGGCGTCGCGGTCGCCAACAAATTCGTCGCGCAGAAGATGAGCTTCGTGGTCGGCCATTTCAATTCGACCGTGACCCTTCCCACCTCGGAGATATATTCGGATCATGGCATCCTCGATATTACACCCGCCTCGGTCAATCCGCAGGTGACGGAACGCGGCCTCGATTTCATCTTTCGCACCTGCGGCCGCGACGACCAGCAGGCGGGTGTCGCGGCAAAATATCTGGCCGCGCAGGGCGCCAAGAAGATCGCCATCCTCCACGATAGGACGACCTACGGCAAAGACCTTGCGGATAAGACGCGCAAGGCGCTGCTCGATCTCGGCGTCAAGGACGTGCTCTACGATGGCGTCGACAAGGGCGAAAAAGATTATTCCGCCATCATCGCCCGGATCAAAGCGTCGGGCGCCGATTTCCTGTATTGGGGCGGTGATGCGGCCGACGCCGGCCTCATCGTCCGGCAAATGCGTGCGCGGGGGATCAATACCGTGCTCGTCGGCCCCGACAGCATCGCCTCAGACGATTTCGCGGCGGCCGGGGGCGATGCGGTCGCAGGAACGCTTATGACCATGCCGCCCGATCCGCGCTGGCGGCCGGAAGCCGCGCAGGCGGTGGCGCGATTTGAGGCGCGCGGCATCGATCCCGAAGCCTATACGCTCTACGCCTACGC
The DNA here is from genome assembly GCA_050728495.1 of Methylovirgula sp. Lineage (GTDB taxonomy): Bacteria > Pseudomonadota > Alphaproteobacteria > Rhizobiales > Beijerinckiaceae > Methylovirgula. The sequence continues at coordinate 5,139 of JBOHJJ010000016.1, forward strand.
CGCGGTCGAGGTAATCGAAGGGGCCGCCGAAGCGGCGAACTCGCTCGATCCCGCCGCGATGGCAAAAGTCATGCATTCCGGCGTGCCGTTCAAGACTGTGCTTGGCACCATCTCCTACGATGTCCGGGGCGACCGCACCGAACCAGATTACGTCATGTTCGTCTGGAAGAAAGGTATCGACGGCAAGATCGAATATGACAGGCTCGGGCAATAGCTGCCTACCCGATATTGGCAAGCCCCGGAAAGGTCTGCAGAAGCCAGAACGAGAAATTCTGCATGGTGCCAGTGAGAAATCCGATGCCTGTCGCAATCAGCAGGATGCCGACGATGCGTTCGACGGTGCCGAAGTGCGCGCGGAATCTTTTGAGGAAGCCAATGAAAACCTCGAGGGCGACCGCAGCGATGAGAAACGGCACGCCGAGCCCCAGCGAATAAACCGCGAGCAGGCCGGCGCCGCGCCACGCGGTCTGTTCCGAAGCCGCGATTGCGAGAATGGCGGCAAGGATCGGCCCGATGCAGGGTGTCCACCCGAAGGCGAAGGCAAGCCCCATCACATAGGCTCCCCAGAGGCCCAGCGGCTTTGCCACTTCGACGCGCTTTTCGCGGTACAGAAATCCGAGCCGGAAGACGCCGAGGAAATGCAAGCCCATCAGAATAATCGCGATGCCCGCGACAAGCGACAGCGCGGCAATATGGGCGCGCAGCACTTCCCCGAAGACGGAAGCCGTCGCGCCGAGCGCCACAAACACGGTAGAAAAGCCGAGCACGAAGAGGACCGCGGCGAGAATGACATCGCGCCGCGCCCGCGTGACGCGTTCATTGGCGGCGTCTTCGATCGTCGTACCGGCAATAAAGGTAAGGTAGGGCGGCACCAGCGGCAAAACGCAAGGGCTCAAGAAGGACAAAATTCCCGCTGCGGCGGCGGCCGTGAGCGTCACATCGCTTGTCATGATCGCCATCTACGATAGACCGCCCGGGCGCGGAAATCGACCTCTATTCAGACTGCTGCGACCCGCCGCCGCGCCCCGATACGGCCTTTACCAGTCCTGCCGCAGCACCGTACACCGACTCGCGGCAAGACATTCTTATGAGGAAATGGTTTATGGAGGGCTCATGCCTCGTCCGCCCGGATCTCTCGCACTGCTCGGCTTCGCGCCTTCAGCCGCATTGCGCAACACGCCCGACGAGTTACCGGCATGAAGGTGCTCCTCGCCTTTTTCTTCAATACGATCTGCAATTTCGCGATCGGGCTTCTGGTCGCGAAATTCCTCGGACCGGCGGAGTACGGCCGTTTCGCGTTGGCATTCGCGGTGGCGATTGCGGTCCAGGTTACGTTCTTCGACTGGCTCCGCTTCGGCGCCACCCGGTTCTATTCGGAACGGGTGAGAAGCGAATATCCGGCACTGCGCTCTACGCTCGACACGGCGTTTCTCCTCATCACGTTCGGCATGGCTGCTGCCGCCTGCATGCTGCTCTTCTCTGGGATCAAGTTCGCTCTGTCGAATGGCTTGATCGCGCTGGCGCTCGTCGCGGCCGTCTCGAATGGCATGTTCGACTATAATACCGCGCTGGTGCGGGCACGTTTCCATGATCGACTCTATACGCGGCTGATCATCGTCAAAAACCTTTTCGCGCTCGTGTTCACCGGCGGCGGCGCGTTTTGGTTCGGCTCCGCGAAAATGGCTTTGGTCGGCAGCATCATCAGCCTTTCCGGCTCGATCATCACCGCCCGCGCCTCGCTGCACGACGAAGGAAGCGCGCCGCGGCAGGCCAATTTCGCCGTCGTCAAATCGATCCTGCACTACAGCTTGCCGATCGTCGTCGCCAACCTGCTCTATCTGTCGATCCCTTTGGCCAACCGTTCGATCGCCGCAATTTTCTATGGATTTTCGGAATCCGGGCAATTCTCGCTTGCCTATGACATCGGCAACAAAGCGGTGCAGGCCATCGGCTCGACCCTCGACGTGGTGCTTTTCCAAATCGCCATCGCTATCAACGAGCGCGACGGGGCACACAAAGCGAGCGGCCAGATCGCCCATAATATGGCGACCGTCGTCGCCGTCGTCCTGCCGGCCTGCACGGGGATCTGGCTGACCCTTCCCTCCTTCCAGGCGGTGATCGTTCCGCGCGCCTATCGCGGCCCGTTCGGTCATCTGCTGACCCTGATGATGGCCGGCCTGTTTTGCTCCGCCATCATCCAATACGGCGTCAATCCGATCTTCCAGATCGCCAAAAGAACGGCGCCTTTGATCGGCGCCGCTGTGTTCGGCTGCATTGTCGACGCCATGCTGCTCATGATTTTGCCGCGCAGCGGCGGCACTTCCAGCCTCGCCGTCGCACAAACCGGCGCCTATATCGCCTCCCTCTGCATGCTGCTCTTCATCGCCAGCTTTTCAAAACCGCAATGGCCGCGGCCGCGCGACCTCGCCTTGGCGGCGCTCGGAACGGCGGCGATGGCCGCCGTCCTTCTGCCGCTGCGCCACCATGATCCTGGCCTCCTCACGCTCATCGAACAGGTCGTGGCGGGCATCATCGTCTACGGGCTGTTTGTCGTTTGCTGTGACGTCGCCAACATCCGGGAGATCTTGATTGCGAGGCTGCGGCCGATCATGGCGCGGTTCGCGGCGCAATGATCGCCGGGGCGCGCCCGCTGGCCGGCAACCACCAGAGGGCTTCTGCCTCGAGCAAAATGTCGACCGCGCCTACGACAACGCGGTCCTCGACATCGGCTTCGGGGGGACGATTTCCGGCCCGCGCGTCGTCGGGCGCATGACGAGCGCGATCGACGTGAAGAAGGGCGAGAAGGTGCTCGAGATCGGCACCGGCTCGGGCTATCG
>JBOHJJ010000017.1:0-4594 GCA_050728495.1 Methylovirgula sp.
CTCACCATCAACGCCGTCTCGGGCTATAGCGGCGGCGGCAAAACCATGATCGCCGATTATCAATCTGGCAGCGCGCCCGATTTCGAACTTTACGCGCTCGAGCTGGAACACAAACACGTCCCCGAGATCATGGCGCATGCGCGGCTTACGCGCCGGCCCATCTTCGTTCCGGGAGTCGGGAATTTCGCGCAAGGGATGCTGGTCTCGATCCCGCTGTTCCTCGAAGATCTGCCTGGCAGGCCGAAGGCAATCGACCTCGGCACGGCGCTTGCCGCGCGCTATGCGCAAAGCCCGTTTATCCGCGTTGTGGCCGCCGACACGCAGGATCGGCTGGAGCCGCAATCGCTCAACGGCAGCAACGCGCTCGAACTGCACGTCTACGGCAACGAAGCGCGGCGCCAGGCTCTGCTGGTCGCCAAATTCGACAACCTCGGCAAAGGCGCCTCGGGCGCGGCGGTGCAAAATCTCGGGCTGATGCTCGGCCTCGACCCGGCGCCTTGAGGCAACTCGCGTCAAAAACGTTCGCTCGAACGCGTATTCGAGGGATTCCTTGCAACCGAGCAAAGTTAATCGAGCCGGTCTGTTGTTTTACAGCCCGGGTTTCCAGCCAACAATCTCTTGGCGCTGTTCGCCGAGGAAATCGGCGCCGAGGGTGAGCACATAGCCGGGCTTGAGATAGCGCGGCGGTCTGCGCGCCATACCGACGCCGGGAGGCGTGCCGGTCACGATCACGTCGCCCGGTTCGAGTTCGATAAAGTGCGAGATGTAGGAGACGAGGTGCTTGACGTTGAAAACCATCGTCTTGGTGTTGCCGGTCTGCATTCTCTCGCCGTTGACGTTGAGCCAGAGATTCAATCCCTGCACGTCGGGAATTTCGTCGGCCGTGACGAGCCAGGGACCGAGCGGCCCGAAGCTCGGGGCGCTCTTGCCTTTCATCCATTGGCCAGTGTGCTCCAATTGGAAGGCGCGTTCGGAAACGTCGTTGGCAAGGCAAAAACCGGCGACGTGGTCGAGTGCGTCGGCTTCCGCCACGTAGCTCGCGCGCTCGCCGATGACGACGCCGAGCTCGACTTCGAAGTCGAGCTTCTCGCTGTTCTTCGGCACGATGATCGGATCGTTGGGGCCGCTCGCGCAGTTCGGCGCCTTGCTGAACAGGATCGGCTCTTTCGGAATGGGGGCGCCGGTCTCTCGGGCGTGATCGCTGTAGTTGAGGCCGATGCCGATGAAATTCGTGGGCTTGCCGACCGGCGGCCCGAGCCGTGGCGTGCCACGCACGAGCGGCAGATTTGCGAGCTTGGCGCGGCGCAGTTTCGCCAGGTATTTGCGGCCGAGATATTCGCCGGCAAAGTCGGGAACGAGGCCGCTTACGTCGCGAATCTTGCCCTCGGCATCGATGATGCCGGGCTTTTCCTTGCCTTTGGCCCCGTAGCGGACGAGTTTCATGCGTTTTCCCTAACCTTTGCCGCCACCTTGCGATTTCTTAACCCGTTGCGCCAAGCCGGTCGAGGCGAAGGCTCGCTCATATCCCCCGCCGTCACAAGAAAGCAAAAGAAAATCAAAAGGATGGTTAGGACGTTTCGTTAAGTTCAGCTCTTAACGCGCACGTATTCGCCGGGAGCATCGCAGAGCGGCTTGAATTTACTCCCGCCGGGGGTGCGGGCCGGCACTTTTTCGGGGCCAAGCTTGCCGATCCAGTTAATCCAATCGGGCCACCAACTACCCGGATGTTCGATCGCTTCCTGCAACCAGTCCCCGAAGGCGCCGGCCGGCCGCGGTCCCGTCCAATATTGGTACTTCGGCTTGCTGGGAGGATTGACGACGCCGGCGATATGCCCCGATCCGGCGAGCACGAAACGGACATCGCCGCCGAACAGTTGCATCCCCGTGAACACCGATTTTGCGGGTGCGATATGGTCCTCGCGCGTCGCCAGGCTGTAGATCGGGAGTTTCACTTCGGAGAGATCGAGTGTCTCGCTGGCGATCACCATTTCGCCTTTGGCAAGCTTGTTCTCCAGATAGCAATTGCGCAGATAGAAGGAATGATTGGCGGCGGCCATGCGCGTCGAATCGGAATTCCAGGTCAAAAGATCGAAGGGCAAAGGCGGCTGGCCGCGCATGTAACTGTTCACGACAAACGACCAGATGAGGTCGTTCGGACGCAGCATGTTGAACACCGCCGCCATCTTTGCTCCCTCGAGATAGCCCTTCTCGGCCATGCTTTCCTCGACCTGCCGGATTTGCTCCTCGTCGATGAAGACCTTCAAATCGCCGGCGTCGGTGAAATCCGTCTGGGCCGTGAAGAACGTCGCGCTGGCGATGCGCCGGTCCTTTCGGCGCGCCATCAAGGCGAGAGCGATGGCGAGCAGAGTTCCCCCGACACAGTAGCCGAGCGCATGCAGGCGCGATTCTCCCGTAACTTTCGTGACCACGTCCAGCGCCGCGAACACGCCCTCTTCGAGATAGGCCTCGAAATCCTTGTCGCGATGCCGGGCTTCGGGATTGACCCAGGAGATCAAAAAGACGGTTAGGCCTTCTTCCACCGCGAAGCGGACGAAACTTTTCTCGGCGTTGAGGTCGAGGATGTAATATTTGTTGATCCACGGAGGGATGATGAGCAGCGGACGTTTGAAGACCTGGCCCCTCGCCGGTGCGTATTGAATGAGTTCCATCAGTTCATTGCGGAAGATCACCTTGCCGGGGGTCGTCGCTACGTTGAGACCGAACTTGAATTTCGAGGAATCGCTCTGCCGGATGCGCAACCTTCCGCCGCCGGCCTTGATGTCTTCGGTGAGCAGCGCGATGCCGCGCACCAGGTTTTCGCCGCTCGAACGCAGCGTCTCGTGCAGCAATTCCGGATTCGTACCAATGAAGTTCGAAGGTGAAAGCGCGCTGGCGATCTGCCGCAGATAGAACTGCGCCTTTTGCTTCGTGTGTGGATCGGTCGTCACGGCGCCTTGGACGAGTGCCTCCGCCCAGTTCGTTGAAATCGCATGCGCCTGGCGCAGAAAATCGAAGATTGGACTTTGGCGCCACTGCGGCGCTGCGAAGCGTTTGTCGGCGGGATCGTACGGCACGATCGGTTCGTCGGGTTGGCCGGAAAGCCGCCGCAACGTATGCGCCCAAAGGCTGAGAAAATTGCTCGACAGCGCGGTCTGCGCCTCGACCGCGCGCTGCGGATCGGCGAGCCAATATTCCGCCACGCGTCCAAAGCTCTTCACCGCGTCGAGCACAGTGTCGGCCAGCCCATTCGCTCCGCCCGGTTCGGGAGACTCGAAGAAAGCGGCGAGCGCCTTGCCGCTCTCTCCGACCAACACGGCGAGATTTTGCGAAAGCCGGTCGAAATCCGGTGTGGCGGAGTCGGTTGCGGTCGTAGCGTCGGGCTGCTCCTCCTTCGGGGCGGAGGCGCTCAGCGAGGCAAGATCGCCGCGCTTTGCGGGCGAACTGCCACGCCTCTTTCTCTTCTTTGCCATGCAATCGTCCACCTTCCCAGGTGCCATGATAGAGCTTTATTCCAAGGCTAGGAATCGCATTACGTCACATGCCGTCCAGCAAAACCGAGACGTTCCAGATGTGGTCTACCTGGCGAATTATCGCATTGTTTTGGGGCGCGGCGGTTTTGGCCTGCTTCGGTGCGCAGCCGGCCTTCGCCCAAGAGAACCAACCGCCGACCGGCCCGCAGGCTACGCCGAACCAGCATCACTATTGGGACTGTATCAGCCCGATTTGCACGTACGTGCAACCGCAGGGCAAGAACAAGCCGCCCCGGCCCTACGGCGGCGGCACGCCCCTCGACGTGCTTCTCAACACCAAGCTTTGGACCACCGCCCCCAAGGCAGCGGATTTCGTAAAGGCGACGCGCCCGCCGATGGACACGCTCCAATTTCAGAGCACCGGCGGCAAGGACATCGAGCGGGCGAAGCTGAAGACGTCCGCGGAACTGCAACAGATGCAGGACGAACTCGAGCGGGCCGGCGCCGCCGCCGACCGGGCGGCCGGCATCAAGTCGCATTTTCACGTCGAAGCGAAGCAAGTCCGGCTCCGCAACGCTTCGAACCGGCATAGGGCTTTGAGCACTGCGCCGCTCGGCGCTGCGGACGCGGCAAGAGCCTCGCGGCAATAGATCCTCTCATGCCTGCCAGGGGGTGCCGAACGTTACGATTGCGTCGGTCGGAAAATCGTAAAGCTTGCCGGTTTGCGTCCATGCGGGGCCGGCAAGCGCAACGATTTTCGGCGCAAGTTCTTGCGGCTGCGGGAGGCTCTGCGGATCTTCGCCGGGCATCGCCGCGGCGCGCATGCGGGTGCGCATCGGCCCGGGATTGACCAGCATCACCTTGAGCTGCGAGGTCGCTTCCGTCTCGGCCGCGTAGGTGCGCCCGAGCGCCTCCAGCGCCGCTTTGGAAATGGCGTAAGGACCCCAATAGGGCCGGGCGAGATGCGCAGCGCCTGAGGTAATCAGCACGATGCGGCCGGCGTCGGATTGGCGCAACGGCAGATCGAGGGCGCGGATAAGCCGCCAATTGGCGGTGACATTCACCGCGAATACTTCGTCCCATTGGGTGGGCTCGACATGCGCGAGCGGCGTGAGCGGCCCGAG
>JBOHJJ010000018.1:0-10050 GCA_050728495.1 Methylovirgula sp.
TCTCCCGCCGCTCTTCACCTCGTGACCCCGCCGAGCGATATGCGCCCGGCGCGGGTGCGCGTCCTTATGGATTTTTTGGCGCAGCACTTCGCCAAGGCGCCTTGGGCTGCGCCATGAGCATCGGTGCGGAGAGGATCTGGATCGCGCTATGTTGTTGGCACGGGAATAGCCGTACGTGATCGGCAAGGAGCACGCATGTCTAACGACGGACTGGTGACGATCGCCTGCAATCATTCCGTTAGCGAAGCGATCGATCGACTTGAAACTACCTTGCGCGCCAAAGGCGTCACTATCTTTGCACGCATCGATCACGCCGCCGGCGCTGCTTCCGTCGGCATGTCGCTGCGCCCGACCGAGGTGCTGATTTTCGGGAATCCGAAGGCCGGTACGCCCTTGATGCAGGATCAACAAACGATCGGACTCGATCTGCCTTTGAAAATGCTTGCCTGGCAAGACGCCGACGGCAAAGTCTGGATTACCTACAATGACGCGACTTGGCTTGCGCGCCGGCATCGGCTCGGCGATACGGTTGGGCCTGCGGTTGAAGCGCTCGTAATCGCTCTGGCGAATTTCGCAAAAGCAGCCGCGCAATGATCCGGACGATTTGAGCGCGCCGGCCCCTCACTCGTCATTGCTTGCGTTGAGTTCCTCGATCGGAACGACGGCCGCCGCGGCCTTCATCCGAACGCCTGGCTGGCCGCCTTCCAAGAATTCGACGCCCGCCGCCTCGAGAACGCGGTGCATCGCTTCCAAATCCTCCTCGGGAATTTCAACGCCATCCTCCGCCTCATAGCGCTTGAGGCTGCGCAGCGGCAGATCTGCCGCCGTGGCGAGACGCGCCTTCGACCATCCGAGAAGACCTCTGGCGGCGCGTACTTGGGCGATCGAGATCACGAGTGTTCACCGCGGGCGCTAGCAAGGCGCAACTTAGCAGCGTCCCCAGGCGGGAACAATCGCCAAGGCGGGAACGCGCGGGTCATGGCTCACGCCTGACAAATTATGCTATCCTCGGCGTCGAGCGCGGCGCCTGCGCCGGCTCGCAATTGTCGTATTTGCGCCTGGGGAGACGCATGGACAGAAAGGAAGTTCGAAACCATGGACTCGCTCGATGCCCTCCTCGCCAGGGCGGCGACATCCGTGCGCAACGTCAACCCGGCGCAACGTGAAATCCTTGAGAGACTGAACAGGTTAAAAGCTCGGCTTGAGGAAGGTCTGCTCCGCGTCGCGGTGCTGGGTCAGTTCAAACGCGGCAAAAGCACGCTGGTCAACGCGCTGCTTGGGACCTCGGTGTTGCCGACCGGCATTACACCGGTCACGGCGATTCCGACGTTCATCCGGGCGGCCGAGGAGACCAGCGCGCGGGTTTCATTTGCCGGCGGCAAGGAGCCCTTCGTTTGCTCCGCGCTGGAGGAAATTCCGCGCGTACTCGAACGCTACGTTTCTGAGGCGGAAAACCCACATAACCGGCTCAACGTCGAACGCGTCGAGATCGGCGTGCATTCGGAACTCCTCGACCAGGGAATCATGCTGGTCGACACGCCGGGCATCGGTTCGACGTTCCTGCACAACACCAAGACCGCCGAAGCGGCGCTGAGCGAATGCGACGCGGCGATCTTCGTCGTCTCCGCCGACCCGCCGATCACCGAGGCGGAGGTCAACTACCTCGGCAAGGTGCACGGACTGCTCCCGAAGATCTTCTTTGCGCTGAACAAGGTCGATCTCCTCGACGCGCGCGAACGCGACCTTTCGCTGCGCTTCCTTGCCGATGTGCTGGCCCAACAGCCGAACGCGTTACCCGACCGGATCTTCTGTATCTCGGCGCGGCAGGCACTCAAGGGGAAGCAGGAGAAGGATTCGAAATTGCTGGCGGAAAGCGGCCTTGCGGACCTCGAGCGGTTACTGGCCGGCGATCTCGCCCGCCAGAAACGCGCTCTTGTCGAAACGACCGGACGCCTGCGTGCCGTCTCGCTGGTCAGCGAATTGCTCTTCCAAAGCGAGCTTGAGCACAAAGCACTGCTGCTTCCGGAAGAAGACCTGAAGGAAAAGGCCGGAATTTTCGAGCAAAGCGTCGCACGCTTTGAATCGGAACGTCAGACGCTCGGCGATTCGATGTCGCTTGATCGAATCCGCCTGTTGAAGGAGCTCGACGCCGATACGGATCGTTTGTGGAACAACGCGCAGAGCATAATCGGCCCGCTGATCGATGCAATAGAACGCCGGTCGAAAGACGAGCAGGACGCGCGGCAGGAAATCGCAGTTGCGCTGTCCAATCATTTCGAGCGGGCGCTCGGCGAGTTCACGCAGGCGTTTCGGGAGAAGTCGGGCGAACGACTCGCAATTCGTCAAAAACGCGCCGGCGAGCTCATCAATCGCGTGCGCCAGACCGCCACCGATCTCATGGAGATCTCCGTCACTCTGCCGCAATCCGAGGAAGCCTTCGAGCTCAAACGCGAGCCTTACTGGGTCGCTCCCGAGCCGGCAGTCTCGCTGCTCGGGATTTCGGCGGGCGCGCTGGCGCATCTGTTGCCGAAAACGGTGCGCGAAAAGCAGAAGCGACAACGTCTGCGGGTCGATTCCGAAGCGGCCGTGCTCCGCAACGTCGCGAATCTTGACTGGGCGATACGGCAGAACGTCGATGAAGCTTTCCGACGCTTCGAAACTTCCCTCGCCGAGCAATTAAACCGCGCTCTCGAGGCGACCCGGCAGGCGTTGCGCGTCGCAATCGAGCGACGCAGCTCTCGGGCCGAGGAAACGGACGCCGACATCAAGGAATCGGCCCGCAGCATAGCGGCGCTTTCGGCAATCCTGGGGGAAGTTCGATAGGCCGGTCCGATGTCCACATGACCGGCGCAAGAATGGCCAAACCGTCGCGATGCCGGATATCGCATTCGCATTAAGCATCCGATGTGGACGAGCCGAAAGCGCGACGCGCGGCGAGGCGATACGCGGCGTTAAAGCGGAAGGAGTAATCTTAATCGATCGTTCTTCGTCGAAATGTCGGCGATGCATATTGACGCCTGCTCGCAACGCATACATTGTCAAAACGGGGATGGAGTTCCCCTTTGATGCCCATCGGCTGATGACTCCTGCCTTAATGAACCGAAGGCGGATTGTCGCAATGCCTAAAACCCCTAAAAATGATCGTGCGCTTGCCGAGCTGCTTGCCGATCCGATCGTGCAAATGGTGATGAGGGCCGATCGAGTCACCGAGCACGAGCTCGTTTCTTTGATTAGCGCCACGTTGAGCAGGCTCGGGGCGGACTCGAAGGACGGCAAGACGCTGGCTGGCGCGCGCGCCTTGCGGGACTATCGCCCGAGCGTCGGCATCATGCTTCTCAACAAGGCTAATAATGTGTTCGTCGGGCGACGCAGAAACAACGGCGAAGCCTGGCAAATGCCGCAAGGCGGCATTGAGGAAGGAGAAGATCCCCGCGACGCCGTGTTTCGCGAACTCAAGGAAGAGATCGGTACCGACAAGGCCGAAATCCTCGCCGAAAGCAAGAATTGGCTCCACTACGATTTCCCAAGGTCCCTGATCGGCAAGGGCAGGCACAAAGGCTGGCGCGGCCAACGGCAGAAATGGTTCGCGATGCGTTTCAACGGCGTCGATGCCGATATCGATATCAACACGGCCGCTGCCGAGTTCTCGGATTGGAAATGGGTGAGCCTCGCGGAACTCGCCGATCTCGTGGTGCCGTTCAAGCGTCTCGTCTACCAGAGTGTGCTCGAAGAATTCCAAGATGCCGTCGAGCCGTTCGCGCAAGGCGTCTGAGCGCGCCTATTCCGGACGATGCGCCCCTTTGGCGGCGCCCGACGTTGCCCGCGCTTTGACGCGCTGCAGAGCAAGCAGCGTTCTTTTGCGTAACGGGCGATCATCCGGCGCGGCATCGCGCAGAGCGGTCTCAATTGCCTCTCGCGCTTCGTCAAAATACGTCGTCAGGCAATCTTGGATCTCCGGGAGCAACAGCCAATCCGCTTTGTCCATGAATGCGATCAGCTGACGAACGGCCTTGGGTTTTTCCGCCTGTGGAGCGGCCGCCAGACAGAGCCGGCAGGCGAGCATCCGAAGCGTCGGATCGCGATCCCTCAGGACATGCCGCAACACGGGCCAAGCTTGCCGCTCTATGCCGATCTCGGCCAGCAGGCGCAGCGCGCTGCGTCGCTGCCGTAGCCGCGAATCGCCCTCGTGCTCTTCCGCCGCCGGAAACGTCGCGACGGTCATTAGGGCTTGCGAAGCCGCCGCGCCGAGATTTTGGAGTGCCGCTTCGGCCGCGGGGCGGCTGTCGTCGTCGGCGAGCGACGCTACGAAGTAGGGCAGCGCCTCGGTCCGGCGGAAGGCACCGAGCGCCTCAATGACACCCGGTCTGAGCCGCGCTTCGGCAAGCGACAGCAAAAGCTCGAAAACGCGCTCCTCGCGCCGGTCGGCGAGAGCCCGCGCCGCCGCGTTGATCACCGCGTCATCGCCCACTTGTTCGACGGGATCCCTCCGCGCGCGCAAGGTGCTCAGATATTCGATCAGCACGTCATAAGCTTGGAGCGCCGCCAACGCGGCGACCGCCAGGCAACGTGGCTGGAAGAGTCCGTCGGGCTCCCGTTCGAACAGCAGAGCGCGGAGTGCCGGGACCGCGCCGCTGCCGTAGGCGACCACTTCGACGAGAGCGCGATGTCCCTCTTCAAGCGAACGCAGCTTGTCGACCACTTCCGTGGCACGATTCGCCATCGCGTCTCCTCCGGTGGCGTTTGGAGGAGTTATCAGCCCGCAGGCGCTTAAAGGCGAACTCCATCGCCGTGCATAAGGTCGGGAGGCCGGGCTGTTTCGTCAATACCACACCCGCTGCCGAGCGCGCCGGATGTCGTTCGCCAATGTTCCTGCTGGCGGGCATAGAGCTTGTCAACCGCCGATCGGCCTGCAAACATGCGCAAAGTGTCCCGGGTGGCGCCGACATGGCTTGACCGATGCCGGGCGGATTGTCTCAACTTCCGTGACCCGAATCGCAACGGCGGGAGGAATTGCATGCATCGCTCGGCTTGGCCGTTGGCCGCCCTAACGCTGGCGCTTTGCGGTTGCAATCAGGATGCGCCCGTCGCGTCGGCGCCGCTACCGCCGCCGCAGGCGGCCGCGGATTTTTCCAATCTGCCGCCCGGCGCCGCGTGCACCAACAAGATCAACCGCTATCAATTCGTACTCTCCGCCGATCACCAAACCGGTAACGTCAACGATTCAGTGTTTGTTGCCATCGAACAGGAACTGACAGAAGCCGCCGCGGCGTGTGCGGCCGGTCGCGATAAGGAAGCCTTGAACCTCGTGCGCGCTTCGGAAGCCCGGCATGGATACCACGTCTAGGTCCTCCGCGCTCGGCAATGCCTCACGTCGGCAGGGCATAACGCAGATACGCCTGGATGAAATCGGGCATGCGCCTCTCGTCGAGATCGCGAACGCCGAAGACTGCGACCAAGCGCGCAAGTTCCGGTTGTTTCTCGCTTGCGATGAAGGCCGCTCCCCGCGCCACGAGTTCCGCGGCCGAACGCGCCGAGCGCACTGTCTTCATGCAGGCCAGGCGCGGGCCTTGGAAAACGACGGTCCAACCTTCGTCAAACGTGATTTCGTCGGCCCCGATTCCCGTTTCCTCTCGTAGCTCGCGCCGCACGCTTCCTTCGAGGTCGACGCTCTCGCCGACGAGATCGTTCGGTTCCGGCGTTCCGGCGGGAAAATAAATCTGTCCGGCGTTAGCGGTCGCTTGCCCCATTTCGCCGAGCAGAAAAGCGCCGTCGGCAGATCGTAGCACCGCCATCGCGAACGCGTTGCAAATCGTTCGATCCGGAAAGCCGAAGTCGCGCCAGGCGAGAAATGCCTTGTACTCGGCGACGAAGCAGCCGCCTTCGAGTCCGCGCCCGCGCGCGGTTGCGACAACATCGAGGCCCCGCATGAGGAGAACGCGGCCGTTGTAATGATGCGGATTGCGGCGCACGAGCTCCGCCCAATGCGCGTCGATCTCTGCGGCGCAGTCGGTTGCGAAGGGCCAGGGCTTCTGTTCCAGCCGGAACGCGATCGTCGTGATCTCCTCGATGCGCGGCGCAGCAAAATTCATAGGTCGAGAAATCCTTCCGCCACGATCACCGCGCCACCGCCGACCGAAGCCTCGACCAGCGCGCCGCGCTCGACATCGAGCCCAACAACGATCCGACTCGGCCGGTCGATCTCATAGCCTTGCTCGATGGTCAGCGCGTGATGTCCGTCCGGCACGTCTTCGAACGCCATCAGTACGCCGGCGAACGCGGCGGCGGCGGAGCCGGTCGCCGGATCTTCCGCGATGCCGAGCGACGGCGCAAACATGCGGGCGTGAAAGTCGTGCTCCGGATCGACCGTTTCACGCGTGTAGAGAAACGCCGCTTCGACGGGTGCCAGCGCGGCCTCGAAGAGAGCGGCGCGCGGCTGCGCCTGCGCGACGGCGGCAAGGCTCGCTATGGGAATGAAGGTGAAGGGGGTGCCGGCCGAATAGATCGTCGGCACATGCCGATCAAAGCCGATCTCGGCCTCCGCAATTCCGAGGCCGGCGGCAAGCCGATCGTTGCCCTGCGGCAGGCCGGCCCGGATGGGCGGTTTCGGCAAGGTGAAATGTGCCTGTTTGCCTTTGCCGGACCGTTGACGCACGACGCAGACGATGGTGCCGATATTTTCCTCAAGCACGACGCGCACGTCCTGCGTTCGCAACAGCTCGCGCCCGCGCAATTCGCCGAGGAGAACGGCGGCCCCGATCGTCGGATGGCCGGCGAAGGCGAGTTCGGCTTGGGGCGTGAAAATGCGCAGAAGGGCGGTGTTTACCGGATCGCGCGGCTCGAAGAGAAAGATCGTCTCCGAGAGCTGGAACTCGGCGGCGATCTTCTGCATCGTCGCGGGTTCAAGGCCGTCGCAATCGACCACTGCGGCAAGAGGATTGCCGGCAAGCGCCCGTTCGGTAAATACGTCCAGCAGATAGTATTTGCGACGCAAGTTCGATTCTCCGGCGCTCTCGGCGCTTTTTCCTTGTGCCGCCCCGTACGTCAAGAATCCGTCCGGGCCTTGCTCCGCACGGCGGCGATGGCATATTCTTTCATGGCAGAACGATGATTGGATAAATTCAACGTAGATCTCAGTGGAATTTTTCCACGAAGCCTCAACGGAGGCGGGAAGGCGCGCATGGGCATCCCAGTTGTCGAAGACGTGACGCTCACGGAATTGAAAGACGGGCTTGCGGACGGCTCGATCGTTCTCGTCGACGTGCGCGAGCCGCACGAATACGCTGCGGGCCATATTCCGGGTTCGGAACTCAACCCGTTGCAGAGCTTCGATCCAGACGCCCTGCCAGAACCCGCGCCGGGCAAGCGGATCGTGCTTTCCTGCCGCTCCGGCAATCGCTCGGTCACGGCGCTTGGCCTCGCGCAAGCGGCGGGGCGTGACGATATCCGCGCGCATTTCGGGGGCGGCATGCTCGCTTGGCAAAAGGCCGGCGAGCCGGTGGAATATTAGAGCCCGAGGCTTGGATAGCGCTTAGCGGCCTAAAGGCAATAGGCATGCGCATCAGGAACCATTGCGCGAAGGCTGCTCGATCGCTTGCGCTTGCAACGGTCGTTCTGATGGTCGCAAGTCTCGCCGCCGCCCATACGATGATCAAGAACGCCGACGGATCTTCGGTCGAAACGCGCGACGACGGCACTAAGATCATCACCAACGCCGACGGATCTTCGGTCGAAATGCGTTCGGACGGCACGCAGGTCGTCAGGAATCCCGACAAGTCGTCGGTCGAAACGCGTCCGGACGGAACAAAGCTCATCACCAACGCCGACAAGTCTTCGGTCGAGGACAAGCCGGACGGTACCGAAATCATCAAGAACGCGGACGGCTTTTCGGTTCAGATCAATCCGGACGGCTCGAAAATCGTTACGAACGCGGATGGTACGCAGGTAGTCGAAAAGCCAAAGAAATAACCTGGCGACTCGTCTCGGCGCGGCGTTTCGGGGCCAGCGCGATCCTCTCACCTCTCCCTCAACGCCACCCAGAACCGGCGCTTTTCCGAGCGCCGCAAGATGTCGAGCGGAACGGTGCGGCCGATCTTGTCGGCATCGAGCAGGCGGACGAGATCGTCGGCGCCGCTTACCGGCGCGCCGTCGACTGTGAGCACGATGTCGCCAGTCAAGATTCCAGCCTCACCGGCGGGTCCGTCCTGATCGACGTTGGTCACGACCGCGCCGGTCGCCTGATCTAGACCGAGGCGCAGCGCGATGCGGCGCGGCAGAGCCACGGTCCCGCCGCCGATGCCAAGCCGGGCGCGGCGCACGCGTCCATGTAGGATGATTTCGCCGAGCACGAACCGGGCGGTATTGGCGGCGACTGCGAAACAGATGCCCTGCGCGCCGGCGATCATCGCCGTGTTGACGCCGATGACCTCGCCACGCGCCGAGACGAGCGGGCCGCCGGAATTGCCAGGGTTCAGCGCCGCGTCGGTTTGGATCACGTCGTCGATGACGCGGCCGGACTTGGCGCGCAGCGAGCGCCCGAGCGCCGAAATGATGCCCGCCGTGACGCTCGCCTCGAAGCCGAGCGGATTGCCGATCGCGATCGCGATCTCCCCGGGCTTTAACTTCTTGGAATCGCCGACGCTCGCGGCCGGCAACGTCGTGTTCTCATCGACGCGGACCAGCGCGAGATCGGTATCCGGATCGTCGCCGAGCACGCGCGCCGAGAGCGTACGGCCGTCCAGCGTCGAGACCTCTGCCCGCTTGCCGTTTTGCACGACGTGGCTGTTCGTCAGGATCAACCCGTCGGGGGAGACGATCACGCCGGAACCCGTGCCGCCATGCCGGCCGTCGCCGTGGCGCACATCGAGGCGCACGACGCTCGGCGAGACGCGTTCCACAACTTCCGTCACGGTACGCGAATATGCGTCAAGCAGAGCCGCGTCTTGGGAAGTCATGCCGGCTGCCACTGGCTCGCCGGAGTTATCCAGCAGGAAGCTCGGTTCGAGATCGAATTCGGGATGAAGCATGAGCTTCATATGGGAAGGAAAGCGCGGTTGTAGAAGGGCTCAGCGGCCCGGCAAAGCCCGCCATCGGCTTGATTTCGGGCCGACGCGGCGCAGACTGCGGTTTCTGCTGATTCGGATCCCGCGATGATCGCACCACCCGAGGGGATGAGCGAAGCCGACTACGAGGCGATCGAAGCCGCGGTCGTGGAGACCGTGCGCGGGCGTTGGTTCCTGGCCGAGTTCGCGCGCCGCAGCCGGGCCGAGGAAACGCGGCAGATGCTCGAAGCCATCGCTGCGCTCGAGCAAGCAGTGCGCGAGCAGCAGGCAATGCCGGCCGACCCTTCGATCCGCCTGCTCGTGCAGCGGCTCAAGGACGTTACGCGCAGCCTCGAACGAACGGGCGGGGAAATGCGTCAGTGCGGCCTCGACGAGCGATTCTGCGCCGAAATCGAGACGCAGGCGCGTGCCGTCTCCGGCCTGCTGCGGCTGAACCAGGCTCTACCGGCACCCGAACTGCTCCGCTCCAAGGCTTTACCCGATCCAAACGCGGCGCCCGATCGGCCGTCGGAACCTGCGCCGGGTTCTTCCGCATCGCCTCCTTCGCAGGCCTCGGGGCACGCCGCCCTGGCGCGGCTCGACCAGCTTTCGACCGCCGAGAAGCTTCGCCTCTTCGCCTGAATCTCCGTAGAAGCCTTTCCGGCCGCGCCTTCGCTCGTTACGGCGCTAAGTTCCTTAGGCTATAAGAGCAGTTCGCGTGCCGCTTAAAATGCGGTGCCGCGCGAGGGGGAGGGTGCGATGCGTGTGTTTCTGGGTGTGATCTTGGGCATTTTACTGACGATTCTCGTGGCCTATGTGGCGGACGCCGGGCGCGCGCCCGTCTGTCCTGCGGGGGGCGTCGGCTGCCCGCTCGTCAATTGGGACGAGGCGAATTTGCGATTCAGGAAAATAGAGGCGGCACTGCAATCGGCTTGGTATCATCTGACCGGACACCGAGATTAGGCAACTCTTCCGCGCTGTCCCAAGCCCGAGCGGCCATGACCGATACAAT
>JBOHJJ010000019.1:0-3229 GCA_050728495.1 Methylovirgula sp.
TGAGAGATCCGCTGTAGCTGGTTCCCTCGACGTCTCCCTCGACGCCGAACACAAACTGGTTCACCTGGTAGTTATAACCAATGTGGCCGCCCCCGACCACGCCTTGGTCACTATAGCCGGGCCGGTCCAACGAAACCGCGGGAGCGGGGGGCTCCGAGTGAATATCCCATCCGGTCGTGCCCCACTGATAACCCACCTGGCCACCGACATAGAGGCCGGTCCACGTAAATTGCGGCGGGGGCGGCGGCGCGAAAGCCGGCGGCCCTTTCGTATTCGGCAGATCCGCGGCCCAAGCGCCGCCGGTCATCGTCGCGAGTATCGCGGCCGAAACAAGCAATTTGCGAATCGTCATGAGAGCCCCCTCAATGGTACATACCGGGAAGAGTACATCCCCTCTGACGGAAATCTATCGCAAAAGGCGGTCTCCGCCAGGTTCCGCCGCCAATTTGCAGATACCTGTGCCTTATGTGACACATTCGCTGGGCTCGAATAATCCCCGCATCTCCTTCAATTCGTTCACGACTGCGTGTTGGCGACGCGTCACTTGAACACCGCGTGGAAAGCCTCCGTTCGGACGCCGCGAAGGGCAGAATGGCGCTTTTTCTGGACGGCGCGACGCGGGCCCATCCGGTGCACGGCAAGATCGCTCGTTACGTTAGGCAACGAGCAGACTTAATGCCTGAAAAGCGGCCGCGACACCTGCCGCCGCGGCGGCCGCCGTGCTCCAGATGCCGAGCGTGAGGAAAGCGGCTGCGGCGCATGCCGCGTTAAGCAAAACCGGCACCATCTTGTCTCTCCTCTTTGCATCAGGCCCAGGCCAACCCTTGCAAATGCGAGGCCGCATGTTCACGAAATCGGCAGGCTGCGGCGAATTCCAAAGTCGGGGGCCGACCGACCCCACGTTTCTGCGTAGACCATCGGGATGTCCGCAGCGACCCAGAGCATTCCGAACGGAGCCAGCTTCGGTTGCAGACCCGCGATGCGCCAAGAAAAGGCGCGGCGCGCCGAAGAATTGGGCTGTTGCTGCGAGGGCACGCAGCGACACGATTCTCTTGGCGCCGTCTAAACCGGCTCTGCGCCCTGCGACGGCGGGGCTGCCGCCAACTGATCGACGGCGCGCACCACCAATTCCTCGAGTGCGTCGCGCGGCAGGGATACGATGAGGGCTTGCGTCCCTTTCACGATCCCGAGCGCCGCAAAAGCACCGTCGGAAGTCAAATGGATGTCGATCGTATCGGCGTGGAGTTCGGCGAGCGGTCTTTTGGTCATCGTCCTGCTCTCCTTCGGGTTCGGCCTCCGCATCTTCCCAGCGAGGCTACCGTGGAGGCGCAGTTAGACGGAATTCAGGCAACGTCACCGCCCCATTCCGAGCGCACTGACGCACGCCGCCTGGAATCGCCACGAGGCCGAGCGGAAACCGCTCGGCCTCGTCGGCAAAACACTTCGGCAAATCATGGAGAGCGGCGGAGAGCCGACGTCAACTCAAGTTCGCGGAGATTGCGTTGAACTTGGCCGAGAGACTTGTGCCGACCGCAGTGACTGCGGCAATGATTACCACCGCAATCAGGCCGGCGATCAGGCCGTATTCGATGGCCGTGACACCCGACTGATCCGCGGAGAAACGTGCAAGTTGCTTGTGCATGAAAAACTCCAATTGCCGACCTCTACCCGACCCTTCTCGGACAGATGCAGGCAAATAAAACTCGCTACGTTGCGATCTCTTTAAGGCGAACGCGCCAATTGAGATGATGGGGGTCCGATGCTTCGCGAAGGTAAACACCGGGTGTACGCGGGCGCACACATCCGCGGGCGACGAACAGCAGCGCAGCGTCGTTACGAACGTGTTGCCGTGCTTCTTCGAGATGTCGCCGTTTTAGATACGATATCGGACACGACGCCACGCGAACTTGGAAGCCATTGAAATAACTGGCGCGCCCAGGGGGACTCGAACCCCCGTTTTTGCCGTGAAAGGGCAACGTCCTGGACCGCTAGACGATGGGCGCGATGGCGGCGCTTGCAGGCGCGCGAGATATAGAGAGCGGCGTCGGCGGTGGCAAGTTTGTAAGCGTCAGGCGACCACGCCGGACGCGCGGCGCTCGGCAATCGCAAGATCGACAAGCTTGAGGCGGATCTTTTCGCGGCCGTTCCAGCGATCGAGGCTCAAACTCCCGGCAAGGTGCACCGCCGAACCGCGCGCCGCGCGCAACGCTTCGCCGAGCGGCGCGCCGACGGCGCGAAAGACCACGCCTTCCAGACTTCCGCCATCGCCCGCCTCGGCGCGCCAGCGCAGATGCCCATCTCCAATCGGCAGCACGTCGATGAGGCGATGGCCGGGAAAGACGAAGATCGGCTCCGGATTGCCGGCGCCGAACGGCCCTGCCCGCTCCAGCGCCGCATAAAGCGCAAAGTTGGCGCCCGAGGCCGTCAGCGTCGCATCGACTAAAAGCGAGTCCTGGGCGCGCGCCGCGGCGACCTTTTCGGCAAGGCTCTCCTCAAGGAAGCTGCGAAAGGCCTCGAGCTTGTCCTGCGCGAGCGTGATTCCTGCCGCCATCGTGTGCCCGCCGCCCTTTGTGGCGAGCCCGGCTTCGACGGCGCGACGGACTACTTTGCCAAGGTCGATACCGGCGATCGAGCGACCCGATCCGGTTCCGATCCCGGCATCGAAGGAGATCGCGAAGGCGGGCTTGCGGAATCGCTCCTTCAGCCGCGCCGCGACGAGTCCGACCACGCCCGGATGCCAATTCTCGCCGGCGACAACGATCGCTGCGCGGGTGTCATCGGCCTGTACCGCTGCGGCTTGCAGGATCGCCGCCTCGACCACCTGGCGTTCCCGGTTCAAACGGTCGAGATGTTCGGCGAGGCGACGCGCTTCGACTTCGTCGCGCATCACAAGGAGCTTGGCGCCCAGCGCCGCATCGCCGATGCGTCCCCCGGCATTGATCCGCGGTCCGATCAAAAAGCCAAGGTGATAAAGATTCGGCGGGCCGCCCGCGCCGGTGACATCCAGCAGGCTGCGCAATCCCGGCCGTCCGCGCGCGCGCATCAAGGCCAATCCCTTGACGACGAAGGCGCGGTTCAAGCCGGTCAGCGGCGCGACGTCGGCGACGGTCGCCAGCGCCACCAGATCGAGGCCCAAGAGAAGCTCCGGTTCGGGGCGGCCGGCGCTCCAAAAGCCGCGGGCGCGCAACAGGCGATGGGTGGCGACCAGCGTCAGGAACACGACTCCCGC
>JBOHJJ010000020.1:0-30154 GCA_050728495.1 Methylovirgula sp.
AGGCATTCCGGTAGCAGGGTCATCTGGGACCGATCTACGCCCGTCACGAAACGCTTCATCCGATCCTCCCCTCTCTCCATCCAAGAGAATCGTACCTGACTCGCGCGTTTTCACACAGCCAGGGTCAATTGCAGCCACCCCCGCGTCCCCTCTAATCCCCCTTCAGCACCATATCGTCGCGATGGATGATCGCCGCTCTTCCCGGCGTGCCGAGCAGCGCTTCGATGTCGCGCGAATTGCGCCCGGCGATTTTTTGCGCGTCGTCGGCATCGTAATTCGCTAAGCCGCGGCCGACCTCGGCGCCGCCCTCGTCGCGGATCAACACGCAGTCGCCGCGTGAAAAATTGCCTTCGATCTTCTTCACGCCCGCCGGCAGAAGACTCTTGCCGGAGACGATGGCGCTGAGCGCGCCGGCATCGATCGTCAGCGCGCCGCGCGCTTCGAGCGAGCCGGCGATCCATTTCTTGCGCGCCGTGACTGGGTTCGACCCGGTCAGAAACCAGGTGCAGGCGGCGCCTTCCTTGATGCGCTGGACGGGATGCGACACGCGGCCGTCGGCGATCACCATATGCGTGCCGCCGGTGGTGGCGATCTTGGCCGCCTCGATCTTGGTGCGCATGCCGCCGCGCGACAGGCGCGAGGTCGCGCCGCCGGCCATCGCTTCGATCTCCGGCGTGATCTTGGCGACGACCGGAATGAGCCGCGCGTCCGGGTTTTCCGCCGGCGGCGCGCTGAAAAGGCCGGCGACGTCGGAGAGCAGGATCAAGAGATCGGCGGACGCCATCGTAGCGACGCGCGCCGCGAGCCGATCGTTGTCGCCATAGCGGATCTCGGAAGTGGCGACGGTGTCGTTCTCGTTGATGACGGGAACGGCGCGCGAATCGATCAGCCGTTCGATCGTGGCGCGTGCGTTGAGATAGCGCCGCCGCTCTTCGGTATCGGCAAAGGTCACGAGGATCTGGCCCGCGCTGAGGCCGCGCCCGCCCAGTGTTTCCGACCAGGTGCGCGCCAGCGCGATCTGGCCCACGGCCGCGGCCGCCTGGCTGTCTTCGAGTTTGAGCGAGCCTGGCGCGAGGCCGAGCACGCTGCGCCCGAGCGCAATCGCCCCGGAGGAGACGACCAGCACGTCGGCGCCGTCGCGATGCAAATCGGCGATGTCGTCGGCAAGCGTTTCCAGCCACTCGCGCTTCACCGCGCCTTGCACGGGGTCGACAAGCAGCGAGGAGCCGACCTTGATCATGATGCGGCGGAACTGCGCAAGCCGGGGCAGGGGTGCATGGTCGCCGCGCGGCGTCGCATCGGGCGCGGCCCGCGGCTCATGGCCGGCGCCGCTCACGGCTGCCACTCCGGCTGGCGCGTTGCTTCGGGTTCGCGCTGGGCGTCGACCGCGGCGAGCAAAGCGCGCAACACGGCGTCGAGGTTTTCGTGCGCGACGGCGGAGACGCAAAGCGGTTTGCGGCCGGCGGCGCGTTCGAGGCGTTTCATCTGCGTCTTCAAGGTTGTCGCATCGACGGCGTCGATCTTCGACAGCGCGACGATTTCGGGCTTCTCCGCCAAGTCCGCTCCATAGGCGTCGAGCTCGCCGCGCACGGTGCGATAGGATTCGCCTGCGTCCTCGCCGCCCGCATCGACCAGGTGCAGTAAAACGCGGCAGCGCTCGACATGGCCTAAGAAACGGTCGCCGAGGCCCACGCCTTCGTGGGCGCCTTCAATGAGGCCGGGAATGTCGGCAAGCACGAATTCGCGTTCGTCGCAGGCAACCACGCCGAGCTGCGGATGCAGCGTGGTGAACGGATAATCGGCGATCTTCGGGCGCGCCGCGGAGACGGTGGCCAGAAACGTCGATTTGCCGGCGTTGGGCAGGCCGATGATCCCGGCGTCGGCGATGAGTTTCAGGCGCAGCGTCAACACGTGCTCCTGCGCTGGCTCGCCGGGATTGGCGCGGCGCGGCGCCCGGTTCGTCGAAGACTTGAAATGCGTGTTGCCGAACCCGCCGTTGCCGCCGCGCGCCAGCCGCGCGCTTTGCCCGATTTCGGTTAAGTCCGCGAGCAGCGTTTCGTCCTCGAAGATCTGCGTGCCGACCGGCACTTTAAGGACGGCGTCGGCACCCTTGGCCCCGGCGCGGTTCTTTCCCATGCCGTGGCCGCCGGTCTTGGCCTTGAAGTGCTGCTGATAGCGGTAATCGACGAGCGTATTGAGGCCAGCGACGCAAAGCGCCACGACGTCGCCGCCGCGCCCCCCGTCGCCGCCGTCCGGACCGCCGAATTCCAGGAACTTCTCGTGGCGAAACGAGACGCACCCGGCGCCGCCGGCGCCGGATTTGATGTACACCTTGGCCTCGTCGAGGAATCGCATTGCAAATAATCGCTAACCGGGGGCGCCTTCGCCCATTTCGGCCGAAAGCGCGCCCTGGTCAACATTCATGCAATTCGCCGGCTGGATCGGCAATCGGCACATCCTCGAGGCCGCGCCGCTGGTGCGCCATCGGCGGCAGACGCCGCATCTGGCTGTCGTGGCGCCAATCGGCGCGATCGAGCCGGAAGCGATCGCACGGGTGAAGACCACCCCGCGCCGGCAGGAAATCGAGACCGCTGTCGACGTAGGCGAAGCCGGTTTTCTCCAGTACCCGCCGCGAAGCGGCATTTTGCGCCCGCGAATTGGCGACGATCCGCGCCGCCGGCGTGAGGGCGAAGACGGTATCGATCACCATCCGCACAGCTTCGGTCGCAAATCCTTTGCCCCATGCCTCCGGCGCGATCACATAGCCGACCTCGACCTCGATTTCGCCGTTGGCGGCGGCGGAAACGAGCCCCAAGACCGGATGCGGCCCGGATTTGCGGGTGATCGCCAGGTGCAGCGCCTGCCCGTCGGTATTCTCCGCCCGGGCCTTGAAGATGAAACGGTCGGCTTCCGTCGGCGGATAGGGATGCGGGATGTTGGCGGTCATCTGCGCCACTTGCGGCAGGGCAGCAAAAGCCTCGACCGCCGCGGCATCGGAAGCGCGCGGCCAACGCAGCCACAGGCGCTTTGTTTCCAAGCGGAAGACATCGTCACGGGTCAGATCCGGGAACATGGCAAGCTCCGGTCCTTGGACGTCCCTGTCCAAGCAAAAGGGGAAGATGGTCTCCCATCTCCCCCTATCAAAAACCCTGCCGGGTCTTCGGGACGGCGTCTGTCCACCGGGTTCATGGGAGCCGGTGGGGTTTTCACTCCACCGCTATTTTTCGGCCTGGGGTCGTTGGGGCGGCACTACCGATACGGTCGGTCGACAGCCCGCTTTCGACTTGAAATGCACTTGCCCGTCGAGCAAGGCGAAGAGGGTGTGGTCTTTGCCCGTGCCGACATTGGCGCCGGCGTGGAACTTGGTGCCGCGTTGGCGCACGAGGATGTTGCCGCCGAGCACGAACTCGCCGCCGTACTTCTTCACGCCGAGGCGCCGCCCTGCCGAGTCGCGGCCGTTGCGGGATGAGCCGCCCGCCTTCTTATGCGCCATCTCTCTGGCTCCAATATTCCTGGTTCCGACCGATCACGGATGTCGCCCGGGAACCTCTAATTCTACCTCTCGCGCCGACAAATGTCAGGCGTTTGCTTGGCTCCCGCCGGGCAGAACTCCGGTGATCTTCACCATCGTCAGATCCTGGCGATGGCCGCGCTTCCGCTTCGAATTCTTGCGGCGCCTTTTCTTGAAGGCGAGGACTTTCGGGCCGCGTTTGTGATCGACGATCGTGCCCATCACCTTCGCGCCTTCGAGAAACGGTGCGCCGAACGTCGCCGCTTCGCCATCGACGAGCAGCAGAACATTCTCGAACGTCACGGCGTCGCCCGGCGCGCCGGGCAGCGTCATCACCGCGATCACGTCCTCGGCGGCGACGCTATATTGCTTGCCGCCGGTCTTGATGACTGCGAACATCTTCCACCCAGAAGCGAGGCCGGCCTTGGAGGCAACTCGAATGCGGGCCGGTTTCGCAAAACGCCCGAATTCGACGAAAAAGCGCGGCTCTGGCCGCGCACTTGGCAGAGTTAGCGGCGGCCGCCGCGACTGTCAACCTCCGGAATGCGGGGCGATTTCGCCCCATTTGGGCCATGTTCCCGGGGCTTCGTCTGCACCGGGGTGCTTCGGCGCACGGGAATTCGAGTCGAAGGAAACACCTCAAAAAGGCCGTGCGGCAAGCCTATCGGCTTGCGGGAGCGCCGAGGTTACGCTTCGCCCTCCCGCCTAATGAGGGGAATTTGTCTGGCGTATGTATACGCTCAGCGCCCACAGTCGCTCGGAATTTTCAGCGGCTTTAGCCGACCTTGGCCTCGAACCCGCGATAGAAGCGACGGGCGGCCGGCAGCGCTATTTGGATCGGCGGCGCGTCTCTCTTCGTTGGCTTTGCGGGACGATCTTAACAGGCATCGCCGGTGCGGCCCTGATCAGCGCGGCGACCTACGCGGCGCTCGATCACCAATCGAATTTCGCTGAAGCGCCGTCGCCGGCCATTCCGTCCTATAAAGCGGCGGCCACCGGCGTCAATCCGGATAGAGGCGACCGGCTGGTCAAATCGATCGATATCATCGCCGACAAACAGACCTTCAAAGCGCCGACGACGATCAAGGTGGGCGACAAAGAAGTCGTCCAAGTGCATTCCTTCACCCATATCGAAACGAGTTTGCTCACCACGAGCGCCGGTTTCGCGGACGACGTCCCCCCTTTCAATCCGCTTCGGCTTCTCGCCAATGCGCGCAATCCGATCGACGCACAGGAAGCGCCCGACGACAACGACGCGGACGTTTCCTATTCGATCCGCGATCTGCCGGTAGGACACCTTTCCACGAGTGCCGTTCTTTCGCCAGACGAAGTGCAGGCGCAAGTAGCCGAAGAGGTCAAAGGCGAAGTCGCGGCCGGAGGCGAGCCGTTTACGCTGCCCCCGCAGCTGCTGCTCATGCGCACCAGCCGCGCCAATCCCTTGGGCGCGCTTGCTTACGCCAATTCCAACGATCCGATCAGCTCCGCGCCTTTCTCGCAAATCGAAGTGCGCATGGTGCCGGAAAACGTGACCGTCGTGCCGCGCGGCCCCGCGGTGCAGCCAACGCAGATGGAAGAGCGCCTCATCGTTCTGCGGCATGGCGACACGCTGGAGAGCGCATTGAAATCCGCGGGCGTAGGGCAGGCTGCCATCGACAGCATCGTCGCCGCTTTTGCGCCGAAGCGCGGCCAGCCGGTCGTGCCCGAAGGGCGGCGGCTCGAGTTGCTGATGGCCGATCTCGACGGCTCCGGCACCAACATGTCGCTGGCGCGTCTCTCGGTTTATAACGATGAGACGCTGGAGACGACGATCGCGATCAACGACCGCGGCAATTATGTACGGGTGGAGGACGACGAAGACGACGACGAGGCAAAGAACGCAACGGACGACAGCGACGACAGCAACGGCATGCGGCTCTACAATTCGTTCTACGAGACCGCGCTCAAACAAAAAATTCCGAAGTCGATCATCGATGAGCTCATCCGCATCTTCGCCAACGACGTCGACTTCCAGAGACCCGTGTCGAGCGGCGATTCGTTCGAGGCGCTGTACGACAATGGCGAGGCCGGCGAGCAGCGCGACGAGCTTCTCTACGCGGCCATCGTGGCGCACAACGAGGGGTACCGCTATTACCGGTACCAGACGCCGGACGATGGGCTCGTCGACTTCTATGACGAGAACGGCAGTTCGTCGCGGAAATTCCTAATCCGCACGCCGATCATCGGCGCCAGGATGACCTCTCCCTTCGGGATGCGCTTCCACCCCATCCTCGGCTATATGCGGATGCACACCGGCGTCGATTGGGCGGCGCCTATCGGCACCCCGATCTTCGCGGCCGGCAACGGCACCATCGTGCAGGCCGGCTGGGACGCGGGCTACGGCCGACGCATCGCGATCCAGCACGCCAACGGCTACATGACGACCTACAATCATCTTTCCGGCTTCGCCCGCGGCATTAAGAAAGGCGAGTACGTGAGGCAGGGTCAAGTCATCGCCTTTCTCGGGCAGACGGGGCTCGCGACCGGACCGCACCTCCACTATGAGGTGTTGGTTAACGGCCACTTCGTCGACCCGATGCGTGTGAAACTCCCGCGCACGCGCGAATTGAACGGCAAGATACTCGCCGATTTCAAGCGTGAACGCGATCGCATCGACGTGCTCGTGGCGCGCGCTCCGAACGGCAGTTCTCTCGTGGCTTCGCGCCAAGATAAGTGACCCGTTGCATATCTTGCGAATAACTCATAAGGCGAAGAGCGGAGCGGTCCGCAACCCGCGCGGACCGGCAATCGCGCTCACCGCTGATTTTTTCCAATACGACTATGTTCGGCGCTGGCGCTAAGGTATTATACTTCAGTCATGGCTCATATTCATAAACCTGCAAGGCGAGCCGGCTCTGTTCCGAAACCCGCGGCGCGGGCTTCGGTTTCGGCCGCCGCGCCTGGAATGGGGCGTAATCGGATGAAGCCAACGCTGATCATGGTCGGCGCGGACAAAGGCGGGGTCGGCAAGACCACGGTATCGCGCGCTCTGCTCGATTATTTCGCCAGCAAAAACGTGCTGGCGCGCGCTTTCGATACCGAGCACCCGCGCGGTACGTTGAAGCGCTTTCACCCGCAAACTGCCGAGGTGGTAGACATCACCCAGACCCCGGATCAGATGCGTGTCCTCGATACGCTCAATACTTCGCAAGTAAAGGTCACGGTGCTCGACACGCGTGCCGGGGCGCTGACGACGAGCCTCGAGGCGCTGCGCGATGTCGGTTTTTTCGATGCGATGCGGGCCGGCGAATTCAATTTCGTGCTGTTTCACATTCTCGGGCCGTCGCTCGCCTCGTTGGATGAAATCGCCGAGACAGCGCCGTTTGTCGCCGACGCGAGCTATTTTCTTGTCAAGAACTACATCAACGATTCGACGTTTTTCGATTGGGATCCAGCCACGCTGCAGACCTATTTCGGCAAGGTGAAAAGCGCCGGCGAGGTGACGATTCCTAAGCTCAACGCGATGGCTTACGAACAGGTCGACCTTGCGGGAACGCCGTGGTCCACCTTCGTTGCCAACAAAACTGCCGGTGGCGAGCCGGCTCAACATTCTTTCACCCTGCGTGGGTACGTACGCACATGGCAGAACAAGAACGCGGAAGAATTCAACCGGATTCGTTTACTCGATTTCATCAACGGCCGGATCTGAGCCGCGGTAGGATCGGGGCTGCGAGGCGCGGCTTCGATGCTGCTTGTAAAGCAGGCATGGTCCGAATCCTTCCAATATGAAGAACCTGACGCTCGCTTTCATCATCTGTTCGCTTGGCGGACGTGCGGGAAAGACCATGACCGCGCGCCTGCTGGGCGATTATTTCCTTTTGAGCGACCGCACGTTTGTCGGGTTCGACACCGATGCGCACGAACCGAGTTTTGCGATGCGCTTTCCGCATGAGGTTGTCGCCTCCGACTTGAATACGATTCAAGGCCAAATGGCGCTGATCGATCCGTTGCTGGTGCCGGACGGGGTGCCGAAAATCATCGATCTTTGGCACCGCTCGCTCGATGGCTTCTTCGCACTTTTGGACCACACCGAGTTCATTTCCGAGGCGCGCAAAGTCGATATCGAGCCGATCTTCCTCTATCTTGTCGACGGCTCGCCACGCTCAGTCGAAGCGGCCGGCAAGCTCGTCGGGCGCTATCCGGACGTGCAATTCGTCCTCATTGTCGATGACGGCGCCGTACCGGGCGTCGAACGGAGCGAGGAATTCAACCGCTACCCATCCGGCCGCAGCTTCAAGATTACGGCGCTCGATCCGCTGTTGTTGCGGACGATCGAGGAGCCCGGCTTCTCGCTCTCGCGGTTCCTGCTGGTACCGCCCACCAATATGTCGCTCGTCGTGCGCGCCGGCATCCGCGAATGGCTGTGGCGCATCTTTTCGCAGTTCAAGAGCTTCGAACTGCGTATTACGCTCGCCGACAGCGAGCATCTCGGCTGAGCCGAAGCTTGGTTACCCGCGCATTTCGATACATGGGCGCCGTCACGATGTCCGCCGGCGGATTCGGGTTTTTCCGAGCCGATGGCACCCCGCTTGCGACGCGGGCGAAGGCCTCTCTTGCATGCCTCAAATCGGGAAACTTGTCTCACGATGATCCAGGCTCCCTCAACCCGTTCCGTGACCGAATGCACGAAGCCTGGACATGCCGATCGAGAGCCGGCGGGCGCAATACGCCGTTCAAATTTTTGTTTGAGCGGCTGGCGATGTTCCGGCTCGCACCGATTGCCAAGGCGCGCCGGGTCGCAGACCTATAGGGCTTCGGTCGCTGCGGTTCGTGGCGGCGAGCGAGAATTCACCTATGATTAGCTTGACAGCACAATTGGAAGAAGTGCGGGGCAGCCTCACCTTGACGAAGCGAACGACGATTGCGCGCGGGGACAAGTTTCGCGTCGAGCTTTTGAGCCACGAGGCGGCGGCGGAGCATGTTGACGCATGGCGTGATCTTGCGGCCGATCCTCTCGAACCCAACGGCTTTTTTGAGCCGGGGTTCGCGCTCGCCGCCGCCTGCTATCTCGAACGCGGCCGGTCGCAATTCCTTTTCGTTTGGGCCGGTGCCAAACTCATCGGCCTTTGCCCGCTGCAACTGCCGAGCCGCTCCGTACCCTGGTCGCAGCTGCGCATCCTTACGCATCCCCAGATAGCGCTCGGAGTGCCACTGCTGGATCGCACCCACGCCGCCGAAGCGCTTGCCGCGATCTTGACCTATTCTCGCGAGCGCCTCCCGCATCACCATGGCCTGATGGTTCCGCTGTTGCCGCAAGCCGGTCCCACCGCGCGGCTGCTCAGCGCCGCCGCCAAGGCCGAGGGGCGGGAGATCCGTCCCTTTGCCGCCTATGAGCGCCCCGTTCTTTCCGCCGGCATCGATCCCGCCGCCCACTCTCGACATGCTCTCAACGCGGGGCGCCGGCAAAAGCTGAACAAGGCGCTGCGGCGGCTCGGCGCGCTGGGCACCGTTAGCTTTCAGCTATTAGTCGAACCCGACGACCTCGATGTCGCGGCCGAGGAGTTTCTGGCTCTCGAAGCAAAGGGCTGGAAGGGGCGGCGCGGCACGGCGCTCCTTAATTCCCCCGAGCGCGCGGCTTTTGCCCGCAGCGCGATCGCGGCGCTCGCGGCAGAAGGCAAATTGATGATCGGACGACTTGCCTGCGGCGGAGTTCCGGTCGCCATGGCACTCGTGCTTAAGAGCGGCGGGCGCGCCTTCTACTGGAAGATGGCTCATGATGAAGATTACGCAGCCTATTCGCCGGGCGTGCTCATGAGCATCGAACTCACGCGAGCGCTGTTAAGCGACGCCGGGATTGCCATGACCGATTCCTGCGCCGGCCCGGACCAGATGATCGGTCATCTCTGGAAGGAGCGCGTAACGGTCGCCGATCTCTTCGTGGCGCTTGATACGGATCGCAAGAGATTCTTAGCAAGCGCCGCGCTCGAATCCGCCCGCCGTGCGCTGCGCGATCGGCTGAAATCGATCGTCCAGATACTGCGCCGGATAAAAGCCGCAACGCGGAAACGGCCTCGCCCGGAGTGAATGAAAGCTGCGCTGGCGTTCGGTAGCGTGGCGGGTGCCCGAATCTTCAGGCACCCCCGGCTTAAATCACATAGGATTTCAGCGGCGCGAAACCGTTGAAGCCGACCGACGAATAGGTCGCCGTATAGGCCCCGGTTCCCTCGATCAGCACTTTCGAGCCGATTTCAAGGCTGACCGGCAGCGGATAAGGCTCCTTTTCATAGAGCACATCGACCGAGTCGCAGGAGGGTCCGGCGATTACGCAGGGCTCCATCGGATCGGTGTCGAAGGGCGTGCGGATCGGATATCGGATCATCTCGTCCAGGGTCTCGGTCAGGCCGTTGAACTTGCCGATGTCGAGATACACCCAGCGCAGCGGATCTTCATCCGACTTCCTCGAGATCAGCACCACTTCGGCCTCGATCACGCCGGCATTGCCGACGAGGCCGCGGCCCGGTTCGATGATCGTCTCGGGAATGCAGTTGCCGAAATGCTTACGCAGCGCCCGGAAGATTGCCTGCCCATAGGTCTTCACCGCCGGCACGTCCTTCAGGTACCTAGCCGGAAAGCCGCCGCCCAAGTTGACCATCTGAAGAGCGATGCCGCGCTCCGCCAAATCGCGGAAGATCGCCGCCGACGCCTTTAGCGCGTTATCCCAACTCTTCGGATTGGGCTGCTGCGAACCGACGTGGAAGGAAAGCCCGTGCGCCACGAGCCCCAAACGATGCGCATGTTCGAGCACGCGCGCCGCCATCGTCGGCGCGCAGCCGAATTTGCGCGACAGCGGCCATTCGGCGCCGTTGTTGTCGCAGAAGATGCGGCAGAAGACTCGCGAGCCGGGCGCGGCCCGGGCGATCTTCTCGACTTCGGCCTCGCAATCGACCGCGAAGAGGCGCACGCCAACCGCATAGGCCCGCGCGATGTCGCGCTCCTTCTTGATCGTGTTGCCGTAGCTAATTCGCTCCGGTCCGGCGCCGGCGGCGAGCACCTGCTCGATCTCCGCGAACGAAGCAGTATCGAAGGACGATCCGAGCCGCACTAGAAGTCCGAGCACTTGCGGGTCCGGATTGGCTTTCACCGCGTAGTAGACGCGGGTGTCGGGCAGGGCCTTGGCGAAGGCCAGATAATTGTCGCGCACGACCTCGAGGTCGAGGACCAGGCAAGGGCCGTCCTCGCGGCGGCCGCGCAGGAATTCGAGGATACGATCGGTCATCGCGGCATCCCTTCGAAGGAGCGGCCAAGGCCGCGCAAGCGAACCAAGCTTCGGGTGGTGGCGAGGACCCCGGCGATGCGCTGTGGAGACGCCGTCGCTTCGGATCTATCGCCACCGGCGACGCACAACCCGCCCATTGGGCAACGTTGTGCTCAGATGCTGCGCCGTTCGGCTATGAGTCGCGCGGCATTAGCTGCCGTTCGAACATCATGGCCTTCGCTTGGAATGGGATGAACTCCCGTTCCGCACGCCCGGCAAGAAAGACAAGCCTCTTCGGTAAGCCAGATTTGGAAACTGGCAGAGACGAAAAAGCCCGGTCCGTCGTTGCTTTAAGTCGCGTCCCCCGTTGGGCGGGGTTTGCCGGTTAGCCTCCGGCTATCGATCTTTACAGGCGGTTAACCGGCCTCTTGTCCGGATCCCCGCCCATCGACACACGACCACAGGCACGTGCGAAAGTGGGCACTCCGGAAAATAAGAAGATCTGCGCACATTACAAGGTTTTTTTTCAATCGATCGTGACGGCGTCGGACGCCGCCGCCGACATGTCGCAATTCGGACTCTGAAATGGTGACATTGGCGGGCTTGCCGGGCGCGGCAAAGCCGACTACGGCTCGCAGGCGGGATGGTCAGGCGAGCCACCTTCTTGCGATCCTGCACACCCGCATCCTGAGTATGTTGTCACGGATCATGGCCGAACTTACCCGTCGCAAGCTCGCCGCGTTTTTCGCCCAGTCTCTTGTCGCCCATCCGCTCGTCGTCCGAACGATGTTCGTATCCGGCGCGCTGGAGCTGACGGTTGACCGCCTGCCGGCGCAGACGGCACCCACCGAACCTCCGCAATTCGGCTACGCCGACGTGGTACGCCGCGCTCAGGCGCTCGCTGCCGCGCCGTTCGACGGCACGCTGCCGGCGTTGCCGGGTCCTTTGAAGAGTCTCGATTTCGACACCTGGCGCGACATCCGCTTTCGCCCCGAAAAAGCGTTCCTGAATTTTCCCGGCAGCCTGTTCCATCTCCAGCTTTTTCATCTCGGCCACCTTTTCCTGCGGCCGGTGACGGTCAATACGATCCGCGACGGCATTCCGACGCCGATCCCGTATACCAGCGACCTATTTGATTACGGCCATGCCAAGCTTCCGACGAACCTTCCGATCAACCTCGGCTTCGCCGGATTCCGGCTGCATTTCCCGCTCAACAACCCGGCCGTCTTCGATGAGGTGATCGCCTTTCTGGGGGCGAGCTATTTCCGCTTTCTCAGTCGCGGCCAACGCTATGGCCTTTCGGCACGCGGCCTGGCGATCAACGCCGGCACGCCGGGGGAGGAATTTCCGTTCTTTCGCGAATTCTGGATTGACACGCCACAGCCCAACGTCGCCCAGGCGACGATCTATGCGCTTCTCGACGGTGCGGCGGCGACCGGCGCCTATCGTTTCGACCTTTATCCGGGAACCGATTCTGCGGTGGAAGTCGCGATGGCGCTCTTCCCGCGCGACAGCAGCGTGAAATTCGGTCTCGCGCCGCTCTCCTCGATGTTCTTCATCGGCGAAAACGACCATCGCTATAACGATGATTTCCGCCGCGAGCTGCACGATTCCGACGGCCTGCTCATCCATTCGGCGACCGGCGAATGGATATGGCGGCCGCTGCGCAACCCACCCAACCCGGCGATCTCGACCTTCCTCGATCATGAAGTGCGCGGCTTCGGGCTTTTGCAGCGCGACCGCAACTTCGACCATTATCAGGATCTCGACCTCGCCTATGAACTGCGGCCGAGCTATTTCATCGAGCCGCACAGCAACTGGGGCGACGGCGAGATCGAGCTCATCGAGCTTCCGACCTCGGACGAGACCAGCGACAACATCGTCGCTTCCTTCGTTCCCAAGGACGCGCCCGACGCCGGCCGCAACTACGCCTATCGGATCACCTCGAGCCTTTCCTTCGAACGGCTCTCGCCCAACGGCCGGGTCGTCGGCACCTATCAGACGGCGGCCAAGGCGCTGGGCTCGGCGGAGTCGATCGCACCCGGCTCGCATCGCTTCATCATCGATTTTGCCGGCGGCGATCTCGCCTTCTACGCCCAAGATCCGCAGTTGGTGGAAGTCGTCCCAAGCACCAGCCAGGGCAAGATCCCGCGTTCTTGGCTTGTCCCCAACCCGCACATCAATGGGTTTCGCGCCACGATCGACCTGCAGCTCGATCCCGGCCAATCCACCGATCTGCGGGCCTTTCTGCGCACCGGCACGCGGGCGCTGACGGAGACCTGGACCTATCTCTGGCGCGCTTGAGGGATCCGCCCGGCCTCCTCATTCCCCCGGCGGCTCGCGCAGCCGCGCCAAATCGAAAGCCTCGACATCCTGCAGCAATTCGACGAATGCCGTCGCGCCGTAATCGGCCGACGCCTCGCCTTTTTCGGAGCTCGCCGCGGCGGCATTGCCCAATGCGCCGGAGGCGGAAAGGTCTTGCGCCATCCAGCCGAAACCGGTCGGGCGGCCGATACGCAGCCAGGTGAAATCGGATTCGATGGCTTCGCCTCGCGAGGCGAAATGGTCGAGCGCGTCGCGGCGCACGAGGTCGGGCCGGAAGCTCAGCATCAGCGAGGTCTCGATGTCGCCGGCGTGAATGCCGTGCGTCTGTTCATGCGCCGGGAAAAGCCCGTCCGGATAGCCGAACCTGTGCCACGTCGCCGTCACCACGAACATATCGAGACGGGCGCGCAGATCGTGCGCGACGAGATCGAGCAGCGGCACGTTTCCGCCGTGCGAATTCAACAGAACGAGTTTGCGGCAGCCGGCGCGCTCGACGCATTCGCCGATTTCGGTCAGCAGATGTAAGAGACTCGTTGCCGAGAGGGTCAGCGTGCCGGGAAAATCGGCGTGTTCGATCGAGGCGCCGACCGCCTGCACCGGAAGAAAGAGCACCGGCAGCCCCTCGGGCAGCCGCGCCACGACGCGTTCGATATAGCCCTGCATCAGGAACAGATCGACGCCGAGCGGCAGATGCGGCCCATGTTGTTCGACAGCGGCGGTCGGCAGGACCGCGATTGTCTCTTCCATGTCGGCGCTCTGGAAATCCTTCCAGCTCATCTCGGCCCAGAACCGCGTCGGCAGCATGCGGCGTCTCCTTCGCGCCGACAGCCTAGGGCCTCGAACTTGGGCCTTCAAGCGGGGCGGACTGGCACTGAAGCACGAGCTTGCGACGATGATCGTCTTCGTGACCCACTCGGTCTGCGAGAGCGTTTATCTCGCCGGCCGCGTCGCGATCATGGCGGCGCGGCCGGGACGGATCATCGAGGAAATCGCGATCCGCCGTTGCCGCGCGGCGCTATGGGCCACCCGCGGTGGCTTTCGCGACTTTCCTTCTCCCCCGGGAAGCCGTGGTCAGGCTGGTGCATCTTCCGCCGTTCGTGCTGCCGGCGCCGAGCCTTGTGGCGACGACCCTGATCGCCGATCACGCCACCCTCTAGGATTTAACGAAAGCACCGACGTTTAATGAGATTTAACCGGCGCGGTCGTTGATGGAGGAGACCGCAAGACAACCGGGCCTCGAATCGCGTAAGGAAGAGAGACCTGCCCCGAGGCGCTCGCGCCGCACCGGAGGGATGTATGAAGACGCACGGATCCGCAGCCTGCCTAGGCGTCGCGCGGCGGGGCGTCCTCACTTCTTCGCCTGCGCAAGCGCTGCCGCGACCAGGGGATCATGATCTTCGAGCCGGTCGGCTGGCGGCTTGTCGCCGGCCGACTCGTGCTCACCGCGCGAGGCGGCTATACCACGCGTCTCGATCTGCAGCCGGACGGCACTTGGCCGAAAGATCCAAACGAAGGTAAGCCGCTTGTTCTGAAGAAGCTTTGATTGCCGATTGGCGTGCCGCGCGGCGCCCCAGGCAACTTGCGAACCCACCCGCCCGGTGCTCCCGGGCCAAGAGCCCAGCCAGGACCAATGACGATCAATTTTCATAAGGGCGACCTGCCGGACGGGTTCGAGGTCGGTGACGCTGTCGCCATCGACACGGAAACCTTGGGGCTTGTGCTTAATCGCGACCGGCTTTGTTTGGTGCAAGTGTCGCGCGGCGACGGGACAGCGGAGGTCGTACAAATCGCCGCTGGGCAGAAACACGCGCCCAACGTCGAACGGCTGCTCGCCGACCGTACGGTTACAAAACTCTTCCACTATGCGCGGTTCGACATCGCAATCCTCTATAAAGCCTTCGGCGTCATGCCGGCGCCGCTTTATTGCACCAAAATCGCCTCGAAACTGACCAGGACCTATACGGATCGGCATGGGCTCAAGGATCTCGTGCGTGAACTGCTCGGGATCGATCTGTCGAAACAGCAGCAAAGTTCGGATTGGGGCGCAGGCACGCTATCGGAAGCCCAACTCGCTTACGCCGCGGCCGATGTGCTGCACCTGCATGCGCTGCGCGCCAAGCTTGACGCCATGCTGGCGCGCGAGGGCCGCGTCGAGCTCGCCAACGCCTGTTTCGACTTTCTCCCGACCCGCGCCAAGCTTGATCTTTCGGGCTGGGCCGATTCCGACATCTTTTCGCACGAATGATAGGAAATAGCGAAAGATCGCAGGAGGTTGCGCCGATTCGGCACCCTGCCCGGAAGTTGACGCCGCGGCGCGGTGCCAAGATGCAATAGGATGCGCTAGGATGGCGGAGCAAGAGGTGGTGGTACATGGCTGACCTGGCACGCGTTCGCACAGCTCCAGGCGGGCGGTTCGATCTGCCTGTCGGCCAATCGCGCCGCGCAATTCGCACTGCCAGGCTGCATTCCGTTTTCGTGCGCCATCTCCGGCATTGCATCATTTTCGGATGCGGTTTCGCCGTGTTGGCAATCGGGATCATCGTTTTGTTCGATCCGTTCAAGCGACTGCCCCACAATCTCAGTGTCGCACAAGTCGGCCTACACGGTTCGGTGGTGACGTTGGAAGCCCCGAAGACTAGGGGGATCCGCGCCGACGGCCAACCTTTCGAGTTGAGCGGCGTCTCCGGGACCCAGGACATTCTCAACCCGCACGTCATCAATCTCGTTGGCGTCAATGCCAAAGTCGGACTGGACGATGCGACAACGGCGAAGGTCACCGCCGATACGGGCGTCTATGACAGCAGCGAGAATGTTGTGTGGTTACGCACCAACGTCCGCATTAAGAATGACGTGAGCGGCTATGACATGCACCTTCGCAGCGCCACGCTCGATCTCAATTCCAGCGCTCTTGTCACCGAGGAGCCGGTTCTCGTGACTATGGACGGCGGCAACACGATTTCCGCCGACCGCATGGACATCACCGACAATGGCCACGAGATCTCCTTCCAAGGCCAGGTGAATTCGTCCATTGTTACGGGGGAAGCGGACTCCGACACGAACTCCGAGGAGGCGGCTCAATGAGCCGCGTCGACCGTTCGCGGATGCCCCTGCTTATCTTCGTCGTTTTGCTCTGCAGCGCCTGCTGGTTCGGCAGCTCCATTGCCGGCGACGCGAAGGCGCCGGATAAGCAACGCATCAATATCAGTGCCGCCAAGCTCAATTACTACGATAAGCAGCAAAAGCTGGTCTATACCGGCAACGTCGTGGCCGTACGCGGCGACACCACGCTAAAGACGCCGCTGCTGACGATCTTTCTCGACCCGAAACAGCCCGGCGCGCGTCCCGGACCGCCGTCGTCTTCGAGCCAGATGAGCCGCATGGAAGCCTCCGGACCGGTGACGCTGATCTCGAAAGGTCAGATCGCCACCGGCGATTTCGGGATTTACGAGAAGAAGGACAGCAAGATCTACATCGACGGTAACGTCAGTTTGATCGAGGGTCCCAACGTGACGAAGGGCGACCACATCGTCTATGATTTGAATACGCATCAGGCGGTGGTCACTGGTCACGTGCGGAGCCTGTTCGTTCCCAACGGCGACAGCGGGAACGCCAAGAATTCCGGCAAGGAGGCCGGCGATCAGCCGCAAACCAAGGTCCGATAAGTTTGAGCATCGAAGGTCAGTCCGTCGTGCGCGCCAGATCTACCGGCTTCACTTCCGCCAAAGGCGCCGGCCGGGCTAACGGCAGGGCGGCTTGGGTCGGCCGGCTGCGCGCCTTGTTTGGCCGCAAGGAACGGACGGTCGCGACGGCGAGCGCCGATTGGCTTCTTGCTGAAGCGGGCGAAGCCGCGCGCGATTCGGAATGGACGCAACGAGCGCTCGAAAATTGGCATGACGAAGAGGCCGAACTCCCGCGGTCGAAAGCCGCGCCGACAGGCGCCAGACAGCAGACTGTCCGGAGCGAAGCTTACGAACCCAAAACCGCCGGCCAGATGCAAGGGTCGCTGATCGCCGAGTCGCTGAGCAAGGCGTTCAAAGGCCGCAAGGTGGTTCGCGACGTGAGCCTCCTAGTAAACCGCGGCGAGGCGATCGGGCTGCTCGGCCCGAACGGCGCCGGCAAGACCACGCTCTTCTATATGATCACCGGCCTCATTCGGCCGGACGCCGGGACCATTCTGCTCGACGACTATGACGTGACCAAACTGCCGATGTACCGGCGCGCTCGACTCGGCATCGGCTATCTGCCGCAGGAGCCTTCGATTTTCCGCGGCCTCAGCGTCGAAGCGAACATTCGTGCCGTGCTGGAGATCACCCAACCCGACAAACGCAAGCGGCGCGAGGAACTCGAATCCTTGCTTGTCGAGTTTGACATCGCGCGATTGCGCAAATTGCCGTCGATCGCGCTCTCGGGCGGCGAACGCCGCCGCTGCGAGATCGCTCGGGCGCTTGCCGGCCATCCGTCCTTCATCCTGCTCGACGAGCCATTCGCCGGCATCGATCCGATCGCCATCGACGAAATCCGGCTTCTCGTCCAACATTTAAAGCGGCGCGGGATCGGCGTGCTCATTACCGACCACAATGTCCGCGAGACGCTCGATCTCATTGACCGAGCCTATATCATCCATTCTGGCCAGCTTCTGACCCAAGGCACACCCGAGCAGATTGTCACTGATCCCGAAGTCCGCCGGCTCTATCTCGGCGACGCGTTCCGGCTGTAACGGAAGACTGAGAACAGACGACGGAGAACGGAAGTTCTTCCGTCATCCGTCATCCGTCATCCGTCATCCGTTAGCGAAATATCTTTCCAAAACGTCGCGGTAAATATCCGTCAGCGCATCGAGCTCGGAGACGGCGATACACTCGTCAATCATATGCGCGGTCGCACCAAGCGGGCCGAATTCGACGACCGGGCAGTGGGCGCGAATGAACCGCGCGTCCGACGTGCCGCCGGAAGTCGAAAGTTTGGGCTTCGAGCCGGTGTGCGCCGCGATTGCCTGCGCGACGAGGTCGGTAAACTGATCCGGTGCGGTGACGAATGCCACGGCGTTGCAGGGCTCAAAAGAGAGGTCGTAGCGCACGCTGCCCGCCACGGCCGCGCAGCGCCGCGCGACTTCCGCTGCGAGCGTCTTCGGCGTCCAGGCATCGTTGAACCTGACGTTGAAGCGCGCCCGGGCCATACTCGGGATGACGTTCGCCGCTTCGTTGCCGACGTCGATTGTTACGATCTCGAGGTTGGATGGCTCAAAATGCGCTGTGCCCGCATCGAACGGCGCCGCATTGAGCGCGTTCAGCATCCGGATCAGATGCGCGATCGGATTTTCGGCGCGCCGCGGGTAGGCGACGTGCCCCTGCCTGCCGTGCACGATAAGTCGGGCGGTGAGCGAACCGCGCCGGCCGACTTTCAGCGTATCGCCGAGCCTCTCGGCGCTGGTGGGCTCGCCCACGAGACAATGGTCGAATCGTTCCCCGCGCGCCGCGGCCCATGCGAGAAGCTTGGCCGTACCGTTGATTGCCGGGCCTTCTTCGTCGCCGGTGAGGAGCAGACCGATAGACCCTTTCAACGTCTTGTGAGCCCCGACATAGGCCGCCGCGGCGGTGACGAACGCGGCGATCGCACTTTTCATATCGCTGGCGCCGCGGCCGAAGATCATGCCGTCCGCGACTTCGCCCTTGAACGGATCGAAGCGCCACTCGGTGCGCTCGCCCGCCGGTACGACGTCGGTATGTCCCGCGAATACGAAATAAGGCGCGGCGCTGCCGATCCGCGCGTATAGATTTTCGACGTCCGGCGTTCCTTCCTCCGAGAATGTGAGGCGATGCGTCGCAAATCCCAGCGCCTTCAGCCGGCCTTCGAGCAGCGCCAATGCGCCGGCTTCCTTCGGCGTAACCGACGGACAGCGGATGAGCGCCCGGGCAAGTTCAAGTGCCGATTCCATGGTTCGATCGCGTGAAAGCGGGACGCCGTCTTATAGTCCATGATCCGGCAAAGGTGCAGCGTTTTCGAGTCGGTGGGCGAACCTAGCGTCACTTGCGCCGCAGGCCGCCAAGCTCGACGACGTTCCAGATAAAGGTAGCGGCGAGCGCCGCGTCGGCGGCGAGCGTCACGGCGTGCGGCAGCGATGGCTCGACGCGCGGCTCGAGCCAATGTACGGCGGCGCAGATGCAGGCGACGAACGGCAAAAGGCCGGCAAGAGAAGCGGGCCAGCCGATATCGCGCCAGCGCTTGGCGCTGAGGTTATAGTAGCTGATGAGGATGAATAAGATCGCGAACCCGAACAGCAGTCGATAGAGGTTCGCGGCTAGAATTCCCGCCGTCATCCAAAACGTCGTGTCGAGATCGTGGTCGGCATAAGGCTCGAGGAATGCCCAACCGATCACCCATGCGGCGAAGATGCCGGCCAGCAGCAGAATCCCGCGCCACCAGGTTGCGGCGTCGATCCGTCCTGCGTCGGAGCGGAACAGGAAGTACGCTCGCGAGCGCTCCGTCACGCGCGGAGCAATTCGTTGATGGCC
Source organism: Methylovirgula sp. (assembly GCA_050728495.1). GTDB lineage: Bacteria > Pseudomonadota > Alphaproteobacteria > Rhizobiales > Beijerinckiaceae > Methylovirgula. The sequence goes on from JBOHJJ010000020.1 coordinate 19,580, forward strand.
GTCTTGGCGCGCGTCTTCGCGTCGACGGTTTTGACGATCACGGCGCAGGAGAGCGACGGGCTTGGGCGTCCGTCGGGTAACGCATCGCCGGGCAGCGCGCCCGGCACGACCACGGAATAGGGTGGCACGTGGCCGACATGAACCTTGCCGGTGGCGCGTTCGATGATCTTGGTCGAGGCAGAAATGAATGTGCCCATCGCCAGCACCGCGCCTTCGCCGACGATCGTCCCCTCGACGATTTCGGAACGCGCCCCGATGAAACAATTGTCCTCGACGATGGTCGGATTGGCCTGCAAGGGTTCGAGCACGCCGCCGATTCCGACTCCGCCCGAGAGATGCACGTTCCTGCCGATCTGTGCGCAGGAACCGACGGTCACCCAGGCATCGACCATCGTGCCTTCGCCGACGTAGGCGCCTAGATTGACGAAGGACGGCATTAGGATGACGCCCGGCGCGATGTAGGCGGAACGCCGGACGATTGCGCCCGGCACGGCGCGCAGCGCCGCCTCGGCAAAGTCCTTTGCGCCCCAGCCCTCAAATTTCGAGGCCATCTTGTCCCACCAGAACGCGCCGCCGGGGGCGCCGGAGATCAGCGTGGAGTCGTTGAGCCGGAACGACAGCAGGATGGCCTTCTTCAGCCATTGATGGACGTGCCAGGCTTGCGGTCCGCTTTCGCGGGCGCTTCTCTCGGCGATCCTGAGCTTGCCGCAATCCAAGAGCGCAAGCGTCTCCTCGACGGCGGCACGGACTTCGCCCTGCGTCGCGGTATCGATTTTGGCGCGCTCCTCGAAGGCGGCATCGACGATCTTTTCGAGGTCTTTCATGTCCTGCTCCAACCGCCGGCGAGGTTTCGGCCGCCCCGGCGGCGCTGTCAATGGCCGGCCGCTCAGCTTGCCGCGTTGGTTCTCGCGGCGGCGATGTCGGCAAGAAAGCCCTCGAGATTGTGGGTTGCGAAATCGACGTGCGGCAAAGCCGCGAGCTCGGGAATTTCGAAAGCCTCGCGCCGGTCCTCCTGACCGGGCTTCGGTACGATCAGCACGGTGGTCATGCCTTTTTCATGCGGGAAGATAAGATTGCGGTCGAGATCTTCGAACATCGCCGCTTTCCCGGGATCGACCGCATGTTTCGTGAAGAAACGTTCGTAGGCCAGCGGCGCCGGCTTCGGCAAGAGTTCGGCGGCGACGATATCGAAGACGTCGTCGAACATCGCGGCGAGGCCCAGCGCTTCGGCGGTACGCAGCGCGTGATCGCGCGAACCGTTCGTCAAAATCAGCTTGCGTCCCGGCAGCGCCGTGATCGCGCTCGCCAGCGACAGATTGGGGATCAGCGAGGAGCGATCGATGTCGTGCACGAAGGCGAGAAACTCCGCGGCCCCGATCGCATGATCTTCGATGAGCCCGCGCAGCGTCGTGCCGTAGCGCTGGTAATAATATTTCTGTAGCGCCCGCGCCGAGATTCCGTCGAGGCCGAAAAGATTGACGAGAAAAAGCGTAATGCGTTGATCGATCTTCGGCCAGAGATCGCAATCGGCGGGATAGAGCGTGTTGTCGAGATCGAACACCCAGGTATCGACATGTGCGAAGCGCGCGGCCGGCCTCTCTGCCGGGCGATCGCAGCGCCAGCCTGGACCTTTGCCTATCGTCCGGTCGTAGCTCACCGCGTGATCAGCGTTCCGGCGCCGTGGTCGGTCAAGAGCTCGATGAGCACCGCATGTGGCAGTTTGCCGTCGAGAATGACGACGCCTTCGACGCCCTGTTCGAGCGCATAGATGCAGGTCTCGACCTTCGGGAGCATGCCGCCGGTGATGGTACCGTCGGCGATCAGCGCCCGGACCTCGTCGATGCGCAATTGTTTGATGATGTTACCCTGCGCGTCGAGCACGCCCGGCACGTCGGTAAGAAAAATCAGGCGTTTGGCGTTCAGCGCGCCGGCGATGGCGCCGGCGAACGTGTCGGCATTGACGTTGTAGGTATCGCCCTCGGCGCTTTGCGCGATCGGCGCCAGCACCGGGATCAGCTCGCGCCCGAGCACGGAATCAAGAACCGCGGTGTCGACCTTCGCCGGCTCGCCGACGAAGCCCAGATCGATTTCCTCCTCGACGCCGGTCCTATTCGCCTCGGCCGTGTAGACCATCTTTGTGGCGATGACCATATTTCCGTCCTTGCCGCAAAGCCCGATCGCCCGGCCGCCTTCGGCATTGATGAAGCCAACGATCTGTTTGTTGATCGAGCCGGCGAGCACCATCTCGACGATCTCGACGGTGGCGCGATCGGTGATCCTGAGGCCGCCGCTGAACTCCGACTTGATGCCGAGCTTGGCAAGCATGGCGCCGATCTGTGGGCCGCCGCCGTGCACGACCACTGGATTGACACCGGATTGCTCGAGCAGAACGATGTCGCGCGCGAACCTACGGGCGACCTCCTCGTCGCCCATTGCGTGGCCGCCATATTTCACCACGACGATCGCGTCGTCGTAATGCAACATATGCGGCAGCGCCTGCATCAGGATCTCGGCCTGTCGCTGCGCGCGCTCCTGGGGCGTCTCTGTCATGGCTCTCATCCGGCTCACCGTGGCGCCTTTTAACGTCTCGACGCGACAAGCTCAATGCGAGGCGGCGTGTTCGGCGAAAAGGCGGGCGATCGCGGCGCGCAGTTCGTCGATTCCTTCGCCTTTGGCCGCCGAGGTGAAGATCGCCTCCGGAAAGGCCGCCGGGCGCTTGGCGAGCGCGGCCGTGGTCTCGGCAAGGCGCTGTTCCCGCTCGCCCGGTTTGACGCCGTCCGCCTTGGTGAGGACGACCTGATAAGAAACCGCCGCCCGGTCGAGTCCGGCAAGCATGTCGAGGTCGACCGGCTTTAGCCCGTGACGGCCGTCGACCAAGACAAAGACTCGCAGCAGGCCGACTCGGGCGCGCAGGTACTCCCGGATGAGGTCGGTCCAGCCGGCGATTTTCTTTTTGGGCGCCGCAGCATAGCCATAGCCCGGCAAGTCGACGAGGTGAAATGGCGCGCTTCCGAGCGCGAAGAAGTTGAGCGCCTGGGTCCGTCCAGGCGCATTTGAAGTGCGCGCCAGGCCTTTGTGGCCGGTCAGTGCATTGATGAGCGAGGACTTACCCACGTTAGAGCGGCCCGCGAAGGCGATTTCGGGAGCCGGCGGCGGCAGTTGCGCAATTTCGGTCACACTGCGAATGAAGCTGCATTCGGCGGCGAAGAGCTTGCGGCCGGCCTCCCGGAAGTCCTCCAAGACGTCATCCATCGCTTATTCGCACGCTCGTTCTAGCCGCGCGCGCCCGCTGGTTTTTTCCTGCGAAACATTTTGGCGAGATTGTTCCACAGTTCGATCTTCACGCCGGCGCGGTGCATGATCAGCGTCTGCTGCGACACGGAGAGCAGGTTGTTCCAAGTCCAATAGATCACCAGTCCGGAGGGGAAGCTGCCGAGCATGAAGGTGAAGATCACAGGCATCCAAGCGAACATCTGTTTTTGTACGGGATCAGGCGGCTCCGGGTTCATCTTCATCTGGATGAACATCGAAACGCCCATGATGAGCGGCCAGATTCCGATCACCAGGAAATGACCGATGAACGGCACCGTCGTGGGATTCCAATGTAGCAGGCCGAAGAGCGTGAAAATGTTGGTCGGGTCCGGCTGCGACAGATCCCTAATCCAGCCGAAGAACGGCGCCTGGCGCATCTCGATCGAGATGAACAGCACCTTATAGAGCGCGAAGAAGACGGGGATCTGGATGACCATCGGCAGACAGCCGGAGACCGGATTGATCTTCTCGCGCTTATAGAGCTCCATCATCTCCTGTTGCTGTTTCACCTTGTCGTTCGCGTAGCGCTCGCGCAGCGCCGTCATTTGCGGTTGCGCCGCCTTCATCTTCGCCATCGACAGATAGCTGCGGTTGGCGAGCGGAAAGAACGCGAGCTTGACGAGCACGGTGACGATCAGGATCGCAATACCAAAATTGCCGGTGAACTTGTAAATGATGTCCAGCAACTGGAACATCGGTCGGGTGATGAAATACGGGGGGAACCAAGTGCCCCAGTTGATCAGCAGCTCGAACTTCTTGATTCCCAGATCGTTCTGGTACATGTCGAGCGTCTGGACTTCCTTGGCACCGGCGAAGACGCGATTGGTCGTTTCAGCTTTTGCTCCCGGCGCAATGGTCACCGGATCGGTGAAGGACACCGCCTGATAGATCTTGTGTGTCGTGCCGGTCGCTGAGAACGTGCCCTCGAAATGCACATGTTGCTCTGGAACGACGACGGCGGCCCAATATTTGTCGGTAAAGCCAAGCCAGCCGCCGGTGCCTTCGAAGCTTTTCCTGGCCATCGGCTCCTTCAGTATCGAATCGTAAGTCGGTTCCTGCACTCCGGAATCACCAATGATGCCGACCATACCTTCGTGCAGCATCGAGTAGCCCGAGGTCTTCGGCTTGCCGTGCCGCGAGACGAGCGCGTACGGATAAAGCGTCACGGCTGCGCCCGACTTATTCTCGACGCTGTCGCTAATCGTGAACATGTAGTGGTCATCGACCGCGATGCGGCGATGGAAGATCAATCCCTGGCCGTTGTCGTAGGTTAGCGTCACCGGGGTCTGCGACGTGAGCGTTTTGCCGTCGGAGCTCCAGACCGTCTGCGGCGTCGGCAGGAGCAGATTTTGGCCGGGCTTATTCACGAAGCCGACTTCCGCGTAATAGGGCGCCGCCGATCCCATGGGCGACAACAGCACGATGTTGGGGCTGTGCGGATTGGGGGTCTCGCGATAGGCCTTGAGCGAGACGTCGTCGATTCGCGCTCCCTTGAGGTCGATCGAGCCGAACAGGGCATGGCTGTCGAGAGGTATGCGCGGGCTTTCCTTGATCGCCGCCGCGCGCGTCATGATCGCGCCCAGGCCTTCGTTGGCGACGCCGCCTTGCGGCGGCGCGTTGGGGCTTGGCGGCGGAAGCGCGGCGGGCGAGGCGGGGTGCGGCGCCGCGCTCGGCCGCTGCAGTTGCGCCTGGGTCTGGCGCTGCTGCTGCATTTGCGGTGCGGCGTAGAAATAGTTCCAGCCGATGATGACCAGGATCGAAAGCGCGATCGCGAGGTAAAGATTTCTGTTGTCTTCCGACATGGCGGCGAAACCTAATCCTTCCTCTTCTTTTCTGTCGCAGTGGCGAACCGCCGCGGTTTGGCAACACGGCTTTCAGGTCGCGCCGCGTGAATTTCAGCGAAGGCGCGGGCGAGATCTTCTTGCAAGGCCGGAAAAGCTTGGTTAAGCGCCGCCTGCCGCGCAACGATCACATAGTCATATCCGGGACGCGCCGAAAGGTCCGGCAAATTCCGCAAAGCTTCCTTCAAGCGGCGGCGGATGCGGTTGCGGACCGCGGAACTGCCGAGCTTCTTCGTCACCGTAACGCCGAAACGCGGACCGGCGACATCGGCCGGGCGAAGAATAGACTGCAGACTGAAGCTGGCGGCATGAACGCGCCTTCCCTTGGCTGCGTTCACGAATTCGGCGCGCTTCGTCAGCCGCGCCAATCGGGGCCCCATGCTGGCGATGGTCCGCTCCCGCCTCGAGCGCCGGGCTGCGAAGGCGCCGGGCTCGCTCAGGCCGACAGACGCTTGCGACCGCGCGTGCGGCGGGCGGCGAGCACTTTACGACCCGCGGCGGTCGCCATGCGGGCGCGAAAACCATGCCGACGCTTGCGCACCAGTTTGCTCGGTTGAAAGGTCCGCTTCACGTTCGACTCCGCGAATGTCGCCCCGCACCCATGCCTACGCGGCCAATCCGGCCGCGCCGGGACGCAACGAAAAAGGGGAGACGCAGCCGCGCGCCTTATAGAGGCAAGAGGCGCGGCAAGTCAATTTTGGGCACTGTTACAGTTTGATTCACGGTGATGGCGAAGTTGGCAAGTTCATATAGATGGCTTCAAAGACCGCCTGTCCGTATTGCACCAGCGGGTGACTGTCACAGTATGACCGTACCTCAATTTTTTGAGATGCTACGTCGACGGCGTCCAATTTGCGGAATGGCCTGTTCTGAATGAGGGCTTCGATATTGAGCCCACTTATGAATCCTTGCGCCCATGAGAAAAACAAATCCTCGGTGATCTCAGGATTGGCGGCGTACAATCTCGCGAATTGCGCGCAGGATTGCATGCCGGCCCCATACCGTTGCCCCTGGGGCGGACTGCCAGCATTCGCCATGCCAACCATAGAAGCAAAAAACGCTACGGCCAGAAGCCGTCTCATTTCACCCTCCCGCGGTGAGAACCTATCGCAACTCTCGTTTGCTTCCTATATGCTTGGCGGAAAGCATGTGGGATTATCGACATGGCTGTCGCATCATTGGCTGAATGGCGGCTCCTTCCTGAGATAACGGCTCCAGTTATTCAGGACGAAACACACAATGGCTCAGTGTACAGGGTGCATACGATCGGATTTTTGGCCGTTCCGCCTGCAGATTGCGAGGGCTTTGACACTTCTGGAGTAATTTTCGAAGCCGGCAAATATCTTTTCCCGACTGCCGAACTTGAGTTCGCCACAGAGAAGCAGCTTTGCAGGCTTCCGCTGCAACTCAGCAACTGGGCCGTCGATTCGGTTGCTCTGGTGCACCAAATCGGCCGCAACCCCTTCCCCATGCAGGTTGAGTTTGGAATTTTGCGTGGGCGCTATTATGCGGAGATGTTGTAATGCCACGCGGCCCTAAAGGCGAGAAACGCCCCGCCGACGTGATCGGCAACGCCGTCCATGTCATGCGCATTGCGACTGGCCAGATCACCGACGAAACTCCCGATGAGGGCAAAGACCCGGCGGCGGTCGCCCTCGGCCGAAAGGGCGGAAAGGCTAGGGCAGCAGCTCTCGGCAAGCGGAAGCGCAAGGAAATTGCCCAGAATGCTGCGAAAAGCCGGTGGAAAACGCGGTAAGTTAGTTGACTTGGGATGGCATTTTAGGGAAACTGGTTTACTGAAACTTGTCCCTGGGGCCGTGGATGCCAATCATTCCCGAAATTCAGCAGCGGCTGCTTCTCGCATTTCCACAATCTTCCTACGTTACGCTTGCACGCGCAGTGCAGGAAGGTAGCTATCTTGCCGATCACCTATTTGATGGTGCCTCCTTTCTGAACAACGATCTTGGGCGCGACATTCGCGGCCATATTCGTCGAGTGGGTATTTCAACTCAGATTGATCTGTACTGTCAGCGCGGCGACTTGCCCTTTGTGTCGGCAATGAAACCGATGCCTAAGGGACCATGGCATTGGCTTGAAATTCTTTCTACCGGCGCCGTCGCGCATGTTTGTAGGACTGAGGACTCGGATTCGTTTCCCGAAGAGGCGGAAAGCAGACAAGACATCAGGCTTGTCTTGCAAGCGAACCTATTCAGACCTGCGAATGCTGATTTGGGCAAGATCATCCAGGATGTTCCGCAGCTATATGCGTGGGTAACATTCCGGGTCAGTCGCGATGGCCATCTTAGCCATCTGTGTTGCTGTTCTCCAGCCGCCGATCGCGACGAATGGATTGCGTATGTGAATGTACTTGACGAGATCGCCAAGACCGGCGCGACAGTGCCGATTGTTAGCACTGTGCCCGATCCAAAAGCAAAATTGCGCCTAAAAGATCACATCGCAATGGCGATCGAGAAGACCGGCGACAAAGAAAAGAAATAAGGTCGCCAATGAACGACTCAACTCACAAACGGAATCTGTCCAGACCTCTCCCGGAGCGCATCCGTGAGGCGCGGGAGGCTCGCGGCTTACAGCTTGAGCCATTTGCGGAAATGCTCGACGTCACAAAACAGGCTGTAGCTCGTTACGAAAGCGGATTGGCGTCTCCCGGCGGAGAGACGATGCGCCGAATTATTGCGGAGACGCACCAACCGCCGGTGTTTTTCATTACTCCCAGGAAGCGCAGCGCTAGCGGCATTACGCCGTTTTGGCGCAGCCTAAAGCGGATGGAACAACACCACAGAAAACGCATTTCCCGCCGGCTGGAATGGGCAAGCGACGTTGTCGGGTACTTAGAGCAGTTTATCCACCTGCCGGATTTATCTCTTCCCATCTTCGATTTTGATCCCGCATCCGCTTCGATTGATCAGATCGAGAATGCGGCCGATACAGTAAGGGCACATTGGTCTTTAGGCCGCGGCCCGCTTCGCGACCTGTCGGCGATCATGGAATTGCACGGCTTCATTCTTATTCGCGAGAGCGTTTCATGCTCCGATATGGACGCCGTTTCGTGCTGGCAAGCTGGGCGTCCTTATGTGCTGTTTTCCGCTGACGAGATTAGCGGCCCGCGTAACGCCTATAATTTGGCTCATGAGTTGGGGCACATGGTGTTGCACTCTTCCGTGGAGGTAAGCTCTAACAATCTAAATCTGATTGAAAAGCAGGCAGATCGATTTGCAGGCGCTTTCTTATTGCCCCAGGAAACATTCAGCAAAGAGGTGTTGGGAACGTCGCTAAACCATTTTCTCTTTCTCAAGGAGAAGTGGGGCATCTCAATTGCTGCTATGGCTTACAGGTGCAAGGACCTCACAACGCTCAACGACAACCAGTTCAGCTACATCATGCGACAGCTAAACATGCGCAAAATCAGAGAGCATGAGCCTTTGGACGAACAATTTCAGGTACGCGAACCAAGCATTTTGGGAGAATCAATCAAGATGCTGTTGGACAACGGGGTGCAGACTAAGAGCCAGGTTGAGGATGCCATCGCGCTCAATTTAGCCGATGTGGAAAGTCTCAGTGGACTGCCTAAAGGGTACCTAGACTCACGAGTTATCCCTTTTCGGCCACGTCTTCTTGAGACATGAACATTTTACTTGACGCTAAGCATAAAAGTCCATATCATGCCACGCATGAACAAGCTCCCGTTCGCGAAGCGTACCCAAATCCTTCACATGATGGTCGAGGGTAATTCTATTCGTGGCATCGCGAGGCTCGCGGACGTTTCTCCCGTGACCGTGTTGCGCCAGCTTGAACTGGCCGGGAAGGCTTGCGCGGAGTTCCATGACGCGACCGTGCGCGGGGTGAAGGCGCGGCGAATTGAATGCGACGAAATTTGGAGCTTCGTTTTCGCCAAAGATCGGAACGCCAATCAGGAAATGAAGCTCGCGGGGACGGCCGGAAGCGTTTGGACTTGGACCGCGCTCGACAGCGATAGCAAACTGATCGTGTCCTATTACGTAGGCGGTCGCGAGGCTAGAAGCGCCTACGCGTTTATGCACGATGTTGCCGGAAGGCTCGCAAACAGAGTGCAACTAACGAGCGACGGGCATCGGCCATACCTTGATGCGGTCGATGAGGCATTCGGCATTGACATCGACTACGCCATGCTCGTGAAGTTCTATAGCGAGACGCCGGACCGCCCTGGAAGCGCAGAGCGCAAATATAGTCCCGGCATCTGCACGGGCATCAAAAAGACCCACATCATGGGCAGCCCGGATCACGCGGCGATCTCGACCTCGCACGTCGAGAAGCACAATCAGAGCATGCGCCAGCATATGAAGCGGTTTGCCCGGCTGACTGCCGCTCATTCCAAGAAACTTGAAAATCACGCCGCGATGGTCGCCCTCTACACCGTTTGGTACAATTTCGCCCGGATCAATTCTGCTGTTCGTGTTGCTCCGGCAATGGCGGCTGGCCTCTCGCAGCATCTTTGGGACATGGCCGATATTGTTCGGCTGGTTGAGGCTTACGAGGATAAGTCCAAACTGTAACAGTGCCCAATTTTGGGGTGCTTTTATCCTCGGAAATCCAACCCGATATCGAGCGCCGCGGCGCTGTGGGTCAGCCGACCGAGCGAGATCAGATCGACGCCGCAAGCCGCGATCGTCGCGACGTTGTCGAGGCTCACGCCGCCCGAAGCCTCGGTAATAGCGCGCCCGCCGACAAGCGCCACGGCCTCGGTGAGCGTTTTCGGATCCATGTTGTCGAGCAGCACGGCATCGACGCCGAATGCCAGCGCCTCGCGCAATTGGGCGAGCGAATCCACTTCGACTTCGATTTTCACCATATGGCCGACGTTCTGGCGGGCGCGGCGCAGCGCCTCGGTCACGCCGCCGGCAATGGCGATGTGGTTGTCCTTGATGAGCACCGCGTCGTCGAGGCCGAAGCGATGATTGGCCCCGCCGCCAACGCGCACCGCATATTTTTCCAGCGCGCGCAGGCCGGGGATGGTCTTGCGGGTGCAGACGATCTGCGCCTTCGATCCTTTGACGGCGGCGACGACGGCGGCGGTTGCCGTCGCAACGCCGCTGAGATGACAGAGGAAGTTCAGCGCGGTGCGCTCGGCGGTGAGAATTCCGCGCGCCCGGCCGCGCACGACGGCGATCGTTTCGCCCGACGCAATCTTGCCGCCGTCCGGTTTTTCGACACCGACCTCGATTGCCGGATCGAGCAATTCGAAGCTGAGAACTGCGAGATCGAGTCCAGCGACGATGCCAGGCTTGCGGGCGACAAAGGCGGCCTCGGCGCGCGCCTCGGGGGGAACAACGGCGTTCGTGGTGATGTCGCCTGCTTGGCCCAGGTCTTCGAGAAGCGCGGCGCGGGCGAGCGGCTCGATCAGGATCCGCGGCAGCGCGAGCAAAAG
>JBOHJJ010000021.1:0-16850 GCA_050728495.1 Methylovirgula sp.
CCGCCGCTCGTCACCTGGGGCACGAGTCCCGAGGACGTCGTGTCGGTGACCGCTTACGTGCCCACTCCCGACGCAGCGCCCAACGAAGCCAAACGCGCTTCGATCCGCCGGGCGCTCGAATATATGGGGCTCTCGGGCGGCGAGAAGATCACCGATCTCGAGATCGACCGCGTGTTCATCGGGTCGTGCACCAACGGCCGCATCGAAGATCTGCGCATCGCCGCAAGGATGGTGGAAGGCAAGAAGGTTTCGGAGCGCGTCAGCGCCATGGTCGTGCCGGGCTCCGGGCTCGTCAAGGAACAGGCTGAAGCCGAAGGTCTCGACAAGATCTTCAAGGCGGCAGGGTTTGAATGGCGCGAACCCGGGTGCTCGATGTGCCTCGCCATGAATCCCGACAAACTCGCCCCGCGCGAACGCTGCGCCTCGACCTCGAACCGCAATTTCGAGGGTCGCCAAGGCTATAAAGGCCGCACCCACCTCGTCTCGCCGGCCATGGCGGCGGCGGCGGCGGTTGCCGGTCGTTTCGTCGATATCCGCACTTGGCGCTAAAGCGATCAGCAGGAACGGTCGTAATGATAGCCTGAAGGGGTCACCGTGCCGCTGTAATGACAGCCGCCTGAAACGCCTTCAAAAGCGTAACGATCCGGACCGAGCTTCCAGGTCTTGCGCCAATCGCCGGTCGCATTCCCGCTTACCTGTTGCGTGTCGTTCGGCGGCGGCGAAGTCTGGGCCAGAGCCGCGCTCGCCAAGACGGACGCTGCCGCAATCAGAATGATCCGCATAACTCTCCTCCGCAGGCGAACTTCCCTCAATTCGGACAACGCTGCAACCTGCATCGACCTTGGGCCGAGTGCGCACGGCGGCCGCGCAAATTCAGTGCCTTCATTGCCGTTCGCGCCCCGCGAGCGGGGTTGCGGGTCTTTCCACAATCTTATAGGTCAACCGCTTCGATCCGCCGGGAGGCTGGTATTGCGGGCGTGGCGGAACTGGTAGACGCGCCGGACTCAAAATCCGGTTCCCTTTACAAGGAGTGTCGGTTCGACTCCGACCGCCCGCACCAGAAGCAGGACGTCTCATGAGGGAGAATGTCGAGCCGCACCTGGCGCCTTATGCAGACGGCCCCCCTTACGAGATCGCTGTTCTCGTGCCTTGCCGCAGCGAGGAACGCACGATTGCCTCGGTGGTAAGAAAATTTCGCAAGCTGCTGCCCACCGGCACCATCTACGTCTACGATAACAACTCTTCGGATTCGACGGCTGAGGTGGCGCGCGCCGCGGGCGCCGTGGTGCGCTCCGAGCCGCGGCAGGGCAAAGGCTACGTGGTGCGCCGCATGTTTGCCGATATCGATGCCGATATCTACGTGCTGATCGACGGCGACGACACTTACGACACGGCGGCTGCGCCGCGCCTCATCCAGCGGTTTCTCCGCGAGAGGCTCGACTTCCTCAACGCCGCGCGCGTTTCGAACGGGGCAAACGCGTATCGCAGAGGACATCGCCTCGGCAATTACCTGCTCACCGCCCTGGTCCGCAATATTTTCGGAAGGCAGTTCACCGACATGCTGTCGGGCTACAAGGTCTTCTCGCGGCGTTTCGTGAAATCTTTTCCGGCCATGTCCGGTGGCTTCGAGATCGAGACGGAACTTGCCGTCCACGCGCTCGAGCTCCGCATGCCCTGCGCGGAAGAGCCGACCGCCTATGGAGAGCGCCCTGCCGACTCGGTGAGCAAACTTCGGACCTACAGCGATGGCGCGCGTATCCTCGCTCTCATCGCCGATTTGATCCGCAATGAACGCCCGCTGCAGTTTTTTGGCGCCGTGGGGATCGCCCTGTTCACGATGGCGGTGTCGATCGATATCCCCCTTGCCCGAACATATTTCGAGACCGGCCTGGTGCCGCGTCTGCCGACCGCGCTGCTCAGCGTCGGTCTGCTCATCATCGCCGTTCTGAGCTTCCTCGCCGGACTGATCCTCGACGCTGTGGCGACCATGCGGCATGAGATAAAGCGGCTCGCCTATCTCTCGATCCCGCCGGCGGGAGAGCCTCGCTGAGGACAATCGCAGCGTCTACGGCGCTTCGATCGAATGCCGCAATGCCGGCCGAATTCAGTACATGAAGCGGTCTTTGGCCTCCTTCCAATCGCTCGCCGTTCTTACCTCGATTGCGCCCCGGAACGGAGTGAACTGCGCATTGACGCCGAAGGTGACGTTCGCCGGCGCGCTTATCGAAATCGTCTCTGCGAATTGCGGTCGAACGAACACGAAGTAAAAGCCATCTTTCGACGGAGCGATGTGATAATCGTAGATATTGTGCAAGCGGCGACCGTCTACATCCACAACCTGACGGACGTCCCTCGATTGATCGTGATTGATGAAGGCATTCACATAACCGCCGTTGATCTTCGAGGACGCGGCAAGCCGAACGGTGAGGACGTTGTCAGTGCGCCGCAGATCTGCGACCTGCAGATCGACGCGCGCGTATTTGAACGCGGCGACGGCGATGACCGGGACGAGAACGGCCGCAAAGCGCAAAATGGAAGGCGAGCGCCAAAGATCGCGGAGCATCACGGCGCCGAAGAGGGCGCACATGAGAAACGGCCAAACGAAATAGTGGATACAACTATTGTACCAGACGTTACCGGGCCAAAAGTCCGGGAACGCGAGATAGATGCAGATCAACAGAACGACGCTGATGTTGACGAGACAGAACCTGGCTTGCGAAAACATCATATAGAAGAGTCCGAGGAGCCCGATCGCAACCCACGGCATGTAGGGAATGATCCCGATCCCGCCGCCGAAGAACGCAACCGGCGAAACGAACATCTCGTAAGCCTTGAGAGGAATGGTCTCGACCGGGAAACCCATCCTGGCGATTTCTTTCATGTAGCCCGATCGCTGCCAGCCGTAGATCGTGACGTAGAGCCAGAGTCCCGCCGCAAAGATGAAAAGAAAGACGGCCGCGGATGCGACGATCGCTCGGATGTTCGCCCGTCTGCAGCCGATCGCCGCAACGTGAATTGCAATCGGCACAACCGCGAAACAATCAGATGGGCGGGTGAAGATCAGCGCACCGGCCAACGCCGCGAGGCTGCAACCGTTGGCGATCAGAAGACCTCGATCGACAATGCGCATGTAGAGGTAGGCAATGCCCATGAGCAGCGCCGCGCTGAGCGTCGTGTTCCAGGGAATCACATATTGCTGAAAGACGACAAGCGACGGGCGAAGTCCGATGGCGAGCGCCAGCAACTGCACCCAACGCGGCAATCCGTACCGTTCGGCAATGCGTAGGAACAACCAGCTCGTAACCAGCAGGCAGCCGAGATCCGGGAGAAAGAACGGATGCCGCCGCGTGACGAACGCGAACGGCGCGACGACGAGGTCATAGCCAAACGGATACCAATGCGCGTCGGGCGCCAGATCCCAGGACGTGAATGCCTGCACGGAGGCGAAATATTGCGATTGGTCCCACCAACCCAGCCATCCAAGCGGATACGCGATCTGCTTGCCAGGCAGTCCCGGATAGGAAAAATAGACGATGCAATACGCAATCGAGATCGCGGCGGCGACAAAGACGAACTCGTTGCGTTGCGCCATACGCGAAAGTTTTGCCGCAAGGTGCGTTTCCGGCGCCGTGGCACAATCCGTCTTTGTTTCGTGGAGGCGCTGAAGACCTTGCATTTTCGCAAAACGGCACACCGGCTTTTCCCGTCATTACGCCCACGCAAAGGGCAATTTCTTCGCCGCAACGGCGGTCCGCCACGATCCGGCATTGATCGAGGCGTCGAGGAAGGGTAAGACCGTGCCACATCGCGGGCAGTAGCGGCAGCGGGCGCATCCTGGATGGCTCATACACGCACGTTGTGCTCTGGAAAAGGCCATGCACTTCGGCGCGACCATCGGCAGGATGAGGAAACGGAAATTGGGAGTTGACGATGCGTAGTTCACCCCTACCGCTGGTAAGCGCGACGATCGGAGTTTTGGGCGTGGGGCTCCTCTGCACAAGCGCTCGCGCCGACGAGGCCGCATGCAAGAGCATCGCGGACGCCATGATGGCCAATACAAAGACGCCCTACCACAGCGTCGGTACGATCAGCGCAGACATGTCGGGCGGAGCGACGAATGCGAGCAACCCGCCCAAATCGTCGCACGCCGAGACGATTTTCACCGGTACGGATATTTTCGTGAAGCTTCCCTCCGGGCAGTGGCGGAATGTTCGTGCCCCGCTCGACGAGGTGAGGGCGCGCGTGCGCGCCAGCGCCGCCAGTTTCACGGATTGCCAACGCCTCGCCGATGAAACTGCGGACGGCAAAAGCCTTGCGGTTTACACGGGAACCGCGAAGACCCCTAACGTCACGGTGACCACGAAAGTCTGGATCGCGCCGGACCGCGGTGTTCTCATGCGCGCCGAGACGGATATGAAGGGCGTGCCGCAGCCTGACGGGCAGATCCGCCATCAGCATCTGACGATGAGCTACGATTATAACGATATCAAAGCGCCGGTCGTCGCGCAGTGAGGATGCGCTCCGGGCAAGCGCGGCGAAGTGGGAAAGCGGCGACGAGGGTGATTCCGGCCTCGAATCCTAGCTTTCGCGCCGCTCCCGAGGCCCTTCCCATTTTTGCGCCGCGGTCTCGTCCTCTTCGCGCGCCGCGATCCAATCGCCGGGGCGCTCGTCGCTGCGCCGTGCTTTCTTCCAGAACGGCGCAGCGCGCTTGAGATAGTCCATCAGAAACTCCGCCGCAGCGAACGCCGGCGCACGATGCTTAGCGGCGGTTGCGACGAGCACGATCGGTTCGCCCGGGCGAATCAGGCCGTGGCGGTGGATGACGAGCACGGCTTCGAGCGGCCAGCGCCGGCACGCTTCCTCCACGAAACGCTCGATCTCCGCTTCCGCCATGCCCGGATAATGTTCGATCTCGAGCGCGGCGAGCGAGCCTGCCTCATCGCGGCAGAGGCCGGTGAAGGTGACGAGCGCGCCGATGTCGCTGCGTCCCGCCGTAAGCGGCGCGACCTCGGCCGCGGCCTCGAACGCCGCTTTCTGCAAGCGGACGATCTTGCGCATATTAGCCTCCCGTCATCGGCGGGAAGAAGGCGATCTCTTTCGCCGATGCGATCGGCTGTTCGGGCTTCACGTGGCGGCGATCGAGCGCCGCACGGACGGCGCGCTCGTCAACGAAGGCGGCGGCATAGTTCTCGCCGCGCCGCTTCAGCCAAGCGACGAGTTCGGCGACCGTGACGACCGTGGCGGGCGGCGCGATCTCCTCCTCGGCGAAGCCGATGCGCTCGCGCACCCAGGCGAAATAGAGCGCTTTCACGAGTCTTTCTCTTCGACGGCGTGCCGAATGCTCGCCCGCAGATAATCCCAGCCGGTATATAGCGTCAGCAGCGCCGCGACCCAGAGAAGCACGAGGCCAATCTTGATGGTTCCCGGCAGCAGCCGTTCCCCGGCGGGGCCGGCAATCAAAAATCCGAGCGCCACGAGTTGAAGAAACGTCTTCCACTTCGCCACCCGGCTCACCGGCACCGACACCTTGAGCTCGGCCAAATATTCCCGCAGCCCGGAGACAAGGATCTCGCGGCACAGAATGATGATCGCCGCCCAGAGTGAAAAACTGTTGATGGTGCGATCGGCGGCAAGCATCAACAACACGGCCGAAACGAGCAGTTTATCGGCGATCGGGTCGAGCATCCGGCCGAGCGAGGATTGCAGCGCCCAAGCCCGCGCCAGATAGCCGTCGAGAAAGTCGCTCGCCCCGGCCACGATGAAGATGCCTAGCGCGATCCAGCGCATGGCGGCGACCGCCGGCCAGAAAAGGCAGGCGACGACCAGAGCTACGGCGATCACCCGGCCGTAGGTCAAGAGATTGGGCAGGTTCAGGCGCCGATCTGAGCCTGTCGAGAGCGTCGAATTCAACATGCGTCGAAGGAACATGCCGGTGCGGCGGCGTCAAGGAGGCAGCGCACGAGGTTCGAAATTGTGGCCCCCGGCTTGCATCTTCGTCTCCTATGGCAAGCGGCGCGGCGGCTATCCGCCCTCGCCGTGGAAGAAATCGTAAACGAGCTTGGCCGTGGTGGCATTGATGCCGTCGACCTTTTCGAGGTCGGCGAGGCCGGCGCGGGAAATGGCTTTCGCCGTCCCGAAGGCATGCAGCAAGGCGCGTTTTCGCGCCGGGCCGATGCCGGCGATCTCGTCGAGCGGACTTGCGGTGAACGCCTTCTTGCGCCGCGCCCGGTGCGTGCCGATCGCAAAACGATGCGCCTCGTCGCGGAGCCGCTCGACGAAATATAGCGCCGGATCGCGCGGCGACAGCCGGAACGGCTCTTTGCCGGCGACAAAGAAGGTCTCGCGGCCGGCGTCGCGATCCGGTCCCTTGGCGATCGCGACGACGGGAATGTCGTCGATGCCGAGATCGGCAAGGACCGCGCCTGCGGCATCGAATTGGCCTTGGCCGCCGTCAATGAGGACGAGATCGGGCCGCTCCGGAAAGACATCGGAATCTTCGCCCGCGCCGCTCGCGGCGTCCCTGACGAGCCGCGTGAAGCGGCGGCGCAGAACTTCCCGCATCATGCCAAAGTCGTCGCCGGGCGTTAGATCCTCGTCTTTGATGTTGAAGGTGCGGTAGTGCGTCTTCATGAATCCTGTAGGTCCGGCGACGATCATCGCGCCGACCGCGTTCGTCCCCATGATGTGGGAATTGTCGTAGACCTCGATGCGCCGCGGCGCCTTGTCGAGCCCGAAGGCCGCGGCGAGCGCCGCAAGCAGCTTTTCTTGGCTGGCACCTTCCGAAAGTTTGCGCCCCAGAGCTTCGCGCGCGTTCTGCGCGGCATGTTCGACAAGGTCCTTTTTCTCGCCGCGCTGCGGTACGCCGATCTCGATGCGATGCCCCATGCGCTCGCAGAGCGCGCGTTCGAGCACGTCGCGGTCCTCGATGGCGTGCGAGAGAAGAATGAGCCGCGGCGCCGGCCGCTCCGCGTAGAACTGGGCGAGAAAGGCGCCGAGCACTTCGCCCGGCGCGAGGCTTTTGTCGGCGCGCGGAAAATAGGCGCGGTTGCCCCAGTTCTGATAGGTACGGAAAAAGAAGACCTCGATGCAGAACTGCCCCGCATCCTCGGCGATGGCGAAGACGTCGGCCTCTTCGACGCTTTTCGGATTGACGCCTTGCGCGCCCTGGATCGCGGAGAGCGCGGCGATGCGGTCGCGCTGCCGCGCGGCGCGCTCGTAATCGAGCGCGTCGGACGCCTCGGCCATCTCTTTGGCGAGCAGATCGCGCACCGCCCGGCTCTTGCCGGAAAGAAAATCGCGCGCTTCCGCCACGAGCTTCGCATAATCCCGCGCGCTGATCTCGCCCGTGCACGGCGCCGAGCAGCGCTTGATTTGATAGAGCAGGCAGGGCCGCGTCCGGTTTGCGAAATAGCTGTCGGTGCAAGAGCGCAGCAGAAAGGCGCGCTCCAGCGCGTTGAGCGTACGGTTGACCGCCCAAACGCTGGCGAACGGTCCGAAATAATCGCCCTTACGATCGCGCGTGCCGCGATGTTTGGCGATCTGCGGGGCGACGTGATCGCCGCCGAGGAAAATATAGGGAAACGATTTGTCGTCGCGCATCAACACGTTGAAGCGCGGCTTCATCTGTTTGATGTAGTTCGTCTCGAGCAGCAGCGCTTCGGTCTCGGTCTCGGTCGAGACGAACACCATGGAGGCGGTCAGCGAAATCATCCGCGCGATGCGGCTCGTGTGGCCGCCGCCGCGCAAATAGCTTGCGACACGTTTGCGCACGCTCTTCGCCTTGCCGACGTAGAGCACCTCGCCGTCGGCGGCGATCATCCGATAGACGCCGGGACCGACCGGAGCGTGCTGCCAAAAGGATTTGATTACCTCGACACCGCGTGCCAGCGAGGCGGGCGCGTCGACCTCGATCGCCGCTTCTGGCACATGCCTTGCGGCGATCGCCTCGCTCTTTCCGGCGCACGCCGGCGCGGCCGGCGGATCATCGGGCGGTTGGGTCATCTATCCTACGATTTAGGCCTGCGCGGCGGCGAGAAAAAGAGCCGCGGGAAATTGGCATAGGACGCGGCTTGCCGGCAAATTTGCCGCCCGGCTTGGGCCTCTCTGGACGTATCGGCAAATTCGGGTTAGCTCTCTAGCTGCGCTGTGGGGCGGGTCTGCGGAACACCTAATCGAGGCGACATGGGTCGAGGTTTCGGCGCGCCTGCGCCCGTCCCGAGGTTGCGTAAATCCAGGCGCGCTGCTTCGCGGTTTTCTCGCTTATCGTGGCTCGTTATGGCGTGTTTGCTCTCCGGCTGTGTCGACAACAACGTTGCGCAAGGGCTCGATCCATCCTTGCCCTTCTTGGCAAATATGGCGCGCCGCCCTGGCGTGAGCCCCGCCGGGGCGACCGTTGCATTGGCCAGCTTCTCCGGTGCGCCGCAGGAGGTCACCGACCGTTTCACGCCGATTTTTGCCGATGCCGCCAAACGCAGCCAGATCAACTTCACCGATCCCGACAGAGCGAATTATTTCGTGCGCGGCTATCTCAGCACCCATCCCGAAGGAGCCGCGACCGCGGTCGCCTTTGTCCTCGACATCTTTGATTCGAAGAAGGAGCGCGTGCAGAGGGTCGAGGACGAGATCCTCATCAAAGGGCAGGCCGCCGATCCTTGGTCGCTGGTCGACGATCAGGCGCTCGCCGCCGTCGCCGCCAAGAGCTCCGATGACCTTGCCGCGGTTATGACCAATACGCCGGAGGCGCTTCTTGCCGCCAACCCGCGGCCTTCCGAGGGGCACAATGTGGCCGCGATCAGTGGCCAAACGGTCGTCCCTGCCACACCCCCGGGCGCGGCACCGCCAACTTCGTCACCGCCGTCCGGCGGCGTAGGCATGGCGGCCCTCCGCTAGCGCCTTATCCTTCCGAGGTCCTCGGACTGTTCTTTTTGGCTTCCGCCGTCGCGGATGTCGCGAGCCATAAATGTGGAGGAAACATATGAGGTTTTGGTTGACCGGTCGCCCACTCTGCCTTGTTGTCCTGCTCACAACCTCGACGGCCGCACTGGCGGATCCACTCGGGGAGTGGCGGGTCGCGGACGGCACGGCCACAATCCGCATCCACAGGTGCGGCGCGGCGCTTTGTGGCAACGTCGCAACCACCGATTCGGCGCCGGGCAAGGACATCCGCAACCCTGATCCGCGCAAGCGCAATCGCTCGGTGCTCGGCATGGAGGTGCTGATCAACATGCGCCCGCGCGGCCGAAACGTCTGGGCGGGGACCAGCTATGACGCCGACGACGGACAGTATTATTCAACGCAAATATCGCTCGACGGCGAATCGGCGCTCAAGATCTCCGGCTGCGCTCCGGGCGGTGGTCCGTGCGGCAGCCAGATCTGGTCGCGCGCGCGCTGAAGTGTTGCGGTTGCGGTCGCCGTGCCGAGCAGGCATAGTCGCGCCGTGACCGCATCTTACGCCCAATGAAAATCCTTGCCGGCAACTCCAACCGCGCTCTGACGGCGGAAATCGCCGCCCATATCGGCGTGCCGCTGACCAAATGTCAGGTCCGGCGCTACGCCGACATGGAGGTTTTCGTAGAGATCCAGGAGAACGTTCGCGGCCAGGATACGTTCGTCATTCAATCGACCTCGTTTCCGGCCAACGACCATTTGATGGAGATGCTGATCATGATCGATGCGCTCAGACGCGCATCGGCACGGCGCATCACCGCCGTCATTCCGTATTTCGGCTACGCGCGGCAGGACCGCAAAGCCGGTCCGCGCACGCCGATTTCGGCGAAGCTCGTTGCCAATATGATCACCCGGGCGGGAGCCGACCGGGTGCTGACCGTCGATCTTCATGCCGGCCAGATCCAGGGCTTCTTCGACATTCCGACCGACAATCTTTTCGCCGCGCCGGTGATGGTGCGCGATATCAAGGAGCGCACCGACCTCAACAATCTGATGGTCGTCTCGCCCGACGTCGGCGGCGTGGTGCGCGCCCGGGCGCTCGCCAAACGCATCGACGCGCCGCTCGCTATCGTCGATAAGCGGCGCGAGCGGGCCGGCGAATCGGAAGTCATGAACGTCATCGGCGGCGTCAGGGGCAAGACCTGCGTTCTGGTCGACGACATCGTCGATTCGGCCGGCACTTTGTGCAATGCCGCGGATGCGTTGCTGCGCGACGGCGCGCGCGACGTCTACGGCTATATCACCCACGGCGTTCTTTCCGGCGGCGCGGTCACGCGCATCGGCGGCTCACAGTTGAAGGAGCTCGTCGTCACCGACACCATCGCCCCGACCGAAGCCGTTCTTACCGCGCGCAACGTTCGCGTCCTGCCGATCGCGACGCTGATCGGTGAAGCGATCACGCGGACCGCGAAGGAAGAGAGCGTATCGAGCCTCTTCGATTGATCGGCAATAACCTTGTTTGCCGGGAACCCTTGCACCGAGCGCAAAACTCGTTCGGTAATTCTTGACTTGACCCTTCGAAATGGGGGAGTTTCCGCGGCTTCCCCGAGCGCCTTGCCTTCATGCGCAGCTATCTTGATTTTGAAAAGCCCGTCGCCGACCTCGAAACGAAGGTTGAGGAGCTGCGCGCCCAATGGAAGGAAGGCGACGACGGCGTCAGCGAAGAATTAACGCGGCTTGAGATCCGCGCCGAAAGGGCGCTCGCCGAGCTCTATGCCTCGCTCACGCCGTGGCAGAAGACGTTGGTTGCACGCCATCCGCAACGGCCGCATTGCTCGGACTTCATCGCCGGCCTGCTTAACGATTTCACGCCGCTCTCCGGCGATCGGCTGTTCGGCGATGACGCGGCGATCATCGGCGGCTTCGCGCGGTTTCGCGGCTCTCCGGTGTGCGTCATCGGCCAGGAGAAAGGCGCGGATACCGAAAGTCGCCTGAAGCACAATTTCGGCATGGCGCGGCCGGAAGGCTATCGCAAGGCGATCCGCCTCATGGAGCTTGCCGACCGGTTTTCGCTTCCGGTGATTTCGCTTGTCGATACGGCCGGGGCGTTTCCCGGCGTCGATGCGGAGGAGCGCGGCCAGGCCGAGGCGATCGCCCGCTCTACGGAGAAGTCGTTGTCGCTCGGCGTCGCCAACGTCGCGGTGATCATCGGCGAAGGCGGATCGGGCGGCGCGATTGCAATTGCGACCTGCAACCGGGTGATGATGCTGGAGCACGCGATCTACACCGTCGCTTCGCCCGAGGCGTCCGCTTCGATCCTGTGGCGCGACACGGCGAAAGCGCAGGACGCCGCCACCAGCATGAAAATCACCGCCCAGGATCTTTTGAAGTTCGGGCTGATCGACAACATTATCGAAGAGCCGGTCGGCGGTGCGCACCGCAATCCCACGGCGGCGATCACCGCGACGGGCGATGCCATCGCCGCGGCGCTCGAAGGCCTCGGCAATCTTTCGCCCGACGCCATTCGCGATGCGCGCGCCGACAAATTCATGGCGATGGGACGCAAGGGGTAGGGCATACCTTCTCCCTGTGGGAGAAGGTGCCGAGCGCAAGCGAGGCGGATGAGGGGTTACGATCCCTCAATTACACCAATTGCAACCCCTCTCCCGGTCGGCTCCGCCGATCACCCTCTCCCAATGGGAGAGGGTTCGTGCACTTAATGCCGGAAATGCCGCACGCCAGTGAAGACCATGGCAAGCCCGGCGTCATCGGCGGCGGCGATCACCTCGTCGTCGCGCAGCGAACCGCCGGGCTGGATCACCGCGGTCGCGCCCGCCTCGGCGGCGGCGATCAGTCCATCGGCAAAGGGAAAGAAGGCGTCGGAGGCGACTACCGATCCTTTCGCAAGGCTTTCGGACAGACCCGCGGCGCGCGCCGCTTCCTTCGCCTTTCGCGCGGCGATGCGCGAAGAATCGACGCGACTCATCTGCCCGGCGCCGATGCCCACGCTCGCACCGCCCTTGGCGTAGACGATGGCGTTCGACTTTACGTATTTCGCCACGCGGAAGGCGAATTTGAGATCTTCGAGTTCGGCTTCGCTCGGGGTGCGTTTCGTAACGACGTGCAAACCCATATCGTCGACTACCGCGTTATCGCGGCTCTGCTCGAGAAATCCGCCGCTGACCGACTTGAATGTCAGCTCGGCGCGGCGCGGATCGGGCAGCCCGCCGGTCAACAAAAGCCGCAGGTTCTGCTTGCCGGCGATCACCGCGAGCGCGTCGTCCTCGGCGTCGGGCGCGATGATGACTTCAGTGAAGATTTTCACGATCTCCCGGGCCGTCTCGGCATCCAACTTACGGTTCAACGCGACGACGCCGCCATAGGCCGAGACCGGATCGCAGCGTAGCGCCAGCCGATAGGCCTCGGTGAGGTTCGCCGCCTGCGCGACGCCGCAAGGGTTGGCATGTTTGATGATTGCCACCGCCGCATGCCGCACCGAATCGAATTCGGCGACGAGGTCGAGCGCCGCCTGGGTATCGCCGACGTTATTGTAGGAAAGCTGCTTGCCCTGCACTTGCCGCGCCGTGGCAATGTTGGGGCCGGCGCCGGGCATCGCGTAGAAGGCGGCGCTTTGATGCGGATTCTCGCCGTAGCGCAGGGTCTCGATCTTCCGCCCGGCAAAGCTGCGGTAGGGCGGGGCCGCGGCGCCGATCTCGGCGGCAAGCCAGTTGGAGATGACCGCATCGTAGGCGGCAGTACGCGCATATGCCTTTTGCGCGAGCTCGCGACGCAAAGCGAGCCGCGTCGCGCCGTGGTTCTCGCTCAATTCGGCGAGCGCGCGATCGTAGTCCGCAACATCGACGATCACCGTCACACTGTCGAAATTCTTCGCGGCGGCGCGAATCATCGCCGGGCCGCCGATATCGATATTCTCGATGCATTGCGCAAACTCCGCGCCGCGCGCGACGGTTGTCTCGAACGGATAAAGATTGACGACGAGAAGATCGATCGGCGCGATGCCGTGGGCGAGCATCGCCGCTTCGTGTTCCGGGTCCTCGCGCACCGCCAAGAGGCCGCCGTGCACGTTGGGATGCAGCGTCTTCACCCGCCCGTCCATCATTTCCGGAAAGCCGGTCAGGTCTGAGACATCTTTAGCTTCGATCCCGGCTGCGACGAGCGCCTGGCGCGTTCCACCGGTCGAGACGATCTCGACGCCGCGCGCGGCGAGCGCTCGGGCGAATTCGACGACCCCGGTTTTGTCGGAGACGGAGATCAGGGCGCGGGAGATGCGGCGGAGCTGGTCAGGCATCAAGTGATTCCGGAGAGAAAGTGCGGCTCTAGCATGTTCTCCCACGTCATGGCCGGGTTTGTCCCGGCCATCCACGCGGTTTGTTCATCGGCGAAGCTTCCCAGCTTCGCTTCCCTGTCAAAATACATTGCCGCGGATCGGCGTGGATGGCCGAGACAAGCGCGGCCATGACGGCCTCTTGGGCTAAAGCGGAATTGCAGGCCGTCCGACCAGCATTTTCCCGTCATGCCCCACGATCTCCGCAGCAATGAGCCGCCCCGCCGGAACGTCGCCGACCCGTGCCCTCGTAAAATCCTCCGCCCTCGCTGTGCCGCCCTGCTCGGCGAGCAGCGTCAGCGTTTTGCCGACCTGTGCCGCAAGATGCCGAGAGAGCGCCGCATCCGCCGCCGCGCGCAAACGCTTGCCGCGCGCGGCGACGAGGCGCGCCTCGACCTGCGGCATGCCCGCCGCCGGCGTGCCGGGCCGCGCCGAGAACGGAAAGACATGAATGTGCGTCAGCTCGCATTCTTCGACGAGCGCCAGCGTATTCTCGAACATCTCTTCCGTTTCGGTTGGGAAGCCAGCGATAAGATCGGCCCCGAACACGATGCCGGGCCGCGCCCGCTTGAGCCCGGCGCAGAAGCGGATCGCGTCGGCGCGGCCGTGACGGCGCTTCATCCGTTTCAGAATCAGATCGTCGCCCGATTGCAGCGAAAGATGCAGATGCGGCATCAGCCGCGGCTCGTTGGCGATCGCGTCAAGCAAATCCGCTTCGGCCTCGATGCAATCGATCGAGGAGAGCCGCAGCCGGGCGAGCAACGGCGCGGCTTGCAAGATCGCTTTGACGAGTTCCCCAAGGCGCGGCGCGCCGGGGAGATCCCGGCCATAGGCGGTAAGATCGACGCCGGTCAGCACGATTTCCTTCGCGCCTTTGTCGAGGCAGGCTTCGACCGCCGCGAGAACAGCCTCGATCGGCATCGAGCGCGATGGCCCGCGCCCGTAGGGAATGATGCAGAAGGTGCAACGATGATCGCAGCCGTTCTGCACCGCGAGGAACGCGCGGGTGCGGCCTTCGATGCTGCCGCCGGCCGGCAAAGCCGCAGCGCGGGTAAAAATATCGCCGACTTCGACGCGCCGCCCGATCGCAAAGGCGCCCGGCTCCATCTTCTCGGCATTGCCGAGAACCTTGGCGACTTCGGGCATCGCCGCGAACATTTCGGGATTTATCTGCGCGGCGCAGCCGGTGACGACGATGTCGCGCTGCGGGGCCTCGCGCTTCAGCCTGCGGATCGCTTGCCGCGCCTGGCGAACGGCCTCCGCCGTCACCGCGCACGTGTTGACGATCGTGAGATTGTCGGCGGCGCACGCCGCGCGGCGCATGGCCTCGCCTTCGACGAGATTCAGGCGGCAGCCGAAGTTCACGACTTCGACGCGCCGGGGCACCGGGGCGTTCACGCGGCTACACCCTCGAAGAGCAGTGGATCGAGCACCGCCTCGAATTCCAATTCGACCGGGCCGCGCAAGACCACATGCGCATCTTCGCGCCAGGTGACGTGAAGATCGCCGCCCGGCAGGCTCACATTCGCCTCGCGGTCAGCGAGCGCCTTGCGCGCCGCAGCGACGAGAACGGCGCAGGCAGCCGAACCGCAGGCGCGCGTCAATCCCGCGCCCCGTTCCCAAACTTTCGCGACGATGTGATCGCGGCTGCTAATCCGCGCGAGGGTGATATTGGCGCGTTGCGGAAAGAGCGGATGATGTTCGAGCTTCGGGCCGATCACGGCGAGATCGTAGGCATCGAGATCGTCCACGAAGAAGACGGCGTGAGGATTGCCTACGTTGATCGCCGCCGCCGGCACCGGCATCTCGTCGAAATGAATGGCGCCGGTGTCCTCCATAGGCTTGGCGAGCGGAATGTTGCGCCAAAAGAAGCGCGGCTTGCCCATGTCGACGGAAAAGCTCCATTCGCCTTGTCGCCGGCATTCGAGTACGCTGGCCGCGGTCTCGATCTTTAGTATCTCGCGATTCGTGCCGCGCAGCAAAATCCAGGCGACGCAGCGCATGCCATTGCCGCAAGCGCCAGCCTCGCTGCCGTCGCTGTTGTAGATTTGCACAGAGGCGTCGGTGCCGGGCGAGCGCGGATCGCGGATCACCATGAGCTGATCGAAGCTGAGGCGGTCGCCGCGACCGATCGCCTTCACGGCCGCCGGAGAAAGATCGCCCGGCGTGCCGCGCAGATCGAGAATCAGGATCTCGTTGCCGAGCCCGTTCATCTTTATGACGGGTCGCGAGGCCAAAGGATGCATGTTCATCTCAGGTTCGAGCTTCATATAGGAAAAAGTCGCGGCCATGGCTAAGAATCTGCGCTCTGGCTCGGTCCGCCGCTAGGCGGGCGGCTCGAGGGGGGCAGAATTCCAAAGCCACAACGGGAGGAAGCGGCGCATGAACCTCGCGAAATGGACACCGGCGAGCTTTGGCTTAGCTATCCTCTTGGCCCTTGCCTTCTATGCCGCCCCGGCCGAGGCACAGGCGCGGGCGCCAGCCACCCCGGCGGCTCCGGCCCCGGCAGCTGCAACAACTCCCGCCCCGGCGGCGCCAGCCGCGGCTGCAACCGCCACACCCGCCCCCGCCAATGCCGCTGCCGCGCCGAACGCAGCCGTCCCGAGCGGCAGCCGACCTGAGCAAGGTTCGTCCGGCGTGCCCGGCGCGCCAAGCGATGCGACGACCGAGACGATCGTCGTACCCTCGCGGACGACCGCGATGCTTGCCGGTAAGGCCAAGTGGGACGATGGATTCGCCTCGATCAAGGACGCGCTCGCCAAGATCAAAGGCGCGCTCGACAAAGCCGGGCTCAAGCCCGCCGGCTCACCGTTTACCGTGTTTACGCAGACCGACGACAACGGCTTTTCCTATGAGGCGATGGTGCCTTTGGCGGCCAAACCGGCAGGCGAACTCTCGGACGGCGTGCAGCTTGGGTCCTCGCCTTCCGGCAAGGCGATCAAATTCCACCATCGCGGCCCCTATGACGACATCGATTCGACCTACGATCGCATCACCACCTACCTCGATGAAAAAGATCTTGAGGCGCGGGATTTCTTCATCGAGGAATATTTGACCGATTTGACGAGCTCGGAGGATCCAAATCTGGCCGTCGATATCTATGTTTTCATCAAGTGAAGCCAGCCTTGCCCGCAATCGTCCTGTGAGGATCGCGGTTTTATGCACAATCATTCGCTCGATGGGTTTTCCCATCCGCACGTGTTTTTAGGAAGGTACCACGTCGCCAACGAGCGGCGCACGTTACTCGTCGTAGCGCTCACGGCGGCGATGATGGTCGCCGAAATCGGCGGCGGCGCGATCTTCGGCTCGATGGCGCTGATTGCCGACGGTCTGCATATGTCGACCCACGCGGCCGCCCTCGGCGTCGCGGCGCTCGCCTACATCTATGCCCGCCGCCACGCCAACGATCCGCGCTTCGCCTTCGGGACCGGCAAATTCGGCGATCTTGCCGCCTTCGCGAGCGGCCTAGCGCTCGCGCTAGTCGCGCTGCTGATCGGCTACGAATCGGTCACCCGCCTGATCCATCCGCGCGCCATCGCCTATGACGATGCGCTGGTGATCGCCGCTTTGGGCTTATCGGTAAATCTCGTAAGCGCCTGGCTGCTGCGCGATACGCATC
>JBOHJJ010000022.1:0-15319 GCA_050728495.1 Methylovirgula sp.
GCTTCGATTGCTTGGTCGAGCGGACGCCAGGTCAGCGCTCGCGATCCGCAGGGCAATGTGAAACATTTTGCCGCCCCATCTTCGGTGCGCGGTCTCGCCCATGCGCCAAAGGGCTATCGCATCGCCATTGCGCATTATAACGGCGCGACGCTTTGGTTTCCGAACGCCGCCGCCCAACCCGAGGTCTTCGCCTGGAAGGGCGCGCATCTCGATGTTTCATTCTCGCCGGATGGTCGCTTCCTCGTCACCTCGATGCAGGAGAATACGCTGCATGGTTGGCGGCTTGCCGACAAACGCGATATGCGCATGAGCGGCTACCCGGCAAAAACCCGCTCCTTTTCCTGGTCGGGCGACGGGCACTGGCTCGCGACCTCGGGCGCTGAGGCGTGCATCGTCTGGTCGTTCAAAGACAAGGACGGCCCGATGAAAAAGCCGCCGCGCGAGTGCGGCGCAAGGCGCGTCAAAGTCTCGCGCGTGGCCTTTCATCCGAAGGCGCGGGTGATCGCCATCGGTTACGAAGATGGCTGGATTCTTCTCTGCCGGCTCACCGACGGGGCCGAGCTGCTCGTTCGCGAGCCGCAGAGTGAGGCGCATGATCCCGTTTCGGCGCTCGTCTGGGACAATGACGGCCGGCGACTTTTGTTCGGCACCAGCGAAGGCAATGCCGGCGTCCTCGCCATGCCGTGAGATTTTTTCGAACGGCGACCGCAAGGGGGCAGCATCGGCGCGAAGAATGACCTATATTCGCGCCAGCCTGGAGAGGTCGGATGATTATCGGCCGCATCGCGCTTTTCTTCGCGCTGCTGTTTGGCATCGCGACGACCCAGATGCCGGAATTCTGGCAGCAATATCGCCAGCGTCTCGGCGGAGCGATCGACGAACTGACCGAGATCGTCGCGCAATTCGACAAGGACGCCGCCGGCCAGAGCCTAACGCCGGACGCTGCGATCACGCGGCTCGAAGCAAACTCCGATTCTCTCGCACAGGCGCGCGGCGACGAGATGAAGCGCATCCTGGCGCGGCTTGCGAAGTTGCAACGTGCCGCGGCGGCGTTCAACGATGCTAATGTTGCCGGCCGTTGGATGACGCTCTTCAAAACCTTCGATCCCTATATCGCCGAGCGCACCTACCAGACCTTCGAGCCGGCGATTCCGACAACGCCGGAGGGATTCATTGCCGGCCTCGTCGGCTTCATCGTGGGCGGCGGCATTGTGCATCTCATCGGCCTGCCGATCCGGCATCGCCATAAACTGTTCGGCCGGCGACCTCGGACCAATGCCGCCGAACCTTACGCAGAAGCTTGAACGATGGCACCAAACGTCCTGTCGATCGCCGGCGTGGATCCAAGCGCAGGCGCAGGCATTCTGGCGGATTGCAAGACCTTCGCCGCTTTGCGCTGCTACGGCGCAGCGGCCGTCACCGCCTTGACCGCGCAGAATACGCAGGGCGTGGTCGGAATTCATCTACTACCGTCGGCGTTCGTCGCAGCCCAACTCGACGCGCTGTTCGCGGACTTGGAGATCGCGGCCGTCAAGATCGGTATGTTGGGTTCTCCTGCCGTCGTCGCGGCGGTCGCACAAAAACTAGCGCAGTATCCCAAGACTCCCGTGGTGCTCGATCCCGTGCTCGCGGCGTCGAGCGGCGATCCGCTCGCCGTTGGCGATCTCGCGGCGGCCATGCTGGAAGATCTCGCGCCGCTCGTCACGCTGATTACGCCCAATATCGCGGAGGCCGCACGCTTCGCCGATGCGTCGGTACCGGCGACGCTCGCCGGCACGCGCAAATTGGCCGAGCAACTCTATCTGCGCGGGTTCAAATCCGTGCTCGTTACCGGCGGCCACATTGAGAGCACCACGGCCGACGACGTTTTCTTCGACGGCGTGGCGCACCGCACCTTTTCCGCGCCGCGGATCGTGACGCGCAATACGCACGGTACGGGCTGCACGCTTTCCGCCGCGATTGCCGCCTATCTGGCGCACGGCTTGGATCTCGGCGCAGCGATCGAAGCCGCAAAAGCCTATGTCAGCGGTTCGCTCGCGGCGGCCGGAGAACTCGACGTTGGCCGCGGGCCGGGGCCGCTTCATCATTTTCATCGGTTCTGGTAGGTTCGCCTCGGGAACACTGCAGGTGGAAGTCGGGGGGTGGAAGATGCTCAAGCAGTTTCGCGACTTTGCGATCAAGGGCAATGTCGTCGATCTCGCCGTCGCCGTGATCATCGGCGCCGCCTTTGGCAAGATCGTCGATTCGATCGTCAACGACCTCATGATGCCGGCCATCGGCGCGGTTACCGGCGGCCTCGACTTTTCCAATCATTTTCTGCCGTTGTCGAGCGCCGTCACGGCGCCGGTGCTCTCCGAGGCGCGCAAACAAGGGGCGGTGCTTGCCTGGGGTAGCTTTCTGACCTACGTGATCAACTTTTTGATCGTCGCCTTCGTGCTCTTTCTCGTCGTGCGCGGCATCGCAGCGGTGCGCGAGCGGGTCTTCCGCGAACAGCAAGAAAAGGAGGCCGTTACCCCGCCGCCGCGCCAGGAAGTGCTGCTCGAAGAGATCCGCGATCTCTTGGCGCGGCACTAAAGCGCGAATGGGCTCAGTGCTGATCCTCGTCTTGGTGATCGCCGTCGTGATCTTCGTGGCCGTTCTGATCGAAGTCGCCGTGACGGTCCCAATGCTCCCGCCAGCCGCCGTCACGATCGCGCCAGCCTTCGTTCATCGCGAAATGCCGGTGCGTGAAACCGAGATGCGTGCTGCGCAACAAGATCGGTAAGCGGTGTTTCTGGTCGTCGTTCAGCGCCGAATATAGCGGCGCCGCCGCGTCGGCGAGTTTCTTCAAGGCTTGCCCGCGGGCGATCTGATTTTCGCTTACGCGTTGTAACCGGGCGATAGGATCGGCGGGACGCGGCCCGCTCCTCGCCTGCTCGCGCTGATCGGCGATGGTCTTATGAAGATCGCGGAACGCCGATTCGACGGCGGGCCAAAGCTTGTCTTGATCGGCGCTCAACTCAAGGCCGGCGTGCAGCGCCGCCAGACGCGCATCGAGAAAAGCCGCACGATCCGCCGGCGAGAATGCAAAGCGCGCGTGGTCGGAGTCGGCGGCGGCGCTCCTATCGTTGTCTTGATCGGCATAGGCCGTGATTGCCACCGTCAGCGTGCCGGCTCCGATGAGCCCGGCGAGCGCAAACGCCAGGGGCAAGCGCTTGGTCATGTTTCGTCTCCCTTGACTTAACGTGCAACGAACGAAGGCGTAGGCGGCGCTTCGATCCGCCTCAATTTAAGTTTTGGCAATCTTCGTTGGCGCGCAATTGAACTCTTCGGGATTCACGGCCGCATCACGAAGACTTGATATTTGCCGTTGCGTGGCAGCGCTCTCAACCAGTCCGGAGGCGTGCCGCGAATAAGCGCCGCCGCGAGGCCGTGCGGCTCGCGCGCCGCGAGCGCCGCGGTTTCATTCAGCCCAGCGCATGTCATGACGTAGGTGACATGGTTGGCGCGCAAAATCTGCCGCGCGGTCTCCGGCTCGGAGAGGAAGGCATCGAGTGCGGCGCGATTGCCGTGGTTATCGCGGTGATACGGCGCGGCAAGCACGCTATGCGGCGTCAAAGCGAGCAAATGCGACCCTGCGTCGATCGGTGCAAGCACGAGGCCCGGCGGCAATTCGGCGAGAGGCGCGAACGCAGCCGAGGCGAGACACGCGGTGCGATCGGCGCGTGTAACCGCCTGAGGATCCTGCGTAAGGACAAGCGCCCAGCCGATCGACGAGAATGGTAGAACGAACACGAAGGCGAGCATTGCCGCGGCCTGCCATCGCGTTCTCGTCAGAAAGTCGTGGAAGCGAGCGATGCACCAGGCGCCGCCGAGCAACGCGATCGGGCTGGCAAAGCCAATCACCCGGATCATCCAGCACGAGAGCGCAACGCTCAACGCCGAGATCGCCGCGACAAGCAGCCAGCGCAGCCGCGTAAGGCCGTGCTCGCAATAGGCGGCAACAAGAGTCGCGATAAAGCCGAGCGCGATCGGCAGAGCGTAGATCGTCGCCGCCGCTGGCTCGTTATGAAAGAAGCGGCTAAGCGGCATTGCTTCCTCGACGTTCTTCAGCCAGATCTGGCGCACGAGCGGATCAATGCCCGTATAGGGATCATAAAAGCAGATCGGTTTCGTCGCGATGACGACCGCGACGACCGCGCCCGCAACAAGACCGGCGGCTGCGAGCCGCGTCAGGTTGGTTTGCAAGCGCCACGCCGCGAGAGCGATCGTCGCCGCCGCAACTGCGAGGCCGGGAATGAGATAGGCGGCCGAATAAGCGTCGCAGGCCATATCGAACCAATGCGCCCTGCCGATCGTTGCAACAAAGGCGACGGGAAGGGCAACGCCGAGGCCGGTCCCAAAACTTGCCAGGGCCTTTCGCATCAATGCGCCGCGGGCGATCCACAGCGCCACGAAGAGCGCCGTGAACGCGACGATGAAGGGCAGGTTTTCGATGCTGATCGAAAGCGACACCGCAGCCAGCACGCCGGCCACGGCGGCGCGGCGCGCATAGGCTGGGTCGATTGCCTCGACCAAGTTTGCCAACATGAACGCGAGCAGCACGATCTGCGGCGCCGTATGATCGATGCGGCCCGGTTGAAACTCGCCGAATTCCATGCCGGTCAACAACACGAGCACGATCGCCGCAAGCACGGCCCGCGGCCCGATGAGCACGCGCGCCAGCCGGGCGATGCCTACATAAAGCAGCGCCTGTAGGATAAGCGGAAAGACGAGCCGCGTGAGACGCTCGGCGGTCTGCATGGGCAGCAGCAGTCCAAACGCTTTGATCAGCAGCGCGAGCGGTAGATCGACGGTGCGCGACCAATGCATGAAGACGCCGTGCGGCGGGTCGAGCCGACCGATGGTCATGTCGAACCAATTCTGGCCGGCCAGCAGTTCGCGCACCTGCACGAGCTGCATCGCATCGTCGGAGTCGAAGAAGGTGCCGTCCCGCCAGACCTTATGTGCAACGGCGAAGGAGAGAACCGAGCCTAAGACCAAAGCGGCGGCAATCAGCAGCCACACGGGAATCCGACGGCCCTCACCGCTGCGTTGCGCCGAAGTGGTGGCAGGGAAGGCGATGCTCGTCACAGGCTTACCTTGGTGCGGGCGGCTTGGCCCTTCTGCGCTTAAAAGCTTTTAAGGAGGGTTACGCGGCGCCGGGATCTGGCGAGGATTAAGGGCCTGTTAAGTACGCCGCCGCCGGCGCGCCAACCGATCGCTTGCTTGTGCGGCACTTGCGCCGCGTGCAAGATGAACTCGCATGCAAAGCATCGACCTCAATTGCGACTGTGGGGAGAGTTTCGGCGCCTTTAGCATGGGCGACGATGCGGCCATGCTCGATATCGTGACGAGCGCCAACGTTGCGTGCGGATTTCACGCTGGCGACCCCGAGGTCATGGCCACCACCTTTCGCCTCGCCAAAGAGAAGGGCGTCGCGGTCGGCGCGCATCCGAGCTTTCCGGACCTTTGGGGCTTCGGGCGCCGCCGCCTGCCCTTTTCCGCCGCCGAGGTCGAACGGCTCGTCGCCTACCAGATCGGCGCGGCCGCGGCGCTCGCCGCCTATGCCGGCCACAGGCTCACCCACGTGAAGCCGCACGGCGCGCTTAGCAACATTGCGACCGAAGAAGCAGATGTCGCTCGCGCGCTCGCCCGCGCCACGAAAGCCGTCGACCCGAGGCTCATCTTTCTCGCCGTGGCAGGAACCAACCTCGAGACCGCAGGCAACGCCGAAGGTCTTGCCGTCGCCCGGGAGATCTACGCGGACCGCGCCTACGGAGATGACGCGCTTTTGCTGCCTCGCTCGCAACAAGGCGCCGTACTGGACGATCCGGAAGCCATCGCAGTCCGGGTGCTCGCTATGCTGAAGGAAGCGGCGGTGATCGCTGCCTCCGGCAAGCGCGTTCCGACTGGCATCGATTCCATCTGCGTCCATGGCGACACGCCGAATGCGGTCGCCCTCGCCGCTGCACTGCGTCGGCGCATCGTCGAGGCGGGAATTTCGCTAGAGCCCTTTGCGGTTGGCAAGCGCGCGTGAGCGCGGCCTAATCGCTGCCGGTCTTCGAATAGTGCTGGCCGACCGAGATCGGATCGCCCACCTGCCATTCGCCGTCGTGGCCTAGTTCGCTGCTCGAATGGATCGAAAGAATTTCGGCCAGGCGGTTGCGGGCGCGATTGACGCGGCTTTTCATCGTGCCGATGGCGCAGCCGCAAATGCTTGCGGCTTCCTCGTAAGAAAGGCCCGAGGCTCCAATGAGAATCAGTGCCTCGCGCTGATCGTTCGGCAATTGCTGGAGCGCGCCATGCAGATCGAGCAGGTCCATATGGCCGTTCTGCGCCGGGGCGGTCGCAAGTCGCGTCGCGATTGCGCCGTCGGAATCGGCGACCTCGCGCCGCCGTTTGCGATATTCCGAATAGTAGAAATTGCGCAGGATCGTGAACAGCCAGGCGGGCAAGTTCGTGCCTTCCACGAAGGAATCAAGGTTGCCCCAGGCCTTGACGAGTGTCTCCTGTACGAGGTCATCGGCGCGGTCGGGATTACCGCAGAGCGACACTGCGAAAGCACGCAGATTCGGAATGACGGCGATCAGGTCCGCCTTGATCTGCGCGCTGGCATGCGCCAGCTGACGGGTTTCTTCCTTTTCGACGCTTATCACCTAGGATCCTTTTTTGAACCAATGTCGCGGGCCGTCTGCGGCGGTTTCGCCCGGGCGCCGGCCTCGAGCTTACGCAACAGATCGAGGAAGCGATCGGGGATCGGCTGCATCAGAACATCGTTGTAGACGCCGCGCAGACGCAGTCCAACCTGCTCGATGATCTCCGGTTTCGGCGCCTTGCGTGCTCGCGCCCCGGTAAGCGTACTCGTCCGCGTCGGAGATCTCGCTTCTTTCGGCGCGGAGGCTTCTTTGACATCTGTGCCTTGCGCTTTTTGTCTGCGCAGCGGGCCGCCCGTCTTTTTCGCTCTCAAATCGATGGGTTTTGTCACTACCGTGCCCTTATGTGTCTTTATCGTCGTGGTTCATTGGCGGATTAAACCGCTAGCGCGGCAAAGATGAATGGACGCTTTCCAGCGAGCATCTGGATCGGGTTTATTCCCAGCGATTTTGGTCTATGCTGCCCGGGGCGCACCATTGCCCGTCCTTTAACGCGATGTTTTCGCGAAAGTTCCGGACTGGGAACCAAATTTCGGCTAGTGCATTAGCAAGCTGGAACGTTGGTTGGGCCGGCGTGGCAGAGGAGCCGACATCCATGTCGATTTCGAAAGCAATTTCCTCCCATATTCCTTATCTCCGCCGGTTTGCCCGCGCCCTGACCGGCACGCAAGCCGGAGGCGACGCCTATGTTCTTGCCACCCTCGAGGCGGTCGTGGCTGAGCCGGAAGCCTTTGGCGAGAACACCGATCTCAAGGCGTCGCTCTATAGACTGTTCCTCAAGGTCTGGGGATCAATGCCGGTCAACGGATACGTCGACCAACTTTCTTTCTCGGCCGACGAAAAAGGGGCGCAGCGCAATCTCGAGGCCATCCCGCTACGCCCGCGCGTGGCGTTTCTGTTGAGCTCGCTCGAAGGATTTGAAACTTCGGAAGTCGCCCGCGTCATGGATTGTTCGGTGGAGGAGGCAGCCGAGCTGATCGATCGGGCCGGCAAGGAAATCTCAAAACAGATCCGCACCGACGTTCTCATCATCGAGGACGAGCCCTTGATCGCAATCGATATCCAGATGCTCGTTGAAGAGCTCGGCCATAGCGTAGTCACGATCGCGCGGACGCGCGCAGAAGCGGTGAAGGCGGCGGAGGAAATTAAACCTGGGCTCATCCTCGCCGACATTCAGCTCGCGGACGGAAGCTCCGGGCTTGAGGCCGTCAATCAGATCCTCGGGCATTTTTCGGTGCCGGTCATCTTCATCACGGCCTATCCCGAGCGGTTCTTGACCGGCACGCCTCCCGAACCGGCATTTCTGATCACCAAGCCGTTCGGCGTGGATACTCTGAAGGCCGTAGTGAGCCAGGCGCTATTCTTCGATCGTAAGTCGCGGCGCAAAGACGAACCACAGACAAGGAGCGCCTTGGTTTAAGGCGCATGGCCGCGAAGATCTTCCGGTTCAGCTTAAAGAGCCACCTTCCGCTCGTTTTGTGGCGAGCGCCTCGCGCACCGCTTTGACCAATGCGCCCGTCGTGAACGGTTTTGCGAGCCAGCCGAGCGGGCGCGCCGCGACGGCGCGCGATCGTGCCGCGGGGTCGGCGTACCCCGTCACAAAAATCGAGCGAATCTGATGTCTTTGCAGTAGCTTGACCGCCGCCTCGATGCCGTCGCCGGAATACGCAAGCCGAATGTCCATGAGAACTAGATCGGGTATTTCCCGAGCGGCCAAGGTCAGGGCGTAATCGGCGGTCGTCGCCACCCCAACGACCGAAAAGCCTGCTTTGCTCAGCATGTCTTCGTCTTGCAGGCCGACGAAATAATCGTCCTCAACGATCAGGATGCGCGCGGGTTGGTTGGGCGAAATCGCGCCCTCCTCGCGTTCGGCCGCAAAAACGGGCAGCGGTCGCGGTGGCATTCGAGATAGGGGAACGAGTTCGGCTTTACCTTTGTTCATTGCAGGCGCTTCAATTTACACGCGCGGTCGTATGCGACGCATCGCGCCCCGTTTTCGCTTCTCACCTCGGACTTTCCACTCGCCGCCAAGTATAAGCTCTAGCGCATCACTCTTTATTTGGTGCGGTCACTCTACGCGCCAAGATAAAACCCGCACCGAGCGCCAGCGCGACCAGCCCGAGCGGTCCAACTTGTTTGGTCAATGCAACGCCAAGCCGAAGCGCGGCTTCTTCAGGCTTCATGTTTGCCTCGTGCAAGACCGCGATGAGTGGTGCCATCGTTTGGTCGATGCTCTCGGCGAACTGGGCGCGACCCGCAACCGCATCTTCGGGAATGGAATTGGACGCAACGGATTTCTTCGAGCGAGCGCGCGCCCTCAGCCAAAACACCAAGAAACACACGCCCGCGACCGCGATGTGAAGGCCGGCGACCGCAAGCGCCGCGATCACCGGCTGGGTCAGTTCTGCGACCCAAAGGTAGAGAGCGACCGATAAGAAGCCGAGGCTCGCCAATACGAAAACAAAGGCTACGACCAGCAACACGACGCTCGTCGCCAAGCGCCGGCCGGAGGCCTCGAGCAACGCGGTGATTTCGCTCAGTTGGCGAGTCAGAAATCCGCTCATTTGTGCGGGCGGATCAAGATCCCGATCAAGAACCCAGCGACAGCGCCGGCGAAAACGGCCGTAAATGGGCTGCGCTCGATCGAGTTCTCAAGATCCGTGGTAATCGCGCTGAGGCGATCCTTCGCTTCGGCGGTTTGCGTCGAGAATTTCTGTCGAGCTTCGTCGGCCGCGCCAAGCACTTGCTGCTTTGCCGCCGCGGCTTGGTTCTGCACGAGTTCGAGAACCGAAGCCGACAGTTTCGAGATGTCGTTGCGGAGGTCGGCGAGATCGGCGGTAAGATCGTGTCGAGCCTGCTCTTCGATGTGTTCAAGATCAGACATTATCCTTCTCCGTCCCTGTGGGTTGCGGACGTGATAGCATGATCGGCGTCACCGATCGTTGAAGTCGGCCGTCGTTGTCTGCGTCCATCGCCATTAATCCTAATGACCCTTCGCAGCGTCCGATCTGCGCTATGGTAAACAAACCGGCCCGGTAACGCGGTTTGGAATTCGCAACACTGCGTAAATTCGCCAGTGGAACCGCGTCAGATGAACGGCTAAGCCCGTGCGGGTGTTCCATATTCCGTTGCCGGAACCTTCATCGCCGCGGTGCGTTACTTGGTACAGCCCCGCGCTACCTACCAAGAGGAATGCCGTATGAGCGGTTCAGTCGACTTCCAAAATAGAACATCAACACGGGGGTTTGCGTCCATGGACCCGGAGAAGCAGCGGGCCATCGCGCGCAAAGGCGGGGAAAGCGTGCCGCATGAGAAGCGCAGCTTTTCGCAAAATCCCGGTCTCGCAGCGCAGGCCGGGCGCAAAGGCGGCCAGAGCGTAAGCCCCAACAAGCGCAGCTTTTCCCAGAACCATCAGCTCGCCTCCGAGGCCGGACGCAAAGGCGGCCATGCCTCGCATGGTGGTCCAAAGGCCATGAAATACTGAGGAATCCGCGGGGAGCCGGGGAAGCTGGGCTGCCCGTGTCGGCGTCTAAACAGAGCGGCTCGTTCGCGAGGCGATCGCGGGGCCTTGTTGCGATATCGGGTTACCCGTTGCGGTTCGGTTAGCCCGGATCTGGAGCCTGTTAGACCGCCTCGGCCCCCGGATTCTAATGGACCGGTTCGGCTTGCCCGTCGGCGCGGCATGGTATAGTGGCGCAGAAGCGCGCATCGCCCGCGCGGGGAAACCAGATAACGTGCCGGACCGCAAGAAAATCAACCTTCTGCATTTATCGACCATTGTCGCCGTCGGGGTTCTCGTCGGTACGGAGGTGGTCGGCGCATCCTGGGCCGCCGGGTGGGCCTTGGGAGGTCTTTTGCAGTTCGAGCCGACGATCAGCCGCATTTTTGAGGCGTTTTTTGCGCTCTGCGGCTTCGTCCTGCTCTTCTATTTCCTGCGCACCGCGCTCAAGAACGAGTCGATTCGGCAGTGAGCCGGGGGATTGCCGGCATTTTCTGACAGCCCCGCGAACGCATGATCCCAGCCAACCGACGGACTTTCCTGAAAGCCGCCGCCGCCGCGGCGCTCGGCCTTGCACACGTCGAGAAGACCGAGGGCGCGGATCAAGGCCTCAAATTCGGGCCGCCGCAGCCGTTTTCCTTCGATCTCCTGAAGCAAACGGCGCGCCGCATGGCAAAGGAGCCCTATGCGGGGCCGGCGCGCCCGGCCCCGGAGATCGTCGCCAAGATCGATTATGAAGCTTGGGGCAAAATCAAATTCGACGTCGATCAGGCGCTTTATGCCAAGGGGCCGGGGCGCTTTCCGGTCAGCTTCTTCCATCTCGGCATGTATTTCCCGAAGGCGGTGGAAATGCATGTGGTCGAGGCCGGGCAGGAGCATGAGATCATTTACGATCCGAGCGCCTTCGACATGCCCGCCGACTCGCCGGCCCGGCAATTGCCGCGCGGGGCGGGTTTTGCCGGGTTGCGGGTGCAGGAGGCGCGCGATGCGCCTCTCGATTGGCACGATAACGATTGGGTTGCGTTCCTCGGCGCGGATTATTTCCGCGCCATCGGCGAATTGCATCAATATGGAATCTCCTGCCGCGCCGTCGCGCTCGACGTCGCGGTCGCCGGCAAAAGGGAGGAATTTCCGGATTTCACCAAATTCTATATCGACGAGTCGGGCCCGAAGGACGGCTTGACGCTCTACGCTTTGCTCGAAGGCCCATCGATCGTCGGCGCCTGCAAATATGCCATGACGCGCGGCAGGGGCGTCGTCATGGACGTCGAGCAACTGTTGTGTCTGCGCCGCGACATCGCCCGCTTCGGAATCGCGCCGTTGACGAGCATGTTCTGGTTCTCGGAGACCGTCAAACCGACGGCTGTTGATTGGCGCCCCGAAGTGCACGATTCCGACGGCCTTGCGATCTGGACGGGCAAAGGCGAAAGGATGTGGCGGCCGCTCAACAATCCGCCGCACGTCACCGCCTCGGCCTTTCTCGACGACAATCCGCGCGGCTTCGGGCTGATGCAGCGCGACCGCGATTTCGACCATTATCTCGACGGGGTGTTTTACGAACGGCGGCCAAGCCTCTGGGTTGAACCAAAGGGGAGCTGGGGCAAGGGGTCCATCCAGCTCGTCGAAATTCCCACCGACGACGAGATCAACGACAACATCGTCGCCATGTGGGTGGCGGACGGCCCGGCGACTGCCGGCAGCGAGACGAACGCCGCCTATCGACTCTATTGGCTCGCCGACGAGCCCCATCCCGGCAAACTCGCGCGCTGTATCGCGACGCGCCTTGGCAACGGCGGCCAGCCTGGCAAGCCGCGGCCGAAAGGGGTGCGTAAATTCATGGTGGAATTTCTTGGGGGCCCGCTTGGTGGCCTGGCGTACGGCGTAAAGCCCGATCCAGTGCTCTGGGCGTCGCGCGGCACATTCTCCTACGTCTTCACGGAGGCCGTGCCGGACGACTTGGCGGGCCATTGGCGCGCCCAGTTCGATCTGACGGTCACGGGTTCCGAGCCGGTCGAAATGCGGCTCTTCCTGCGCTCCGGGGCCAAGGTTTTGAGCGAGACCTGGAGTTTTCAATATCATCCCTGGTCGGAATGCGCGCCGACCTGCTATCCGAATTCGGGCACATGAGCGCCGCTCGCGATCTCATGGGTGGCGCGATGGTTCACCGCGGCGTAGCATCCGGCAGCGGAGCGTTTGGAGCCTGCCTATGACGAAACTGCCTGCCGCGGCCTGTCTCGCAGCGCTGGTCGTCGCGTTGCTTAGCCTGGCGACGGGAGTGCGTGCGGCAGGCACGGATATCGGCAAGCCCTGGCTTTTCGGCGCCGGAATCGGCTGCGATGCGAGCCTGCTGCCGTGGCGCTCGGTATGGCTCGGGCATTTCTCCGGCGGGCTCGCGACCTATGTCCCGGGCGCTGCGGCCGCCACCGTCACGTGGCACGACCAGAAGCTCTGCTTTCCTTCGCGGCGGGAATGCATGAGATGGCAGCGCGCCGAACGCCGGCAGTTTAGCGGCATCCACGGCTATTGGACGTGCCTGCTGCTGCGTTAAGGATTGCTACCTTAATTTTCCGCAATCTTCTGCGGCGTGTTGCCCTCGCTCCGGGCTCGCCCGAATGTAACCACTATATTCCGCATAGGTGCGTCAGATCACTGTAGCAGGAACATTATGCTCGAACGATTGAAGACGTTCATGGCCGAGTTCGCCGGCGAGCCCAAGCGCGAGTTCGGCGAGGACGATTATCGGCTCGCCACGGTCGCTTTGCTCGTCCAACTCGCCAATTCCGAAGGGCCTGCCGATGCGGCCGAACGCGGCCGGCTTAGCGAGGTCATCGAAAAGAATTTCGACCTCGATCCTGCGGCGACGGCGCGGCTCATCCAATCCGCTGAAACGAGCGACCAGGAGGCCGTCGATTTCTATCGCTTCACCAGCGTCCTTTGCCGCAACCTCGATCAAACGGGGCGACAGCGGATCATCGAGATGATGTGGGAGATCGCCCTCGCCGATGGCGCCGTCCACGAGGTCGAGGAGAATATCGTGGCGCGGATTGCCGAACTCCTCGGTGTCTCGCCGCACGACCGGGTGCGGCTGCGCCAACGGGTCGCCGCCCAGCCCGCGGCGGGCACGGCATTTGCGCGACCATGGCAGGCGGTCGCAGCAAAGGAGTAATCCCGCCATAGTCTTGCCGACGGTCGCGTCCATGCCGGCGTAGGGGCGAAGCGCCGTTCACGAACGCCTCGCTATCCAGTGGGCCCATGCTCCAGCGTCTTAACGGCTCCCGCAAAGTCGCGGTTATCCTCCACCAGGAACATTCGACCCCGGGCCGGCTCGGCCGTCTTCTCCGGGCGCTTGGGTATGACCTCGACATCCGTCGGCCGCGGTTTGGCGAACCCCTGCCGAAGACGCTGGCCGAACACGCCGGCGCCATCATTTTCGGCGGACCGATGAGCGCCAACGACCCGGAAGATTGGCTGCGCCGCGAGATCGATTGGATCGACGTGCCGCTCAAGGAAGAAAAGCCGCTCATCGGCATCTGCCTCGGCGCGCAGATCCTAGCGCGCTACTTCGGCCAGCGGGTCTATCTGCATCCGCAAGGCAAGGTGGAGGTCGGCTATTACCCGATCACTCCGACTCGCCACGGCCATGCCGTCTGCGCCTGTCCTTTTCCGGAGAAGGTCTATCAATGGCATCGCGAGGGCTTCGACCTGCCGCGCGGTTCGGTTCTGCTTGCGGCCGGCCAGGAGTTTGAAACGCAGGCATTCCGGTATGGGCCGGCCGCCTACGGCTTCCAATTCCATCCGGAAGTCACCTACGCCATGATGTGCCGCTGGACGATGCGCGGCACCGACCGCATGGCGCTGCCGGGCGCCCATCCCCGCCATCTTCATCTCGAAGGCTGGTACCGGCACGACGCGGCCGTGGCGCGTTGGTCGGAGGCGTTCATCGAGAGCTGGCTTGCGCCGCGCGATTCGCTCCGCAATTCGCTCGATCGGGCGCGCATCGTCGCCTAATTCCGTTGGCAGCGATCACTTCTCGTTCAGCGGATGCAGATCGCGCACCATCGCTTTCATCCGTTCGTCGAGCACATGCGTATAGATCTGCGTCGTCGAAATATCCGCGTGTCCCAGCAGTTCTTGAACGACACGCAAGTCGGCGCCGTTTTGCAGCAGATGGCTGGCGAAGGCGTGGCGCAGCACGTGCGGGCTCACGCGCGCCACGGCAATTCCCGCCGCCACGGCGACGGCTTTGACGTCGCGCGCGAAGACCTGTCGGCTCAAATGGCCGCTGGCGCTCTCGGCCGGGAACAGCCATGGCCTGTTGCCCAGGTGTCGTGCTGCGAGCAAAGCTCGGTAGGCGGCGATCGACCGCTTCGCCGGTTCGGAGAGCGGAACAAGGCGCTCGCGTCCGCCTTTGCCACGGACGAGGATCAACGGTTCGTTGTGCCGCGCCGCAGCCTTGGGAAGCGCCACGAGTTCCGAAACCCTTAGGCCGGTCGCATAAAGGAGTTCGAGCAGACAAGCGGTGCGCGCCGCGTGCACGCGCTCCGGCTTATCTGGAGGGCTCGCCTCGATTGCCGCTTGCGCCGCTGCAAGCAAGCGCTCGACTTCCTCAATGGAGAGAATTTTTGGCAGCCGCAGATTGCGCCGCGGCCCTTCGAGGATCAAAGCCGGATCGTCGGCGCGCATGGCTTCGGCGTAAAGAAAGCGATGCAATTGCCGGATTGCGGAGAGCCGCCGCGCGCTCGTCGCCGCCGAGAAGCTGCGCCCTTTCAAGGCGCGCAGATAGGCTCGGATGTCCTCGGTGCCGGCATTCAAGGCGCATTTCCCTGCACGGGCGATCGCGGCTTCGTAATCGGTGAGATCGCGCCGATAGGCCTCAAGCGTATTGGCCGCGGCGCCACGCTCCGCCGCCAGCATTTCAAGAAAGGCTTCGAGGCTGCGATCGCCCGGCAAGATACACCTCCTTACTTATCGAGGCGCGAAGTAGGTATGGTTTGGATGATTTGGTGCGGCTGGGGCGTGACGAAGGTGACGAGCGCCAGCATCGTGGCGTAGACGAGCCCGACCAATAGCCCAACCGTCACGAGAAGGCGAAAAAGGCTCGGCACGGTCGTCCTGCGATTCGGGGAATAACCCGGCCCGTTATACG
>JBOHJJ010000023.1:0-14458 GCA_050728495.1 Methylovirgula sp.
CGCGCTCAAAAAGACGGTGCATGCCAAAACTCCGGCCAAAACCTCGGGAAGCAGCGCTGGCGCCGGTTCCCTGGAAACACTCCGAATCGACCTCATTTTCTTCTCCAAACCCCAAAATTCCCTCGTCACGACCCCGATTTGGGGCGGCGGACATATAAATTCGATGGGGATTGGCGCCCTGCGGCATTCAGCTGCTGCAAAGGCCACGTTCGATGCCGGCGCCGTTCGAGGCGCCCGTTCACGGCTAGGCTGACGGTTCGATCTGCGAAGCTGAGGTAGGGGAGCCGGGGTAAGCGCGGGCCTGGCGCGGGTCATTTATACCCGCGGCACGACATCCACCTTGACTTCGATGTCCTGCTCGCCCGAGCCCGAGATGATGCCGGCGACGGGCGAAATGTCGGCGTAGTCGCGGCCTTCAGCGAGCACGATATGGTCGTTGCCGACGAGCAGCGCGTTGGTCGGATCGAGCCCGATCCAGCCTGCCTGTCCGCACCAAAGCGACACCCAGGCGTGCATGGCGTCGGCCCCTTCGAGCACCGGCACGCCGCCCAGCGGGATCGTGCGGATATAGCCCGACACGTAAGCGGCGGGCAGGCCGAGACCGCGTAGCCCAGCGATCATGATGTGCGCGAAATCCTGGCAGACGCCGGAGCGCTGTTCGAAGGCTTGCGAGAGCGGCGTCGAGACTACGGTCGACGTCGGATCGTAGGTGAAATCGCGGCGCATGTGTTTCATGAGATCGCCCGCCGCTTCGAGCACCGGCCGCCCGGGCGCGAAGAAGCGCTGCGCATACTCCCGCGCCGGGGCAAAGCGCGGCACGTAGCGGCTCGGATGCAGAAAATGCGCCGGCGATTGGCGGGCGAGCGATTGGCTCGCGTAGGCCGCTTCGCGCACCTCCTCCCAAGCCGGCGTCGCCGCCGGGTCGGGTGGTGGCGCGCGTTCGACCTCGAC
Organism: Methylovirgula sp.; assembly: GCA_050728495.1. Lineage (GTDB taxonomy): Bacteria > Pseudomonadota > Alphaproteobacteria > Rhizobiales > Beijerinckiaceae > Methylovirgula. The sequence continues at coordinate 952 of JBOHJJ010000023.1, forward strand.
GCTCGATGCCGCCTCGACCGTGAGGCGGCGATGCGGCGTCTCGATGGTCATCGAGGTCACGCGGTTGCCGAAGAAGCAGGCGCGCTCGCCGATCTCCTTCGGCTGTGGGTCGGTATCGAGGCTGCTCGCCAGCACCGTCTGCCCCGGTCCGTCGCGCGGCAGCAGACGCAGGGCGCAATGGCTGAACGTCACGCGCGATCCATATTCGTAGATCGTCACGTGGCGGATGTCGTAGATCACGCGAGCCCGCTCGCGGTGTCGGCGCGGGCGATATGCGGCCCTTGCAGGAAGTAGCGCGCGGCGATTGCGTCGGCGAGGGCGAGCAGCGTCTGTTCGAAGCCGAGGACACGCGTGTTGTCGAGCCCGTCCACCGTGGTCGCGGCGATCTCTGCGGCAAGCTTGACGATGAGCCGGCGCGGCGTCTCCAGCATGCCGTCGTCGGCGAGCGCCGGCAGTTCGGCGATGTGCTTGTCGAGCCGCTCCACCTGAAAGGCGACGGAGCGCGGGTTATAGGGATCGAGCAGCGCCATGTCGCGCACCGGGCCGAGCGCCACGCCGATCATGTAGCGCGAACGGTAGGTGATCGGCGAGTCGATGAGATCGAGCAGGATGTCGAGCTCTTCGGCGGCAGCGTCGGCATGCGCGAAATGCCGGGCGAAACGGCAGGTGTTGATGGCGCGCTCGATGCGCCGGCCGATTTCGAGGAAATGCCAGCCAGCGCCGCGGTTCATGTTCTCCTGCGCAAGCCCGGCGATGGCGGCGACGGTGCGCAGCGCCGCGTTGGCACGCTCGAAGGCTTCCGCTTCGGTCAGCACCGCTTCTTCGTCCTGGTCGAGGCGGCCGCGCAGATCGTCGATGAGCCGCCAGGTGTCGGGTGACAGCCGCTCGCGAATGAAAGAAGCGGCGCGATGCGCGTCGCGCACCAGCGCCAGCGCCGAGCCGAATTCCTGGCTGCTGTGCAGCCCCGTCGCGGCAAGCCGCATCGCTTGCGCCAGCGCATTGGCGGGCGCCGCGCCCCAGGCGACGAAAAGGCCGCCGATGCGCTCGACGGCGGAGCGCGCATTGGCCTGCGTATCCGTGTCGATGAGCCGTCCGGCAAGGCAGCGGATGAGGCGCAGCGTCGCCTCGGCCCGTTCGAGATAACGGCCGAGCCAGAAGAGATTGTCGGCGGCGCGGCTCGGCAATAGCCCCATCAGCCGGCGGATGTGCACCGACTCGTTGGTCGGCAGCAGCGTGACGTGTTCGACCGGGCCTTCGGAGAGCACCCAGACGTCGGCCGAGCGCACCCCTTCGCCCATCGAGATGGCGCGCGCATCGGGCCGCCCGGAGATGCGGCAGAAACCGCCCGGCATGATCTTCCAACCGTCGCGCGTGCGCGCCGCATAGATGCGCAGCACGAACGGGCGCGGCACGAGCTTGCCGCTTTCGAGCACCGGCGTCGTCGACAGGTTGACCACTTCCTGGCCGACGTAATCGATGCCGCGCTCGGCGACATCGGCGGCAAGCTGGGCGCGTTCGTCGGGCGACAGCGCGGCGAGGATCAGCGCCTGGTTCGGCTGCGAATCGAGGATCGGATTGCCGAACGCGCCGGCCACCGCCATGCCTTCGGAGTAGGCCAGCACCTTGTCGCGTTCGCGCGCCTGCCCGCACCACCAGGTCGCGACGTTCGGCAGTTTCAAATCTTCGCCGAGCAGGCGCTGGCAGAGGCGTGGCAGAAAGCTCATCATCACCGGCGCCTCGAGGACGCCGGAGCCGAGCGCATTGGCGAGCACCACGCCACCTTGGCGCAGCGCCTCGACGAGGCCCGGCACGCCGAGCCGCGATTTGGCGTTGAGTTCGAGCGGATCGGCGTAGTCGGAGTCGATGCGCCGCCAGATTACATCGGCGCGTTTCAACCCGGCGATGGTGCGCACGTGGATCTCGCCGTCGCGCATCGTCAGATCGCCGCCTTCGACGAGCAGAAAGCCGAGATAGCGGGCGAGATAGGCTTGTTCAAAATAGGTTTCGTTGTAGGGGCCAGGGGTCAGCAGGCAGATGCGCGGGTCGGCGTGCGTCGCCATCGCGGTCAAGCCGCCGCGGAAGCCCTGGAAGAACGGCGCCAGCCGCTCGACATTCATATCGCGGTAGAGGGCCGGGAAGGCGCGCGAGAGCACCAAACGATTGGCGAGTGCATAGCCGGCGCCGGACGGTGCTTGCGTGCGGTCGCCGACGACCCACCAACTTCCGTCCGGACCGCGGCCGAGATCCGCCGCATAGAGATGCAGATATCGCCCGCCCGGGGGCACGAGCCCTTGCACCGGCAGCAAATAATCCGCGCAGCCGGCGACTGCGGCAGCCGGCAGATCGCCTCCCGAGACGAGACTTGCCGGGCCGTAGATGTCGGCGAGCACCGCTTCAAGCAGCTCTGCGCGCTGCGCCACGCCCGCCGCGATCTCCCGCCATTCCGCCGCTTCGATGAGGAGCGGCAGATGGCTGAGCGGCCAGGCGCGCTCGCTCATGTCGCCGTAGGCGCGGTAGGAGACCCCGGTATCGCGGATGTGCCGGTCGGCGGTCGCAAAGCGCCGATCGATCTCGTCGGCGCCGAGTTCGGCGAGCGCGCCGAGGAATTTCACCCAATGCGCCCGACGCTCGCCGTCAGCGGTGACGAATTCGTCGGGGATATTGGGCAGCGGCGTATAGTCCGCTGTCAGCGCCTCGAAGCGCTCGGTGGCGATTTCAGCCGGAGAAGGGGAGGTTAAAGCGCGCATCTAGGATTTCGGCCGGAAGGAGGAGAGCACGGCGGGATCGGTCTCGATTCGTGCCGCGCCGAGGAGATCGAGACAATAAGGGACGGCAGGGAAGACGGCATAAAGACAGACATCGATGGCTGCGGGTTTGCCGGGCAGGTTGATGATGAGGCATTTGCCGCGATGCGCGGCGACTTGGCGGGAAAGAATCGCGGTCGGCACGTAGTTCAGGCTCTCGGCGCGCATCAGTTCGCCGAAGCCAGGCAGCAGGCGCGGCGCGGCCGCCGCGGTCGCCTCCGGGGTCACGTCGCGTGGGGCGGGGCCGGTGCCGCCCGTTGTGAGAATCAGGTCGCAACCCTCGTTGTCGGCCAGATCGGTCAGGCAATCGCGCACCGATTCAAACCCGTCCGGGATGATGCGTTTCACGATCGTAGCCGGGGTCGTGACGACCCGCTCCAGGAAGGCGACGATCGCCGGGCCGCTTTCGTCTTTATAGAGGCCGGCGGCGGCACGGTCCGAGACCGTGACCACGCCGATGATGGCGCCCGATTTGCCTTCGTCCGGCATCGTCCTAGAGCTCCAGGATATCCCGGGCATTCCCGGGAGTTCGGCCAATACTATGCACTGATACCGGAACTTAAAGCACCCCATCCGACGCTTTGGGCCGCAGCCATAAAGCGCAACACTCCGGCAATCTCTATGCCAGAGGCGGCGTGACCGCTGCACCGCGGAAGGCGAGCACGTGTTCGGCGGCTCGCTCGACCGTTAAAATTCGCGCCTCGTCGAAGCCGACGTAATGCGGCTCCGGCGCCGGCTGAACGGCGCGCGCGCCGCGCCGCGGCTCGGTGATGGCGGTCGATTCGTCGATCGCGTAGAGATCGATCAGCGGGCAGGGACAGACGCGCGGCGGTGGCGGCAGGTATCCGTTATCCGCCGAGAGGCGCGAGACGAGAACGATCGAGGCGAGCCCTTCGAGGATCCCGGCATCGGCTAGGTCGGAGGCAATCGTCGCGGGAACGACGAGATGCGCATGCCCGGCGCGCGCCCGGCATTTTAAGAAATCATCCGCCGCAAACGGCCCATGCAGATGCAGCGTGGCGCCGGAAAGAAGCGCCGCGAAGGGCCCGGCGACCAATCCCGCGAAGCTGGTCGGCGGCAAGGTCGAGAGAACCGGCGTCTCGCGTCCGATCTCCGCCCGCGCGCCGAAATCGAAGCTCGCCGCCATCAAGGTTGCTTGCTCGTGCACAATGGGCGTCCCGTGGCGCCGGTCGAGCGTCACGATTCGCGCCGGTGTCGGAGCGGGCTTGCCACGCTCGAGACCATTGTCCGGATGGGCGGCGGCATAGCGCACGACGGCCGCATGGCTCAGATCGACGGCGCCATCGACTTCGCCCGGGCCGAGGGTCGCGACGAATCGGATTGAGTCAACCGCCGCCGCCACTTCGAAATATATATCGGCGAATTTCAAATCTTCGTATTCGCTCGATCCGATCAGCGCGCCCGCATTGACGGCGCGCGCATAGGCGGAAAGCTCGGCCGCCTCGAGATCGAGCGGCGCCAAGGCCGGTTCGAAGCCGGCGCGGAGCGCCGCCACGAGCGCGGTGAGGAGCGAGATCTCCGCGCCGCCCGAAAGCAGCAGCCGTTCGCCCGGCTGCAGGCCGCAATCGGCCAAGAGCCGCGCCAGCGCCGCAACGTCGGTAGCAAAGGCGGCATAGGAACAGGCACGCGTGCGGTCGATGAGAGCAGTGGTTTCGGGCCGCAGCCGCGCCGCGCCCGTCGCCAACGTGTCGAGACTATAGGGTGCAAAGACGCGTAAGCCCGCGGCCGGCTCGGCGTTCATGGCTTTCTCCACCAGGCATCGAGCGTCGGATCGATGGTCGGCGATCCATATGCGGGCAATTCCGCGGGTCTCTCAAGCGCCGAAGAGGCGGCAATCCACTGCTCGCGCGAATGGAACAACGGCACAATGTAGAAGCCGGAGAGAAGCACACGGTCGAGAGCGCGTACCGCGGTGACGAAATCCTGGCGTGATTTCGCCGCCAGCAGCGCGTCGATCATCGCATCGACCGCCGACGATTTGACGCCGGCAAGGTTATAGGAGGCCGGCTCATCGGCGGCGGCCGAGCCCCAGCGCGTGCGCTGTTCGCTGCCGGGCGAAGCCGAAGCGACCCAACTGCCGATCATCATATCGAAATCGAAGTTCTGCCGGCGCCTTTGGTATTGCACCTCATCGACGCGCCGCACCCGCGCCTCGACGCCGATGCGGGCGAGCGAGTAGGCGTAATTGAGCGCCAAGCGCTCCTGGGCGCGATCCTGCACCATGATTTCGAAGTTGAAAGGCTTGCCGTCCTTGCGCAATCTTCCGCCGACGAGCTCATAGCCGGCAGAGGCGAGGAGATGGAGCGCCCGCTTCGGCCACACCCGGTCGTGTCCGGTTCCGTCGGTCTTTGGCGGCCGCCAACGCCCTTCCATGATGTCCTCGCGCACCGCGCCCGGGAAGGGCGCGAGAAGAGCGCGCTCCGCGGCACTTGCCCGCCGACCGGTCGAAGCGAATTCCGAATCGTCAAAGAAGCCCTTGGTGCGCGTATATTGACCGGCGAAGAGATTGGCGTTGACCCATTCGAAGTCGAACATCATGCCCAACGCTTCGCGCACCCGCACATCGTCGAAGATGCCGCGCCGCAGATTGAAGACAAAACCATCCATGCCTTTCGGCCCGCCTACCGGCAGGCTTTCGCAAACGACACGATGTTCTCGCACGGCCGGAAAATTGTAGCTTGTGGTCCAGCGCAGCGGATCGGTTTCGACGCGGAAGTCGACGAGACCGGCTTGGAAAGCTTCAAAAAGGCTGCTGGCGTCGCGATAATAGTCGATTTCGATCTCGTCGAAGTTGAAAAATCCGCGTTGGCTCGGCAGGTCTTTGGCCCAATAATCGGGGTTGCGGCGGAGGATCAGCTTTTCGCCCGGATCCACCTCTGCGACGCGGTAGGGTCCCGATCCGACCGGGATCGCAAAGCTCGCCTGCTCGAAATTCGCCGCATCGGTCGCGCGCTGCGAAAGCACCGGCATCAGCGCCAGGATGAGCGGCAATTCGCGATCGTCGACGTCCGGAAAGTCGAAGCGGATCGTCTCGGCGTCGGGCACTTCGACGCGGCTGACGAGCGTATAGGCGGCGCGCTGCTGCGGCCGGCCTTTCTCTTTTAAAAGCTCGAAGGTAAAGGCGACGTCGGCCGAAGTGATCGGCGTCCCATCGAAAAACTTGGCGCGCGGGTCGAGGTGGAAGAGCACGTAGGAGCGGGCCTCGTTGGTCTCGATGCTTTTGGCGATCAGGCCGTAGAGCGTGAATGGCTCGTCGAGCGAACGTGCCATCAAGGTTTGGAATACATTGGTGTCGAGGCCCTGCGCCGCCGAACCCGACTTGACGTTGAACGGGTTCAGACTGTCGAACGTCCCGAGCAATCCGATCGTGAGGCGACCGCCCTTGGCCGCGGCGGGATCGGCGTAAGGAAAATGCGTGTAATTCGGTGCGAGGGCCGGCGCTCCATGCATGGCGATCGCATACCGCGGTGCGCTGTCTTGCGAATCGTTGAGCGCTGCGAGCTGCACCGGCAGCTTGTCTTGTGTGAGACCGGCAATCGTCCGGCAACGGTCCGTATCGGCTTGCGCCAGAACGCTGGTGAAGGAGGCGAATATTACTGCGGCGCGGAGGATCGCCGCCGTCACATCGAAAGCTCCGGGCCGGGGCCGCCCGAGGCAGCGAATCGCGCCGAAATGCATGCCGCGAGTCTAAAGCGTACCGCCAGCTATGAACAGGTGCGGTGGCGGCAAATGCTGTTGCAATCACACGCTTATGCCCTTCCAAGAAAAGCTGTTTTTAGCCGGCTGGAGGGCACCGACGGCCAATTTGTCGCCGCATTCGAAGCCCATTCGCCGGGCGCATTTTGGACTATCTTGACTAGCGGCCGGGCTTCGCGTCTTTGTGTGCGGCCATCATCTCGCCCCGGGCGCCGCAAAGGCCCTCGGCAGGAGTTCCTATTATCGGAAAGGCTTTTACTTATGGCGTTTTCGTTGGCGCGTCTCGGCTTCGCTGGTTTGGCCGGCATTCTTGTCCTGGCCGGCGGAGACGCTTACGCGCAAAAGGCGGCGCCTGCCAATCCGGCGCCCGCCAGCCAGCCGAATCAGACGCAATCCGCCGCTCCGGCGCAGCCGCAAGGCCCGATTAGGCTCGATTTGGTCGGCACGCAACCGAAGTGGACCAAGGTTTGCGGTCACGATCAGGCGGCCAACAAAGATGTTTGCTATACGACACGCGACTTCAGCACGCATCCCAATCAGGCGCCGGTCCTCGCCGTGGCGATCTACGACATCAAGGGCGACGATACGCGCATCATTCGCTTGTTGATGCCGGTCGGGCTCATGTTGCGTCCCGGTTTCCGTTTTTGGGTGGATAATGGCGCGACGCTCGACGGCGCTTTCGAAATCTGTTTCCCCAACGGGTGCTTTGCGGAATCGCGAGTAAAGGGCCCGACCATCGATCAGATGAAGAAAGGCACGACGCTCAACATCGCCGTCCGCAATCAGGCCAACAATGAAGTCACATTCGGTGTGCCGCTCGCCGATTTCGGCAAGACGTTCGACGGGCCGGCGGTCGATCCGAAAGTGCTCGAGGCGGAACAGAAGAAGTTCCAGGAGGAATTGCAAAAACGCGCCGACGAAGAGCGCAAGAAGCTTCAAGCGCAGAAACAGGGAGGCGGTTCGCCAACCGGCGGTGCGGCACCGCCGACCAGCGTGCCGGCTGCCGCTCCGGCCCCCGCCGCACCCGCGAAATCGAGCGGCAAATAGCGCCCATCGCGGTTTGCCGATCGTATTCGCGCAAGCAGCGCTTCGCGCGGGATCGTGCTCGTTGGCTCTCGAAGCCGGCTTAGTTTAACCGCGCCGTCTTGATGTGATAGCCGCCATCTTGGGCGCGGGTGAACATTTCTTCGACCTGCGGGTGGCGCACCGGATCACCGGAGGTATCGGGCAAAAGGTTTTGCTCCGAGACATAGGCGACATATTCGGTATCCGCGTTCTCGGCGAAGAGGTGGTAGAATGGCTGGTCCTTGCGCGGCCGCACTTCTTCGGGAATGGCAAGCCACCATTCGTCGGTGTTCGCGAAAACCGGATCAACATCGTAAATGATGCCGCGGAACGGATATTTGCGATGCCGCACGATTTGGCCGATGCCGAATTTGGCGTTGCGGGGTTTCGGGTTCACGGGGACGCTCCGAAGAGCACAAGGACTGCAAAAAGTCTCGATAATTCAGCGTCGCGGCAAGAGATTTTCTACTCCGGCGCGAACCGCAATGTCAACATAATGGGCACGGACGAATTCTAGGCAGAGTGGAATTCGTCGACACCTGCCGTAACTGGCGCCGTTGCGTGCCGCGTCAATTTTCGCCACGATCAAATTATGCCGACGACTCCCCCAGAATTGCTCTCCAGCGCCGAAATGGCCGCGGCGGATCGGCTGACAATCGCCGCCGGGATCCCGGGCGCGATTTTGATGGATCGTGCTGGCGCCGCCGTCGCGAAGACCGCGGCGCGGTTGCTGGCGATGCGCGATCCGCATGGGCGGCAGATCGCGGTTTTTTGTGGCCCAGGCAACAATGGCGGCGATGGGTTCGTTGCCGCCCGTTATCTCAAGGCGGATGGATTTAAAGTCTCCGTCGGCCTGCTTGGCGAGCGTGAGGATTTGAAGGGCGATGCGGCCGACGCGGCGCAAGGCTGGGGCGACCCCATTCTGCGCTTCGAGGAGTTGCCACTGGAGGAGACCGACCTTGCGATCGTCGCGATCTTCGGCTCGGGGCTGGCGCGCGACGTCGAAGGGGTGGCACGCGACACGATCCTGCGCCTGAACGAATGGACGCGACGCACTCGCAAGCCGATTGTCGCCGTCGACATTCCCTCGGGAGTCGATGGGTCAACCGGATTGGTACGCGGCGTCGCCGTCGAAGCGACGCAGACCGTTACCTTCTTTCGTCTGAAACCCGGTCACCTGCTGCTGCCCGGAACCATGCACTGCGGTGAAATCAGCCTCGTCGATATAGGTATTCCGGATTCGGTACTCGCCGAAATCGCCCCCAAAACCTTTGCCAACGGCCCTTCCATTTGGAGCAAACACTTTCCGCGGCCACGCATCGACGGCCACAAATATAACCGCGGCCACGCCCTCGTTCTTTCCGGATCTTTGGCGCATACCGGCGCGGCGCGGCTTGCGGCGCGCGGCGCCTTGCGGATCGGTGCCGGGCTGGTAACGGTCGCAACTCCGCGCGATGCGCTGCTTGCGCACGCCGCGGCGCTGACCGCGATTATGACTCGCGTGTGCGATACGAGCGAGGAATTAGCCGAGCTTTTGGCCGACCGGCGCAAGAACGCCGTGGTGATGGGCCCCGGCATGGGAGTCGGCGCGAAGACTCGCGACATGGTCTTGGCAGCGCTTGCAAACGGCAGCGAGGAAAAGAAGGCGACGCGCGCCATCGTCCTCGATGCCGACGCGCTGACCAGTTTCGCCGGCGAATCGATGCGGCTCGCCGATGCCGTGAAACATTGCCGCTGCCAAGTGGTCTTGACGCCGCACGACGGCGAATTCGCGCGATTGTTCGCGGCCAAGGAAGGAGAACTGCGCGATCATCCGGCCGTTGCGCAATCGACCTCGGCCTCGAAACTCGATCGTGCTCGCGCCGGCGCGGCGCTGATGGGCGCGGTGCTGCTGCTGAAGGGCGCGGACACGGTGGTCGCCGATCCGCGCGGCCGCGCTTCGATCGATCATGGCGCTCCGCCTTGGCTTGCGACCGCAGGTTCCGGCGACGTGCTGGCGGGGATGATCGGCGGCCTATTGGCGCAGTCGATGCCGGCGTTCGAAGCGGCAAGCGCCGCGGTTTGGCTACACGCGGCGGCGGCGCGCGAATTCGGTCCGGGTCTCATTTCCGAAGACATCCCCGAAGCTTTGCCGCGGGTCTTGCGCCGCCTGCTCGACGCCGACGACGCCTAGCCGATCGGCGCCGCCAATCGCGCATCGCGCCGGCAACGCGAAAACGGCGGCAAAGGTGGAGCCGAGCAAAGCGCGGCGGCTAAGAAGCACCGCAGGCAGGATTGGCCGACAAAAGCATGTCCCGCGGACGGCGGCCAAGTCTGCCACTTTTTTGCTGCACCGGAGCGGCGACATGATATAGAGCCGGCCCGAGGTGAAACGCGACGCTTTGATGCGCTCGCGGGCGTGGCGGAATTGGTAGACGTGCCGGATTTAGGTTCCGGTGGTGAAAGCCGTGGGGGTTCGAGTCCCTCCGCCCGCACCAGAGCTTCGCAATCGGCGTGATCCTGGCAAGCCGCGCCGGCTGCGCGGAGGTGAGGTATTCGAAGGACGAAACGATGCAGGTGACGCAAACCATCTCCGAGGGGCTGAAGCGCGAATATAAGGTCGTGCTTGCTGCGCAAGATCTCGCCTCGCGCGTCGAGGGCCAACTCGCCGAGATCCGCTCCAAGGCGCACATCAAAGGCTTTCGGCCCGGCAAGGTGCCGGTCGCGCATCTGCGCCGCCTCTATGGCCGCTCGATCATGGCCGAGGTGGTTCAGGAAGCGGTCAACGCCGCCAATCGGGAGATCGTTGAGGGCAATAACCTGAAACTTGCCGGCGCGCCAAAGATCGAGCTGTCCGACGACACAGAGGAGTTGCGCGAAGCCTTCGAGGCGAAATCCGATTTCTCCTATCGTGTCGCGCTCGAGGTTCTGCCGACGATCGAGATCGGCACCTTCGATGACATCGAAATCGAGCGGCTCGTCGCCGATATTCCGGAAGAGGACGTTGATGCGGCGGTCAAGAATTTGGCCGACCGCAATCGGCCCTATACACCAAAGCAAGGCGAGGCCGCGCAAGGCGATAAAGTCACGATCGATTTCGTCGGCACGGTCGAGGGGCAAACATTCGGGGGCGGCAGTGCCGCCGATATCGATCTCGTGCTCGGCGCCGGCTCATTTCTTCCCGGATTCGAGGAACAGATCATCGGGGCGAACGTCGGCGAGACCCGCACCGTCGCGGTGACGTTCCCGGAGAATTATTCGGAAAGCAAATTGGCCGGCAAGCCCGCCGAGTTCACGGTCAGCGTAAAAGCAATTGCGGCGCCCGGCGAACTTTCGCTCGACGATGCATTCGCCAAGAGCCTCGGCTTCGAGGACCTGGCCAAGCTGCGCGAGGCGGTACGCGCCTCCCTGGAGCGCGATTGCATCGCGCTGTCGCGGCGCAAGTGGAAGCGCGAGCTTCTCGACGCGCTCGACAGAAAATACGCGTTCGAACTGCCGGAACAGCTCGTCCAGCGTGAATTCGAGGGAATTTGGCAGCAGGCTGAATCGGAGCGAAAATCGCTCGGCCGCAGCTTCGCCGATGAGGGCACGACGGAAGAGGCCGAGCGCGCCGACTATCGTGCCCTCGCCGAGCGGCGGGTGCGACTGGGACTCGCTTTGGCCGAGATCGGTGAGGGAGCCGGAATTAAGGTCTCGGAGGACGAGATCACCAAGGTGCTCTACGAGCGGGCGCGGGGCTTTCCCGGCCGGGAACGCCAGTTCGTTGAACTTTATCGAAAGAATCCCGATCTTATGAACGAGGTCCGCGGGCCGATTTTCGAAGAAAAAGTGGTCAATCACATTATGGCGCAGGCCAAAGTGAGCGACCGCCAGGTAAGTAAGGACGAACTTCGCCAGGCCGTCGAGGCCTCGGAAGCGGACGAAACGGCGGCGGCATCCTAAGTCCGGTCGTCCCAGGTGTCGGAAACGGCGCCCCTGCCGCCCGGTTGCGAAAGGAGGGGAAGCTATTATCTTAATCGAATCGATTTCGGCCTTGGAAAAGCAGAGAAAGATCGAACATGGACCGCGATCCGTCTGAAACGTTCGCCCAATATCTGATCCCGCAGGTGATCGAGAATACCAGCCGGGGCGAGCGCGGTTTCGACATCTATTCGCGGCTCTTGCGGGAGCGGATTGTCTTCCTGACGGGGCCGCTGGACGACCATGTCGCGTCGGTCATCGTGGCGCAACTGCTCTTTCTGGAGGCCGAAAACCCCAAGAAAGAGATCTCAATGTACATCAATTCGCCGGGCGGGGTCGTAACTTCCGGGCTGGCGATTTACGACACAATGCAGTTCATCCGGCCGAAGATTTCAACCTTGTGTATTGGCCAGGCGGCCTCGATGGGATCGCTGCTGCTGGCAGCCGGGGAGACAGGCCTGCGCTATGCGCTACCCAACGCCCGGATCATGGTGCACCAACCGTCGGGCGGGTTCCAAGGCCAAGCTTCGGACATCGTCCGCCACGCCGAGGACATCATGAAGGTGAAGCGCCGGCTGAACGAGATCTACGTACGCCATACCGGCAGGGACTACGACTCGATCGAGAACACGCTTGACCGGGACCATTTCATGTCGGCCGAGGAGTCCCGGACGTTTGGCATTGTCGACCAAGTCATTGAAAAACGGCCGGACGAGCCGGTGGCGGGCAAGGCCGCGGCCTAGGTTCGCTAGCGCTGGCATATCGATTGCCTGTCTAGAGCTGGAAACCGGCCACTTAACCGATTGGACGCATTTTCTCGTCATTATGAACCCGAACGATTGCGCCCCTGTGACGCAGATGCTTCGGCGGTGGGAGAAATGGGCACAAGGGCTTGATCCCGGCTGCTGGGCATGTTTGCATTTAGTTAACGAAGAAACGCCAATTCGGGGAGTTCGCGAGCTGGGATAAGCGGCGAGATAGGCCCGGAAAGGACCGTTGCGAACACGACGGCTCGATTCGAGTTCTCGCTCGGGACAGTTGCAAATGGTCGCAGCCTCGTCTTGGTTGCGGCCCAGGAGATAAAGCCATGACCAAGGTCGGCGGCAGCGACTCGAAGAACACGCTCTATTGCTCGTTCTGCGGCAAGAGCCAGCACGAGGTCCGCAAGCTGATCGCCGGTCCAACGGTGTTCATCTGCGATGAGTGCGTTGAACTCTGCATGGACATCATCCGCGAGGAAAACAAATCTTCGCTGGTGAAGAACCGCGACGGCATTCCGACGCCGAAGGAGATCTGTAAGGTACTTGACGACTACGTCATCGGTCAGGCGCCAGCCAAGCGGGTTCTGGCGGTCGCCGTCCACAACCACTACAAGCGGCTCAATCATTCGACCAAGCACAACGACGTCGAACTGGCGAAATCGAACATCCTGCTGATCGGACCGACCGGCTCCGGCAAGACGTTGCTGGCGCAGACTCTGGCGCGCATTCTCGATGTGCCCTTCACCATGGCCGACGCGACCACGCTGACCGAAGCGGGCTACGTCGGCGAGGATGTCGAGAACATCATCCTGAAACTGCTTCAGGCCTCCGACTACAACGTCGAGCGGGCGCAACGCGGCATCGTCTATATCGATGAGATCGACAAGATCTCGCGTAAGTCCGATAACCCGTCGATCACCCGCGACGTGTCGGGCGAAGGCGTGCAGCAGGCGCTGCTCAAGATCATGGAAGGCACCGTCGCCTCCGTACCGCCCCAAGGCGGCCGCAAGCATCCGCAGCAGGAATTCCTGCAGGTGGACACGACCAACATCCTGTTTATCTGCGGCGGCGCGTTTTCGGGCCTCGAGAAAATCATCTCGGCGCGCGGACGCGGCAGCTCCATCGGCTTCGGCGCCGATGTGCGCGGGCCGGACGAGCGCCGCACCGGCGAAATCCTGCAGGGCGTCGAGCCGGAAGATTTGCTGAAGTTCGGCCTTATTC
>JBOHJJ010000024.1:0-13739 GCA_050728495.1 Methylovirgula sp.
CATGCTGCCACTTGCCGCGCGGGTCCGTGAAGCGAAGATCGATAAACTTCACGTCCTTGTCCTTGATCGCCTTCAGAACTTCATCCGCAGTCTTCATGTCTCGCCCTCAACTAAAGCTGGAAAACACACATCCGGCGGATTGCTTAGAAGTGAGAAAAGCGAACTCAAGTCCCAAACCCCTCTCCCCGTGCGGCAGGGGCCGCAGACCGGAGGGGATCGCCGCCTCGCGCAGGCCAGTCCTATGCGCCGGCTGTGCTCAAGACCGGATATCAAGGCGCGTGCCAAGCCCGCGAAACACGACAACGCATTGGTAAACAATGGGTTTAGGGGCGCCACCCAAGCCATTTCCGGCGCCCAAGCCGATCGCCGCCCAGAAATTGAGCAAAATCGGCATTCGTTGCCGTATCAATAAGCAATTTGGCTAGGCTGGGCAGAACCCGTCACGCGATTCATTCCGCGGCCTTGCCGGTCGGGCCGGCCAGGAGATCGCCCTCCGCCCTGCTCTCCGTGCTGGCGAAGTCCATATTTTCGATGCGGTCACCGCGTTTGGCGATCTTCTCGGCCGAGACGGTGATCGTGCCCAGGTCCTCTTGCGCCTGGCCGAAATGCACGACCAGTTTGCCGACGCGGTCGCGCAACCTTGCAACGTCTTCGACGAGGCGGCGCACTTCCACCTGGATCTCATGCGCCTGTTCGCGCACGCGCGCGTCGCGCACGATCGCTTGCAGCACCTGCACGGCCATAACGAGAAGCGACGGAGAGACGATGATAATCCGACTGCGATGCGCTCTTTGGATGATGTCTTCGAAGTGCTCGGCAAGATCACCGTAGAGCGATTCGGAAGGCACAAAGAGAATCGCGACGTCCTGCGTTTCTCCGGGCAAGAAATAGCGCTCTTCGATATCGCGGATGTGTTTGCCGACGTCGGCGCGCACCCGCGCCGATGCTTGCTTTTGCGCTTCCTCGCCCGCCGCCTCCTTCAAGGCGACGAAGGATTCGAGCGGAAATTTTGCGTCGATGACGAGCAGCCGCTCGTCGTCCGGCAGACGCAGCACGCAGTCGGGCCGGCAGCGGTTGGAGAGCGTATGCTGGAAAGCATAGGCGGACGCCGGCAGCGCATCGCGGATGATCGCTTCCATGCGGCCTTGGCCGAAGGCGCCGCGCGCTTGCTTGTTGGCAAGGATCTCTTTCAGTCCGATCACCTCCGCGGTGAGATCGGTCAGCCGCGCCTGCGCGGCATCGATGACCGCGAGCCGCTCGTTGAGTTTGGCGAGGCTTTCGCCGGCGACGCGGCCTTGATCTTCGAGACCGCGCCCGACCCGCGCGCCGACCGCGTCGAGCCGCTCGACCACGAGCTTGGCGAGATCTACCTGGCGAGCGCCGAGCAGTTCGCCCATGCTGCGGACGCGGCCCGAGAGTTCCGCGTTGGCGCGAATGAGTTCGGCGATTTCCACGTGGAAATCGCGCTTTGCCGCAGCCGCGCGGCGCGCCCATGCCGCTCCCAACCCGGCAGCCAAAATCAGGAGGCCCACGGCCAGGCCCAGCGAAAGCTCGAACAGGGGGGCCACCGCCGCGAAGGATAGGGAATGATCCATCGCTCAGGTGTATCCGATTCGAGCGTTGTTTGGAACGAAGGTGGAACGCCGAGACTGTGCCAAACGGCTTGAAATGCGCCCTTGCCCCGCGAGGCGGCGCGAAACGTCGCAAATCCTGCCGCAACCTGCGATTGGCAGCCGGCAAATTGTGCAGTCGTTACGCGTCGCTAACCAAATCTGCCCTATGCTGAGGGCTTCATAGGTTCGGTACTTCCATGGACTCTAGAATCAATCTCGCGGACCTGCGCCGATTCTACGAAATCGACGTGGAAACGATCGCCCTTCTGAAGGAGAACAAAGCTTTCCTCTTTCAGGAGTTCGTCGACGCGCTCTATGCTTTCTATATGCACTACCGGCCGGTCGCGGGAGCCTCGTCTCCGTATCAAAGCGATGAAAGTCTTGCCTATTCCAGAGAGTATAACGAGCGCCACTGGCAGATCATGATCGAGGGGCGTTTCGATGCGGAGTATGAAAGGTCGGTCGAGGCGCTTCACAACATGCGCGGCCAGCTCGGTTTTGAGCCGCGCTGGTGCCCGAGCGGCTACAATTTCGTGATCGCTTGGGTCGTCGAAGCAATAGCGCTCCGTCTGCCCGCCAAAGGGTTTGAAATATGGCGAAAGCGACGCTGCGCCGCTTTGCAGGCCGCCTACATGCGGATCACCATGCTCGACATGTCCTACATCGTCGATGTCTATATTCACGGGACTCTCAGCGAACGGCAGCGCACGCTGAGCCACTTGGCCGAATCGTTCGAAACCGCGGTGGCGGGAATCGCGAGCGGCGTCGCCGCCGCGGCCGAGCGGTTGCGCAAGACCGCAGACGCTCTCACGCATTCGGCCGATTCGACCAATCTGCAATCCATGGCCGCGGCCACCGCGTCGAAAGAAGCCGCTGCGAACGTCGAGGCGGCGGCCGCCGCCACCGGCCATCTATCGCACGCCATCGGCCAGATCAGCGCGCAGGTCCACGAATCCAACCAGATCGCCGGCCGCGCCGCGGGTGAAGCCGATAGAACCCAAGACGCGGTACATAGCCTCAGCGAAGCCGCCGACCGCATCGGCGGGATCATCGACCTCATCAGCAACATCGCCGGGCAGACGAACATGCTGGCGCTCAACGCGACCATCGAGGCGGCGCGCGCCGGCGCGGCGGGCCGCGGCTTCGCCATTGTTGCCCAGGAGGTAAAGGGCCTCGCCCACGCCACCTCCAAGGCCACTTCCGAAATCGGTGCACACGTGGACGGCATCCAAGCCGCCACGCAACACGTGGCCTCATTCATCACCTCGGTCGCCAAGTCCACCCAGCAGGTGAGCGCGATCGCGATCGCCGCCGAAACCGCCGTGGCCGAGCAGGATGCAGTGACGCAGGAAATCGCTCGCCGCGTCGAGGAGGCGGCGCGCGGTACACATGCGGTGACATCGAACATCGTCGGAGTGACCGAAACCGCCGCAAATTCGAGCGCCGCCGCCAAGGAGCTGCTGAAGTCGGCGACCGACCTCACCCGCCAGTCCGAGGTTCTTTCCAAACAGGTCGAGGATTTCCTGCGCACCGTGCGCGCCGCCTGAGCGCGGCCACAAGAAATTGACCTCGCGCACCATGATGCCTATGTCATGATTCCGCATTGACGAGCGCGCCATGGCTGTCCGAACGATCATTACTCTGCCCGACAAACGACTTCGCCAGCGCGCCGAGCCCGTCGCCCGCGTCGACCGCGAGGTGCGTGCGCTTATGGACGACCTGCTCGAGACCATGTACGCCGCACCCGGCATCGGGCTCGCCGCGACGCAGATCGCCGTCCCCAAGCGCGTCATGGTGCTCGACGTCGCCAAGCGCGAAGACGAAAACGCCAGTCCGAACCCGATGGTCTTCGCCAACCCGGAGATTCTCGCGTCTTCTGAGGAGACCGTGGGGCGCGAGGAAGGCTGCCTGTCGATTCCGGAGTTCTTCGAGGAAGTAGTGCGTCCGGTGCGGGTTCGCGTCGGCTATCTCGATCGCGCCGGAAAACGCCAGGAGCTCGAGGCCGAAGGTACTCTGGCGCGCTGCCTGCAGCACGAGCTCGACCATCTGAACGGCGTTCTGTTTATCGACCATATCTCGCGCCTGAAGCGCGACCGCATCTTGAAGAAATTCAGCAAGGCGGGGAAACGCGAGAACGAAGAACGCAAGCCCGGCCGGCATGATACCGAAACCGAGCGCGCTTGACTTCGCGAGCTGCAAGGACGGGTCCGCTGCGTATCGTCTTCATGGGCACGCCCGAGTTTGCCGTGCCGACCCTTATCGAAATCGTCGAGCAAGGCCACGAAGTCGCGGGCGTCTATACGCGCCCCCCGAAGCCCGCCGGACGACGCGGGCTTGCAACGCTGCCTTCGCCCGTTCAGGTCGCCGCCGAACGCCTGCGGCTGCCGGTGCTCACCCCACAAAGCTTGAAGTCGAAAGCGGCGGCACAGACGTTCGGTGCGCATCGCGCCGACGTCGCCGTGGTAGTCGCCTACGGGCTGCTGCTGCCGCGCGCCATTCTTGACGCGCCGGCGCAGGGCTGTCTCAATCTTCATGCCTCGCTCCTGCCGCGTTGGCGTGGCGCGGCGCCGATCGAGCGCGCCATCATGGCCGGCGATCGCGCGACGGGTATCGTGGTGATGCGCATGGAGGAAGGGCTCGATACCGGCCCCGTAGCCCTCGTTGAGCGCACCGCGATCGGACCCGATGACAACGCCGCCGAACTGCGAAAGCGGCTGGCGCATCTCGGCGCTGCCCTCGTGACGCGGGCGCTTGCCGGCTTGACAGAGAGAACCCTCGCCTTCACGCCGCAGGACGAGGAGGGCATGACCTATGCGCGCAAAATTGCCAAACCGGAGACGCGCATCCGGTGGTCGAAAAGCGCCAACGAGCTGCATAACTTGGTGCGGGCGCTTTCTCCCGATCCCGGCGCGTTCTTCGACGCCGATCTCGGCAAAGGCCTGGAGCGCGTGAAAGTCCTGCGCAGTCGGCCGGTGACGGGGAGCGGTGCGCCGGGCCTCGTTCTCGACCGACTCACGGTCGCCTGCGGCGTCGACGCGCTACAGCTCATCGAAGTCCAACGCGCCGGCAAGACGCCGATGTCGGCGGAAGAGTTTCTGCGCGGCGCACGCATTTCGGCGGGCGCGACGTTTCCCGTGATCGGCTAATGCCCCGCTACAAGCTCACCATCGAATATGACGGCACCGGGTTCGTCGGCTGGCAAAGGCAGGCGAACGGCCCCTCAATTCAGGAGGCGATCGAAGCGGCACTTGCTTGCCTCTGCGGCAGAGAGATCGGCATCCGCGGGGCCGGACGCACCGACGCCGGCGTGCACGCGCTCGGCCAAGTGGCGCATGCCGATCTCGACCGCGATTGGCGCGACGATGTCTTGCGTGATGCGCTCAACGCGCATTTGCGGCCGCACCGCATCGCGATTTTGCGTGCTGAACCCGTAGCCGACAACTTCGATGCGCGATTCTCGGCGTTACATCGTCATTACCTTTATCGCATCGTCAACCGGCGGGCGCCGCTGACGCTGGAAGTGCAACGTGCTTGGCTGGTAAAGCGCCGACTCGATGCTGGCGCCATGCACGACGCCGCCCAGATCCTTCTCGGTAAACACGATTTCTCGACCTTCCGCGATGCCGAATGCCAGGCCACCTGCCCGGTGCGCACGCTCGACCGGCTCGATGTGGCCAAAACCTACGACGTGATCGAGGTCCGTGCCGACGCCCGCTCGTTTCTTCACCATCAGGTCCGCTCCATGGTCGGCTCGCTCGAACACGTCGGGGCCGGCAAATGGAACCGGGCGGACCTTCAAGCGGCTCTCGAGGCGTGCGACCGTGCCCGCTGCGGGGTGGTTGCGCCGGCAGCGGGTCTCTACCTGGTCGGGGTCGATTATGGTGAACCGGGGCCGGAGCTGGAGCCGGACTGCCACTGAGCGCCCGGACCATCAAAACCCAGCGCCGCGGCGGAAAATAAGTTCGTTTTTCTGGAACAAAACGAGGGACAAACGCACCGCTCATGCTATACATGAGCTACAAGCAAGAAACGGGCCGCGGATTAACCACCGCTGCCGCAGCGTAGGTCGTAAGCAGCGTAATGGCGCTCACCACGAAGCTCCTGATGCGCCAGGGACAAGCCCTGGTGATGACGCCGCAGCTCCTGCAGGCGATCAAGCTTCTCCAGTTCTCCAACATCGAACTTGCAGCTTTCGTCCAGGAAGAGCTTGAGCGCAATCCGCTTCTCGAACGCGCCGAAGATCTGCCGGACGGCGAGGAGCCGCCTGCGGCGGCGGAGACGAAGGGCGAGGCTGACGAGTCTCTGGCAGCCGATTTCAACGATGCCGGCGACGCCGAATGGAGCTCGGATTCATTCGCGACCGACCGCGGCGGACTTGAGGCAAGCCTCGGTACGGAACTTACGAATGCGTTCGACGACGGGCCGCCGCCGACACCGCGCGAACACCAGGAATTCGCGGAAGGTGTCGGTCTTTCCGCAAATTCGTGGTCGGGCGCGCCGGGGCCTTTGCCGAGCGACGGCGAGCAAGCCAATCTCGAAGCCTATGTCGCCGCCGAGGTGAGCCTCAGAGATCACCTCGTCGCACAATTGCGGCTGGCGAGCGCCGATCCCGTCGATCGGTTGATCGGACAAAGTCTAATCGATTCGATCGACGACACTGGGTATTTCACCGACAGCACGGCGGAAATAGCCGGCCGGCTCGGCGCGTCGGTCGAGCGGACGGAAAAGGTGCTTACTCTCATCCAAAGTTTCGAGCCTTCAGGCGTCGGCGCGCGCAATCTCGCCGAATGTCTCTCCATACAGTTGCGCGAGAAGGATCGTTTCGACCCCGCCATGCAGACGCTCGTCGCGCATCTCGACCTCGTCGCCAAGCGCGATTACGCAAAATTGCGCAGGCTCTGCGATGTCGGCGGCGATGACATCGCGGACATGATCGAGGAAATTCGCCGGCTCGATCCGAAACCCGGCCGCGCCTTCGGCGGCGGCGTACTCCAGCCGGTCGTCGCCGACGTGATCGTCCACCCGCTTCCCGACGGCTCCTGGTACGTCGAGCTCAATGCGGAAGTCCTTCCGCGCCTGCTCATCAACCAGGTCTATGCGACGCGGGTGACGCGGTCGAAGGCCAACGACGTCGACAAATCCTTCCTGTCGAATTGTCTGCAGAGCGCCAATTGGCTTACCAAGAGCCTCGAACAGCGGGCGCGGACGATTCTCAAGGTGGCGAGCGAAATCGTACGCCAGCAGGATGCGTTCTTCGCGCGCGGTGTCGAATTTCTCAAGCCGCTCAATCTCAAGACCATCGCCGATGCGATCGGCATGCACGAGTCGACCGTCTCCCGCGTCACTTCGAACAAGTACATCGCTACCTCCCGGGGACTCTTTGAACTCAAATATTTCTTCACCGCTTCGATCGCTTCCAACAATGGCGGCAGCGCCCATTCGGCCGAAGCCGTGCGTTTCCGCATCAAGCAAATGATCGATCGGGAAAGCGCCGACGACATTCTCTCCGACGACGCGATCGTCGAGCGGCTCAAGTCGTCGAACGTGGACATCGCCCGACGCACCGTCGCCAAATATCGCGAGAGCCTGCGGATTCCTTCCTCCGTCGAACGGCGGCGGTTGAAAGCGTTGCATTGACGCGCGGTGTCGAAAAGCAAGTGCAAAAGAGACAAGGCGCTTTCTTCTTTAATATTTCCACAGAACCGAGAAATGAGGCGTGCGTGCTCGACTTGCCCGAAGCCGTGCAAGCGCAAGCTCGTCCATGTGCGCTAGCTTTGCAGGCCACCCCATTGACTTCGCCGCGCGACGCTGTAACCGTGAGAGTCCGCTCGCAAGAAGCGGATCGTGGGGGCGACGTCAGTGGACTGGAGAGAGCCATGTCATTGCGCGTCTCTGGGAAAAACATCGATATCGGCGAATCGCTGCGCATCTATGTCGGCGCGCGTCTCGATCAGGTTCTTTCGAAATTTTCTGCGGAGCCGGCCGGCGGCCGTGTCGTGATTGAAAGGGAGGGCTCCGGCTTTCGTACCGACTGTACATTGCACCTTGATGCGGGGCTTACCCTGCAGGCCGAGGCCGCGGCACACGATGCCTATTCGAGCTTCGATAAGGCCGCGGTTCGGATCGAAACTCGCCTGCGGCGCTGCAAACGCCGCCTGAAAGACCGCTCGAGCGGACACTTCACGCCGTAACTGCAATCCGCAACGCGAGGCACCAACGCCTCTTTCATCTGCGCGGCACACCCTATGGCTTATCCTTCGAGCGTTCGGAAACTGGACGTTCTTCCAACCATGCGACTTACCGATTTGCTAACGCCCGAAGCGATCGTCGCATCGCTGCGGGTCAATTCCAAGAAGCAGGTGCTGCAGGAATTGAGCGAGCGGGCGGCGCGCGTTTCCGACCTTCCATCGCGCGAGATCTTCGACGCGCTGCTGCAGCGCGAGCGGCTCGGCTCGACCGGAATCGGCAACGGGATCGCGCTGCCGCATTGCAAGCTTGCAAAGTGCAAGCTGCTCTTCGGGGTTTTCGCGCGGCTCGAAAAACCGGTCGACTTCGCCGCGACCGATGCGGCGGCGGTCGACCTCGTTTTCCTGCTGCTCGCGCCCGAATCGGCCGGCGCCGACCATTTGAAGGCTCTGGCACGAATCGCGCGCGTGCTGCGCGATCCGGCGATCGCCGCCAAGCTGCGTGCGACGCGCGATCCGGCGGCGCTCTATGCCGTGCTCACCCAGGAGCCGAGTTCGCACGCCGCCTGAGGGCATTGCTCGCATTTGCGAAAATGGATTTCGCCGCCAAGATCCTGCGAATCGGCTCTCGGGCCGATTCCGCTGGACGCGATCCTGCTCTAGACTGGCCGCATGCCTGCGATGCCGGATGAGCTGCGTTCCTTTGCGCCTGTTTCCATGCCGCGTTTGTTCGACGCGGCGGTGACGCGCTTCGCCGATCGTCCGGCAATCGACTTCTTCGGCCGGAAATTCACTTATGCGGAACTCGGCCGGCGGGTCGATCGATTCGCGCTGGGCCTGCAAAAGCTCGGCGTGCGCCACGGCACCCGCGTCGGGCTTTGCCTGCCCAATACGCCCTATTCCATCATCGCCTATTTCGCGGTTCTCAAGGTCGGCGGCATCGTCGTCAATTTCAACCCTCTCTACGTCGAGCGTGAGATCGCTCAGCAGATCGAAGACTCCGGCACCACCATCATGGTGACGCTCGACGTCAAGAAAATCTATCCCAAGTTTGCTTCCCTGCTCGGCAGCACCTGCCTCGAACGCATCGTCGTATGCTCGATGCGCGAGGCGTTACCGTTCGCGAAAGGCATACTGTTCCGTTACTTCAAGTCGGCCGAGCTTGCCGAAATTCCCAACGATTCGCGTCTCGTCCGCTTCGGCGCGCTCATCGCGGCGCGCGGCACGATCGAGCCAACCGGTATCGATCCCGCCACCGACGTCGCGGTGCTGCAATACACCGGCGGGACGACCGGCATCCCCAAGGGCGCCATGCTCACCCACGCCAATCTGTCGACGAACGTCGCGCAGATCGGCCACCACGTACCGATTCTCACGCCGGGCCGCGAACGCGCCTTGCTCATCCTGCCATTGTTTCACGTCTTCGGAATGACCGCGGGCATGAATTTCTGCATCTCGATCGGCGCCGAGATCATCTTACTTCCGACGTTCGACGTGCATCAGGTGCTGGCGCTCATCACCAAGAAACGTCCGACTCTTCTGCCCGGCGTGCCCAGCCTGTTTGCGGCGCTGACCGCGCGGGTCGGCGATGGCAAATACGATCTCTCTTCCATCAGTTACTGCATTTCGGGCGGCGCGCCGCTGCCGCTCGAAGTGCGTGTGCGCTTCGAAACTTTATCCGGCTGCAAACTCGTCGAAGGCTACGGCCTGACCGAAGCCTCGCCGGTGGTCAGCGCCAATCCGCTCGACGCCGAGTACAAGAACACCTCGGTCGGATTTCCGCTTCCCGGCACGGCGGTCGAAATTCGTTCGCTCGACGATCCGCGGTGTGTGCTTCCGGTCGGCGAGAAAGGCGAGATTTGCCTGCGCGGGCCACAGATCATGGCCGGCTATTGGAAGAATCCCAAAGAGACGGAGGCTGTTTTCATCGACGGCGCGCTGCGCACCGGCGATATCGGCTATGTCGATGAAGCCGGCTATCTCTATCTGGTCGACCGCATCAAGGATCTGATCCTCTGCGGCGGGTTCAACGTCTATCCGCGCGTCATCGAAGAGGCGCTGCATCAACACCCCGCCATCGCGGAGGCCGCGGTCATCGGCATTCCCGATGCCTATCGCGGCCAGGTTCCGAAGGCCTTCGTGACGCTGCGGCCCGGCACGCACGCGACCCCGGAGCTGTTGCACCGCTTCCTCAAGGACTATCTCTCGCGTATCGAAATGCCGAAGGTGATCGAGATCCGCGCCTCGCTGCCCAAAACCGCGGTCGGCAAGGTGAGCCGCAAGGAACTCGTCGCCGAAGAGAGCCACAGTGGTTGATGTGCTTGAGGCTGACCGGGTCGGCACGCTTCTTCCGGCGCGTTTTGCCAATTGGTTTGCTTCGCGCGGCTGGACGCCGCGTGCGCATCAGCTCGCGCTGCTCGAAAAGGCCAAGAGGCGCGAGGACGTACTCCTCATCGCCCCGACCGGCGGCGGCAAGACGCTCGCCGGCTTCCTGCCGACGCTTGTCGATCTCGACCGGCGCAATGCGCCCAGCGGCTTGCACACGCTCTACATCTCGCCGTTGAAAGCGCTTGCCACAGACGTGGCGCGCAATCTCGAGGCGCCGATTGCCGAGATGGGACTCAAGGTCCGCGTCGAAGCGCGCACCGGCGATACGTCGCCCTCCAAACGCCGGCGCCAACGCCACGATCCGCCGCATATTTTGCTGACTACGCCGGAACAATTGGCACTGCTGCTTGCCAGCGCCGACGCGCGCCATCTCTTTGCCGATGTGCAGCGCGTCGTCATCGACGAACTACACGCGATCGTCGCTTCCAAGCGCGGCGACCTCTTGAGCCTCGACCTGGCGCGGCTGCGGACGCTGGCGCCGCGGATGAAGGCGACCGGACTATCCGCAACGGTACGCGATCCGGACGAATTGCGCCGCTGGCTGGTGGCGCGTCCCAGCGCGGCGGCGCTGGTCACCGCGCCCGCCGGCGCGCCGCCCGACCTCTCGATCCTCGACACGACCCAGGAACTGCCTTGGGCCGGACACATGACGCGCCACGCGCTCGCCGAGGTCTATGCGCTCGTCAAAGCCGCGCATATGACGCTTGTTTTCGTCAACACGCGGGCGCTCGCCGAGTTCGTGTTCCAGGAATTGTGGCGGATGAACGAGGACGGATTGGCGATCGCGCTTCATCACGGTTCGCTCGATGTCGGCCAGCGCCGCCGCGTCGAAGCGGCGATGGCAGAAGGCAAACTGAAAGCCGTGGTCTGCACCTCGACGCTCGATCTCGGCGTCGATTGGGGCGATGTCGATCTCGTCGTCAACATCGGCGCGCCCAAAGGCGCGAGCCGGCTGCTGCAGCGCATCGGCCGCGCCAACCACCGCCTCGACGAACCGTCGCGCGCCATCCTTGTGCCCTCGAACCGATTCGAAGTGCTCGAATGCCGCGCCGCGGTCGATGCCGTCTATGCCGGCGTGCAGGATACCGCGGCGGCGCGCGAAGGCGCGCTCGACGTGCTCTGCCAACACATCCTCGGCATGGCCTGCGCCGAGCCGTTTTTCGCCGACGATCTCTTCCGCGAGATTACCTCGGCCGAACCCTATCGCGGTCTTCGACGCCTGGACTTCGACGCCGCGCTCGCTTTTGTCGCGCATGGTGGCTACGCGCTCGCCTCTTACGAACGTTTCGCCAAGATCAAGCAGCGCAAGGACGGGAGCTGGCGCATCGCCAACGGCCACGTCGCGCAAATCTATCGCATGAACGTCGGCACGATCGTCGAATCGGACATGCTGAAAGTGCGGCTCGTGCGCGGCAAAGCCGCCGAGCCGGGCGCGGCCTATACCGGTCCGTTGCGGCGCGGTGGCCGGATGCTCGGCCATATCGAGGAATATTTTCTGGAAACGCTGGCGCCGGACGATACGTTTTTGTTCGGCGGCGAAATCTTGGCGCTGCGCGGCATCGTCGACAACGAGGCGCTTGTCTCGCGTGTCGTCGCGGAAGCGCCGAAAATTCCCTCCTATGACGGCGGCAAGTTCCCGCTCTCCACGCACCTTGCCGCGCGCGTGCGCGAGCTCGTCGCGCATCCGCGCAATTGGGGGGATCTGCCGGCTGGGGTCGCCGAATGGCTGGACTTGCAGATGCGCCGCTCCGCTTTGCCGCCGCCCGAGCATCTCCTGGTCGAAACTTTTCCGCGCGGCAACAAGTTTCATCTCGTCGCCTATCCGTTTGAAGGCCGGCTCGCGCATCAGACACTCGGCATGCTGCTCACCCGGCGTATGGAACGCGCCGGGTTGAAGCCGCTTGGCTTTGTCGCCAACGATTATGCGCTCGGTGTCTGGGGAGCGGCCGACATCGGAGAGGCCGTCGCACGGCGGCGTATCAAGCTCGACGATCTCTTTTCCGAGGATATGCTAGGCGACGATCTCGAAGCCTGGCTGCAGGAATCCTCACTGATGAAACGTAGCTTCCGCAATTGTACGATCGTTGCCGGCATGATCGAGCGCAACTTTCCCGGCCGCGAGAAGACCGGCCGTCAGATCACGGTCTCGACGGATCTGATCTACGACGTTTTGCGCCGCCACGAGCCGGACCACATCCTGTTGCGCGCCACCCGCGCCGACGCGGCGATGGGTTTGCTCGATCTGCCGCGGCTTGCCGCGATGTTGGCGCGCGTCAGAGGTCGCATTCTGCACAAAGCGCTTGACTGGGTCTCGCCGCTCGCCGTCCCCGTGCTGCTCGAAATCGGCCGCGAGCCGGTCTACGGCGAAGCGCGCGAGGCGATCCTGGCGGAAACCGCGGCGGCGCTCGCCGAAGAGGCGGCAGCCCCGGTGCGGAGCGCGCGATGACCGGCGCCGGCACGAACCGTACCGTCAAGAACCTCAAAGGCGGCCCTGCCATCATCCTGGTGCGCCCGCAGCTCGCAGTGAACATCGGCATGTGCGCGCGGGCCATGGCGAATTTTGGTCTGTCCGATCTGCGCCTCGTCAATCCGCGCGAGGGCTGGCCGCGTAGCGGCGCTTTGAAGAAAGGCGCCTATGCGGCGGCGGCGGGCGCCGTGCATCTTCTGGAAAGCGCGAAACTCTTCGACAGCGTCGAAGCGGCGGTTGCGGATTTGCATGGCGTTGCGGCGACGACGGCGCGGGAACGCGGGCAGTTGAAGGCCGTCCTCACACCCGCCGAGGCGATGCCGGAGATCGCGGCGCGAATCGGGGCCGGCGAGAAACATGGCGTGCTGTTCGGCCCAGAGCGCACCGGGCTCGCCAATGAGGAAGTGGTGATCGCCGACAAGATCATTACCTTCCCGGTCAATCCCGCCTATGCCTCGCTCAATCTGGCCCAGGCCGTGCTGCTCGTCGGCTACGAATGGAGAAAGGCGCTGGATGGCCGCGCGCCGTTCGCGCCACCGGAGCGCTCGCCGCCCGCACCACGCGAAATGATCCTCTCGTTTTTCGCCTATCTCGAAGGCGAAGCGGAACGCGCCGGCTTCTTCCGGCCGCTCGCCAAACGGCCCGTGATGCAGCAGAACTTGCGCAACATCTTTCATCGGATGCAGTTGACCGAACAAGATGTGCGAAGTCTGCGCGGCATGATCGTGCGGCTCGTCGAGGGACCGCGCGCCGCAAAGCCTAAACGCCGCGTTCGCGAGCCGGCGCGACCTCACTCGCTCCCGGACAAAGGCTGAGCGACAGATTCGAGCGATTTGCCCTCCGCCGCTACCCCAAACAAAGCTTCGGCGACCGCGGCGACAAGCATCAGGAGCGCGCCGAAAATATAGCCGACGAGCACCATGCCGCGCTGATGCGTCGCGATCAGCGCGCCGAACAGCGCTGGCGCGGCGACGCCGCCGAGCGCCGTGCCGAACGCATAGAAGGCGGCGATCGCCAGCGCCCTGATCTCGACGGGGAAGATTTCGCTCACCGTCAGATAGGCGGCGCTCGCCGCCGCGGAGGCGA
>JBOHJJ010000025.1:0-6280 GCA_050728495.1 Methylovirgula sp.
CCGGCGGGGTGACCTTCGCTTCGGTTGCCGATGCACGCGTCGGACACGGTCATTTTGGCGGCCACCATTTCGCCAGACATTTTGCCGGCCATCATTATGCCGTCCGCCGCTATCGCCACTTTGGTCACTATCATCACTATGGATATGGCTATGGCGGCTATTACGGGTATCCAGCCTACAGTTATGGCTACGGTCCTTGCGGCTACTATGGCTATTACGGCTGCGGGTATGGCTTCCCCGACGATATTATCGGCGGAATCCTTGGCGCTCTCTAGAAATTGATTTGCGGGCGAGCACAGAATACCCCGATGCGGCACGCTTTGGCCGCGATCTTTCTAAACTCGCCCGGAGACCGCGTCAGGCAGCCAGCCGTTTGGGCGTGAGGCCGAGGCTCGTTGCCACCGCGGCATGGGTGACATGGCCGCAATCGACGTTGAGCCCGGCCAACAGCCCCGGATCTTCGAAGATCGCGGCGCGCCCCTTGGCGGCGAGCGCAAGCCCATATGGTAGCGTCGCGTGGTTGAGCGCGTGGCTCGACGTATGGGGCACCGCACCCGGCATATTGGCCACGCAATAATGGACGATGCCATCGACGACATAGGTGGGATCGGCATGCGTCGTCGGATGGGAGGTTTCGAAACAGCCGCCCTGATCGATGGACACATCGACGAGGACGGCGCCTCTCTTCATCTCCTTCAGCATCGGGCGGGCGACGAGTTTCGGCGCGCTGGCGCCGGCGATCAACACCGCGCCGATCACTGCATCGGCGCCAAGCACTTCCAATTCGATTGCGGCGGCGGAAGCAAACCGGGTGCGCACCCGGCCCTGGAAGAGTTCGTCGAGTTGGCGCAGGCGCGGCAGCGAGCGGTCGAGCACGCTGACCTCGGCACCAAGTCCCACGGCCATCCGCGCCGCCTGCGTTCCGACCACGCCGCCGCCGAGGATTACGACGCGTGCCGGCGCGACACCTGGTACGCCGCCGAGCAGCATGCCGCGCCCGCCGCTATGCGCTTTCAGGGCGCTGCCTGCCGCCTCGATCGCGAGCCGGCCCGCAACCTCGCTCATCGGTGCGAGCAGCGGCAGACTGACCCCGTCGGGACCGACGACGGTCTCGTAAGCGACCGCGGTACAGCCCGACTTCATCAATCCTTCCGCTTGGCGCGGATCGGGTGCGAGGTGAAGATAGGCGAAGAGGATCTGGCCGTTGCGAAGCTGCACCCATTCCGACGGCTGCGGCTCTTTCACCTTCACGATCAATTCGGAATTGGCGAAGATCTTTGCCGCATCGGCGGCGATCTTGGCGCCGATCGCGGCATAGGCGGCATCGCTCGCATCGATTCCGCCACCGGCACCGGTTTCGATCGCAACCTCGTGTCCGGCGGCGACGAATTCGCGCGCCGCGTCGGGGGTAAGGCCGACGCGATATTCGTGGACCTTGATTTCTTTCAGGACGCCGACGCGCATGGCTCCGATCCCTTCGTTTGTTGGACTGATTCGCTGTTTTTGACTTTACGCTCTGGCCAAAGAGAATTGCGGCGATTACAATAGGATCTGGTCGCTAAATGCAGGTTAACGGCGCAAAAAAGTATGTTCGCGCAGGATTCCACCACCGAAGATCTGGATCGCTTCGACCGCGCCATTCTCGCCGCGCTGGTTGCCGACGCGCGCGTCAGCATCGCCGACCTTGCGCCGAAGATCGGGCTCTCGAGCACTGCTTGCGCGCGGCGCTTGAAGTCGCTCGAGGAAAGCGGCGTGATTACCGGCTATCACGCCGCGCTCGATCATCAACGGCTGGGTTTTTCAGCGACCGTTCTCGTCCGCATCAGCCTGGAATCGCAACGCGAGGAGGATTTTGCGGCTTTCGAGCGCGCCGTCGGGCAATGCGCGTCGGTGGTGCGCTGCTATCTGATGTCTGGCAGCGACGATTATCAGCTGGTCGTGCTTTGCCACGACATCGCCGACTTCGAGCATATCCATAAGACGCAGTTGGCGCGGCTGCCGCGCGTTGCCAGGATTCAATCGAGTTTTGCGCTGCGCGACGTGATCGACCGCAGTCTGCCGGCGGCGCTCGCGGCGCCGCTGTCGGGCAAGCGGCAGGGGCGCGGGTAGGGCGCCCGCGCTCGTCAAAAATGTCGGGGCAAAACTCTTGGGGCAAAACTCTTGGGGATTAAGCCTTTACCTTATTGGCGGGGGCTTGGTTCGGCAGCCCGCCCATGCTGTCGAAGTCATGATAACATCATAGGCAGAACGCAGCTTTGGCTTAGGCAAGCCAATCTGAGGAGCCAATCTTGCAACCAAGTGGCGAAAGCTTGAGATCGGTCGAAAATCTCAGCCCCGAATCGGACGCGGCGCAGCCGCCCGGCGACCCGGCGCTCGCCGGCGAGTCTTCGCCGGCGGCCTCGATCCCGATCATGAATGAGCTCGGCAGCCTCGCCGAGCGCCCCGCCGAACTCGCCCAGTCGCCGGAGCGGTTCATCAATCGCGAACTTTCCTGGCTCGAATTCAACCGGCGTGTCCTTCAGGAAGCCTCGAACCGCAATCATCCGTTGCTCGAGCAGCTGCGGTTTTTGTCGATCTCCGCCAACAATCTGGACGAGTTCTTCATGGTGCGTGTGGCCGGCCTGCGCGGCCAGGTGCGCGCCGGCGTTTCGACTCCTTCCGAGGACGGACTCACGCCGGCCGAACAATTGGTGAAAATCCGCGAGCGCGTCGGCCTTCTCGCCGCCGAACAGCAGCGCCGTTGGCGCGAGCTGCGCAAGGAACTGCGCGAGGTGGGGGTGCTCCTCGTCGAACCGCAGGAACTTGAAGCGTCCGATGTCGCCTGGCTCGAGCACTACTTTCTTCTTCACGTCTTTCCCGTCTTGACGCCGCTCGCCATCGACCCGGCGCATCCGTTCCCGTTCATTCCCAATCTCGGCTTTACGATAGCGCTCGAACTGGTGCAGCCGCGCGACAATAAATACCTGAAGGCGCTGATTCGGCTGCCGGCCAAAATCGGGCGTTTCGTGCGTATGCCGGACGGGCCGAACGGACAGCGGTTCCTGTCCCTCGAAGCCCTCGTCGGCATGTTCACGCAGGCATTGTTCCCGGGCTATCTGGTGCGGGGCTCCGGCGTCTTCCGGGTCATTCGCGACAGCGATATCGAAGTCGAGGAAGAGGCGGAAGACCTCGTGCTCCTTTTCGAAAGCGCTTTGAAGCGGCGGCGGCGCGGTTCGGTCATCCGGCTCGAAGTCGACAGTCTGATGCCCGAGCAATTGCGCAATTTCGTCGCTGAGGAGCTCGACGTCGTTCCCGACGAGATCTTCGTGCTCGACGGCATGCTCGCGCAGAACGATCTCGCCGAACTCGTCAACATCGACCGGCCGGAGCTGAAGTTCAAACCCTACAACCCGCGCTTTCCGGAACGGGTGCGCGAGGACGGCGGCGATTGCTTCCTGGCGATCAAGCAGAAGGACCTGGTCGTCCATCATCCTTACGAATCGTTCGATGTCGTCGTGCAGTTCCTCAACCAGGCTGCCGCCGATCCAAACGTCGTCGCGATCAAGCAGACGCTCTATCGCACTTCCAACGACAGTCCGATCGTGCGCGCCTTGATCGAAGCGGCAGAGGCCGGCAAATCGGTGACCGCCCTCGTCGAGCTTAAGGCGCGGTTTGACGAGGAAGCCAATATCCGTTGGGCCCGCGATCTCGAACGCGCCGGCGCGCAGGTGGTCTTCGGATTCATCGCGCTGAAAACGCACGCCAAGCTTTCCATGGTCGTGCGCCGCGAACTTGGCTCGCTCGTCACCTACTGCCATGTCGGCACTGGCAATTACCATCCCGTCACGGCGCGCGTCTATACCGATATCTCCTTCTTTACCGCCGATCCGATGATCGGCCGCGACGTGTCGCGGATCTTCAACTACATCACTGGCTACGCCGAGCCGGCAGGGCTCGAGCGAATGGCGATCTCGCCCATCAATCTGAAGAAGCGTCTCCTCGAACACATCGCGCAGGAGAGCGAGTTCGTGCGCGCCGGCAAGCCCGGCGCGATCTGGGGCAAGTGCAATGCGCTCGTCGATCCCGAGATTATCGACGCGCTCTACGCGGCAAGCCAGTCGGGCGTGAAAATCGATCTCATCGTGCGCGGCATCTGTTGTCTCAGGCCGGGCGTCGGCGGCCTTTCCGACAACATCCGCGTGAAGTCGATCGTCGGACGCTTTTTGGAGCACGCGCGCGTCTACGCGTTCGGCGGTGGCCACGGCCTGCCGCACGCCAAGGCGCACGTCTACATCTCTTCCGCCGACCTGATGCCGCGCAATCTCGATCGCCGCGTCGAAGCCTTGGTGCCGATCACCAACAATACCTGTCACGACCAGGTGCTCGATCAAATCATGATCGCCAATCTGATCGACAATCAGCAGAGCTATCGGGTTCTGCCGGACGGATCGAGTACGCGAATCAGCGCCGCCGGCGCGGAACCGTTCAACGCCCATTCTTATTTCATGACCAATCCGAGCCTCTCGGGGCGCGGCAAATCGTTGCGCGAATCGAGTCCGAAGACGCTGCTCAAAAGGCTTGAGCGCCAATGAATATCCTGATGCCGAAGCTGTTCGCGAATTTACCCGGCCGCGCCGACGGCAAAGCGCCGGTCGCGGTGGTTGATATCGGCTCGAATTCGGTGCGGATCGTCGTCTATGACGGGCTGAGCCGGGCGCCGACGCCGATCTTCAATGAGAAGACGCTTTGCGCCATCGGCGATGGCATTGCGACGACTGGCGAGTTGTCTGCGCCGGGCGTGGAAAAGGCGCTCGCCTCGCTGGCCCGCTTCAAGGCGCTGATCACCATCATGGGCGTCGAAGACGTCTATGCGGTCGCAACGGCCGCGGCGCGCGAAGCGGCGAACGGGCGGGCCTTCATTGCCGAAGCAACGGCGGCGATCGGCGCGCCCGTCGCCTTGCTTTCCGGCCGCCGCGAAGCCGAACTATCGGCGTTCGGCGTCATCTCCGGCTTCCAGAATCCGGACGGGGTGGTCGCCGACCTCGGCGGCGGTTCGCTTGAACTCACGGACATCGTCGGGACCAAGGTCGGCAAGAGCGTCAGTCTGCCGCTGGGCGGCCTGTCGCTCATGGACGCGTCCGATCACTCGCTGCGCATCGCCCAGAAGATCGCCCGCGAGAGTCTGGCGAAGGTCAAACTCCTTGCCGAATTGCGCGGCCGCACGCTTTATGCGGTCGGCGGAACCTGGCGGGCGCTTGCCAAGCTGCACATGCGCCAGCGCAACTATTTCCTCCGCGTCATGCACGGCTATGTTATTCCGGCGCGCGAGGCGGCGGATTTTGCCGGGCTCGTCGAGCGGGTGAATGCCGATGCGCTCGTCGCCGTGGAGAGCGTCGCGCCGGCGCGCCGCCCGCTGCTCGCCTACGGGGCGATCGTTCTCGACGAAATCATCCGCAGGGCGGCGCCCAGGGAAGTCACGATCTCAGCGGCGGGATTGCGGGAAGGCCTGCTCTACGAAAAGCTCAGCGGCGCCGAGCGGCGGCAGGATCCATTGCTCGTCGCTGCGCGCGTCTTCAATGAAAGCAACGCCCGTTCGCCGGGTCATGCCGAAGACCTCTGTACCTGGACCGATCATTTCATCGAATCGGCGCATTTCGACGAGAGCGCCGAAGAGAGGCGGCTGCGGCACGCCGCCTGCCTGCTCGCCGACGTGAATTGGCGCGCCCATCCCGACTATCGCAGCGAGCAAAGCCTGAGCATCGTCGCCAACGCGGCCTTCACCGGCATCGATCATCCGGGACGCTGTTTCATCGCGCTGGCGATGTCGTATCGGTATCTCGGGCTGGACGCCAACGTCAATCCGCGCATCCGGGCGCTGGTCTCGGCGCGGATGATCGACCGGGCGCGGCTCTTGGCGGGCGCGACGCGGGTCGCCTATCTTGTTTCGGCGGCAATGGCCGGAGTGTTGCCGCGTACCCCCATGCTCTGCGCCAAGTCGAAATTGACGTTGACCTTGCCGCCGGATCTCGCGGCGCTCGCCAGCGACAGGCTCAACAATCGGCTGAAACAGCTCGCCCGGCTGATCGGCCGCGAGGCGGCGCTGGTGATCGGCGGCTGAGCCGCACCCACATTTACGGAAACGTCTAATCATGTATATCGCGATGAACCGATTCAAAGTCCTCAAGGATCAGGCCCACGCCTTCGAGGAAGTCTGGAAGAGCCGCGTCTCGCGTCTGGACGAGATGCGCGGCTTCGTCGTGTTCCATCTCCTGAAGGGTCCGGAATTCGAAGATCATATCCT
>JBOHJJ010000026.1:0-3099 GCA_050728495.1 Methylovirgula sp.
CGGCCGCGGCAAGGATGGCCTTTGAAACCGGCGCGAACCTTCTCCTAAAGGGAGAAGGTGCCGGGCGAAGCGAGGCGGATGAAGGGTTACGATCTATCCGAGCTTGCAGCATCCTAACCCCTCACCCGGCCGGCTCCCCCGGCCATCCTCTCCCTGTGGGAGAGGGCTGCACGCTCACCGATATCAACATTGCGCTACACCAAAGCCTTGCCGCGCAATATTTGATGTGCACGCTCAACAACGGAACGCAACTGCGGCGAGGTCTTCAGTCGGTCGAGCTCGCCGGGTTTTGCCCAGAGAACCTCGCCTGCCTCGGGCCCCGGCCTTGCTTCGCCGGTAACCCATAGGCCGACAAAAGATAAGACCACGTAATGCTGACGCAATTTCGGCCCATCCGTAACCATCTCGACGGCGCGGTTAAAGGCGACAATGCGGGCTTTGACACCGACTTCCTCCGCCAATTCGCGCAGCGCGGCCTGTTCCAAGCCTTCGCCCGCCTCGACGCACCCGCCAGGCAGCGAAAAGGCACCGTCGGAAGGTGGTTTGGTGCGCGTGGCAAGCAGCACGCGATCCTCGCGAAACACGGCGATGCTGACTCCTAAGATCGGATGCGGCGGGTCGAAGCGGTTCATCGGATCACGGATAAAGGCGTTGTTTTTCCCACCCGCCTTGCGGAGCGGCGCGGGAAAAGCGGATCCGATCGTGCAGGCGAAAAGTTCTGTGCGACCAGAATTCGATACTAAGCGGCCGGATGCGATAGCCGATCCAATAGGGCGGGCGCGGAACGCCGCCGAGCGCGAATTTCGCGGCATATTTGGCCACCGCCGCTTCGAGAGCCAAGCGGCTTTCGAGCGGCCGCGACTGCTGGCTCGCCCAGGTTCCGATACGGCTCTGCAAGGGACGGGTTGCGAAATAGGCATCGGCCTCCGCTTCGCTGACGCGTTCTACAGGGCCGCCGATGCGCACCTGCCGATGCGACGATTTCCAGTAAAACGCCGCCGCCGCTTTCATGTTGGCGGCCAGTTCGCGCCCCTTGTCGCTTTCGGAATTGCTATAAAAAACAAAGCCGTGGGCGTCGAGGGCCTTGAGAAGAACCATGCGGACGTCTGGCATGCCGCTGGCATCCGTCGTAGCCAGAGCCATGGCATTGGCATCGTCCGGTTCGGTTTTTTCCGCGGCGGCCAGCCATTCCGAAAAAAGCGCGAGGGGCTCGTCGGCATCGGTGAAGTCATTCACGGTTAATTCATCCGGCATAGACTCGTCGATGCGGCGAAAGCGAGCGAGTCTGGAGCATCAGCGGGGATTGCACCATTGCCTTATATAGGAAACGCGGCGGCACGGAAAAAAGCGCAGGTGCTTTGGGCTTGCGCGCTCGTTTCGTTCGGCTTGGCGCTTGCCGGCTGCTCGGTGTCGCTGCCGATGGGGTCGCTCATCCGTTCGCATGACGACGATCAGACCGCGTCGATCAAGCCGCCCGAAAAACCGCCGATCGCCGGATTGCAAAGCGCCGATTGGCAACACGCCAAAGTAGCGCTCGACAGCGCTCTTGATTCCGACGATAGCGGCGCAGCCGTGGATTGGGACAATCCCGACTCCGGCACCAAGGGATCGTTCGCCGCGATCGGGGATGCGTATGCGACCGATACCGGAACCTGCCGCGGGTTTCGCGCCGCGATTGACCGCAAGGATTCCGACGATGCTCTGCAAGGTACGGCCTGCGCCCACGGCACCGGCGACTGGGTGATCACCGACGTGAAGCCTTGGGACAAGAGCTAGCGGCGTCAGGCGCGAAGTCCGCGCAAACTTGCGATTGATCTCGGCGCGCAACGTGTGTAGCTTGGCGTCAGATGGTTCCCCTCGGGGATCAAAAGGGAACATGGTGCGGCGCTTAGCGCCAAAACCATGGCTGCCCCCGCAACTGTAAGCGGCGAGCCACGCGCCATAACGCCACTGGGCAACCGGGAAGGCGGCGCAAGGCAAGGACCCGTGAGCCAGGAGACCTGCCATCGTCGTGGTCACGCGCGAACGCATCGGGCGGGGTGCACCGATGGAAGCTTGAGGATTCGCCTTAGGTGAAAGGCGAGCTTCTGGCTTTGGCTCGCGGTGACGTGTCACGTCGCTGCGAGGCTCCATGTTTCCCGTCAAGTTTTGCGTTTCGGCGCGCCGCCGCGCGCTCGCTTTATGCGCAGGCTTTCTGGCTTTTTCCGCTTACACGCCCGCACAGGCGCAGGTTGCATCCGATCAGACGCAGCAGCTCCCGCAAATCGTGGTCACCCCGACGCTGGTGCCTACGCCGGAGAGCGAGGTCGCAAGCAGCATCACCGTCATCACCGCCGCCGAAATGGAGGCCAAGCAAGAACGCACCGTGCCGGACGCTCTCGAAGATGTGCCCGGCCTCAATGTCGTGCAGACCGGCGGCCCAGGCGGCACCACCTCTGTCTATATGCGTGGCGCCAACGCCAACCAGACCAAGGTCTATATCGACGGAATCGACGTCAGCGATCCGAGCGCTCCGGACGGCACGTTCGATTTCGGCCAGCTGCTCACCTCGGGCATCGACCGGATCGAGATTTTGCGCGGGCCGCAAAGCGGGCTCTACGGATCGAGCGCGATCGGCGGCGTCATCAACATCATCACCGAGAGCGGCAAGGGGTCGCCGCACGTCTATGGCACGCTCGAAGGCGGCTCATTCGGCACCTTCAATCAGACGATGGGCGTCAGCGGCTCGGTGTCGCGATTCAATTATTCCTTCAATGTCGCCCATTGGAGCTCGACCGATACGGACGTCACTCCGCCGAATCTTGTTCCGCCCGGGCGGCCGCTCAATCCCGATGCCTACGACAATCGGAGTATTTCTCTGAAGGTCGGCGCGCAGCTGACGCCGGACTTCGACGTAGGGTTCGTGGGACACGACATCGAATCGACGCTCTATTCGACCAGCGATGATTTCATCGGCCCGGAAGCGCTGCAGAGCATCAATGGCAATCAGGAACTCTTTACCCGCACCTTCGGTCACCTTGTGTCGCTGGGCGGCAAGCTCGATCAAACGCTCGACCTCGCTTATACCGATTACCACCGCAGCTTTCTCGATCCGAACCC
>JBOHJJ010000027.1:0-19211 GCA_050728495.1 Methylovirgula sp.
GAGGCTGCGCTCATCGTCGACATTTTCAACGACGCATGGAGCGAGAACTGGGGGTTCGTGCCGTTCACCTACGACGAGTTCATGTCGACTGCCGATGCGCTGAAATACGTGATGCCTCCGGACGGCGGCTTTATCGTCGAGCTCGACGGCGCCGCACAAGCGTTCGGCATCGTTCTGCCGAACCTGCACGAGATCACCGCCGATTTCGGCAGCCGGCTCTTTCCGTTCGGCTTGCCGCGGCTGATTTCGCGGATCCGCAAGCATCGGTTCCAGTCGGGACGGCTCTGTCTCTTCGGGGTGCGCCGCGCCTTGCACCGCAAGGCGGCTGGCGGCGCAGTCATCCTTGCCTTTATCGAGGAATGCCGGCGCCGTTCCAGCCGATACGCCAGCATGGAGCACGTCGAATTCGGCTGGGTTCTGGAGGACAATCTCGGCATGCGCCGCCCGATCGAACTTTCCGGCGCGCGCATCGACAAGGTCCACCGCATCTACGAGAAGGACCTCTCAGCGCCAAGCGCCGCAGCGGCGGGGGCAACGGGATAGATGATTGAATTCCGGTTGGCTTGCTGCGAATTTGGTCGGCTTCCAATCTCTGCGGCTGGACGTCGCGAGGATCGAC
Organism: Methylovirgula sp.; assembly: GCA_050728495.1. Taxonomy (GTDB): domain Bacteria; phylum Pseudomonadota; class Alphaproteobacteria; order Rhizobiales; family Beijerinckiaceae; genus Methylovirgula. Next base: position 620 of record JBOHJJ010000027.1, read on the forward strand.
TTTCGGCGCAAGCCGATGTATCGAAGAAGGAGCATCCTGAAAGCGGAGACTGCACGTGAATATTGCGGTTCGAGAGCAAGGATCAGGAGCCGAACAGCTCCCCGAGACCTTCCTCAAGGCCGAACAGATGCGGCCGCATCCGCAGCGCCGCAAGGCAATTCTGGCCGCGCATCCCGAGATTGCCGCGTTGATCGGCCAGGATCACTGGACCGCGGTCATCACCGTGGGCGTCGTTCTCGGCCAGACGGCGCTCGCGGCGTTCTTCGGGCATCTTGGCGTGCATTATTGGTGGCTTGCGATCCTCGCCGCCTATGCAATCGGCGCGTTCGCCAACCACGCCATGTTTGTGGTCATCCACGACGCGGTTCACAACACGATCTTCAAATCTCCGACCGCCAACAAATGGGTGGCTATCCTCGCCGATCTGCCCAACACGTTCCCGACGGCGATGGGCTTTCGCTGCTACCACCAGAAGCACCACTCGCATCTCGGCGACTACGACTACGACGCCGACCTGCCCGGCCATACCGAAGCGCACCTCGTCGGCAACCGCTGGTACGGTAAAGCGCTCTGGCTGTTCTGTTTCGCGTTCCTGCAAATCACCCGGCTCGCCCGGCTGAAGGGCACAGTTCCCTTCGGCGGACGTTGGACCTACATCAATACCGCGGTGATCATCGCCTACGATGTCGCGATCTTGCATTTCTTCGGCGCGATCGCGCCGATTTATCTGTTTGCGTCGTTCTGGTTCTCGGTCGGGCTGCATCCGCTCGGCGCGCGCTGGATCCAGGAGCATTTCACCTTCGATCCGGAGCAGGAGACCTACGACTATTACGGACCTTTGAACAAAATCGCGCTCAACATCGGCTACCACAATGAGCACCACGATTTTCCGGAAATCCCCTGGACGCGGCTGCCGGAATTGAAGCGGATGGCGCCGGAATTCTACGATCACCTGAAATATCATCGCTCGTGGACGAAGCTGTTTTTCACCTTCATCTTCGACAAGCGCTATACGCTCTACTCGCGGGTCGACCGCAGCGCCGCGAACCGCGCGCGAACCGCCTGAAGCTCCTCACTTGCCGATCGTCGTCGGTCTTGTCGCGACGTGCCGCGTCTTGGGCGTGCGCTTGAACTGCTCGCGCCAGCCGAAGAGCGTGCTTACGATCGAGGGCGCGTTGGAAACGCTGAGATAGATGAGGAGCGGGGGGACCGAGGCGAGGGTTACCACGTATTGTGCGAGCGTGCCGCGCCGCAGAACGATGTAGGGCACGAAAGACATACCTACGGAAACGAGCAGAACGAGCGCCAACAGGAATTCCATCATCGGCAGATAGGGATGCGGGTGCAGCCCGCGCAGCATAAGGCAAATGACAAAGGTGACCGTGGCGATCGCGACGAGCGGATAGAAGGCCTGCACGAGGATTAAGGCGCTTGCCGAGATTTTGCGGCGGATCGACCAATGCGAGAGCCAGACTTCCAGGAAGAGTTTGCGCGCCACCTGCACGAAACCGTTCGACCAGCGCCGCTGCTGCACGCGCCAATGGCGCACTTGCTCCGGTACGAGGCCGGGGATCGCCGGTTCCATCAGAAAGATCCCGTGCCAGTCGGCAAGCCCGACGCGCACCGTCAGATCGAGGTCCTCGCACAGCGAATCCCCCGACCAGCCACCGGCATCCTCGATCGCGGTGCGCCGCCAGAGACCGCCGGTGCCGTTGAACTGGAAGAGCCAGCCGGCCCGATAGCGCGTCGCCTGTTCCATGAGAAAATGCGCGTCGAACATGAGGCCCTGCACGCGCGTCAGCCAATTCGTCCGGTAGTTCATGAATTCGCAGCGCGACTGCAGGAAGGCGGCGCTGCGATCCGCCAGAAGATACGGCACCGCGACGCGCAGCCAATTGCGCGGCGGCCGGAAATCGACGTCGAGCATGGCGATGATCGGCGCGTCGCTGATGGCGAGTCCTGCTGCCAGCGCGCCGGCCTTGAAGCCATTGCGATCCTCGCGGCGCAGATGCGTAACATCGAAGCCCTCGCCGCGTAACTCCCGGGCCACGTTCGCGGCGATGACGGAACTCTCGTCGGTGCTGTCGTCGAGGAGTTGGATATGCAGCTTGTCCCTCGGCCAGTCGAGCGCGGCGGCGCTATGCAGCGCGTCGGCGACCATCTCCGCCTCATTGAAGATGGGAATTTGCACCAGCACGTCCGGTAAATCGTCCTCGGCGATTTTGGCCGGAGGCAACGGCGCGCGCCAACGCGCGCCGCCGAGAAGTTCGAGGATGTTGATCGCAATCAGAAGCAGGAAACTACCGCCGACGAAGGCGAGACCAAGGACAGAGGTCGTCAGAATCGCATCAAAAAAGATCCGCAACGCATGGATCGTGAGCAAAGCCAATGTCCCCCCTCTAACCCCATCAATTTCAACACAAAATGCAGTGCAATAACAAGCGGAATAACACGCCGAGGCGATTAGTGGCGCAGTCTTTCGTGAGTTTCCGGTACGTTCACGTCGAATTGAGCAAAGAGCCGATCCACGAGCCGCGGCGGTAGAAAACGGGACAGCCGCGCGACGAGATAAAGCGACATTGGGAATGCAATCGTCGCTTTGCCGCGTGAAAGTCCGCGGCGAATGATGTTCGCGGCTTGCGCCTCGCCGATTTCGAGCGGTTTTGCCGCCCTAATCGACTCGTTCAACGGCGTTTTCACGAAACCGGGGATGACGAGGCTCACGACGACACCGTGCCCTTCGAGGCGGCCGCGTAGCGACTCCGCATAGGCGTGCACCGCCGCCTTGCTGGCGCAATACGCGGGCGAAAACGGCAAGCCCTGCAATCCGGCGATCGAACCGATGAAGGCGAGCTGCCCCCGGCCGCGGGCGCACATCGGACCGATCAGCGGTTCGACGGTGTGCAAGACGCCGAAAAGATTGGTCGCCAGCAGCGCCCGCACGGCTTCCGGATCTTCGTTCACGCCTTTGTTCGCAAGCCCGCTCGTGATTCCGGCATTGGCGATCGCAAGGTCGAAGGGGCGGGCCTCGTCCTGCGTCGCGATCCAGGCTTGCATCGAGTCGCGATCGCGCACGTCGAGCCGCGCCGTAACGACCTCCGCCCCTTTGGCCTCGGCCGCCCCAGCACAGTCGCGCAGGCGTTCGGCATTGCGCCCGATCAAGGCAAGACGCACCCCCGGCCCCGCATAGGCCAACGCCAGCGCGCGGCCGATGCCGCTCGAAGCGCCGGTGATAAGAATGGTGCGACGCTCCAACATCTCAGGGCTTGGCGAGCACGGCTTCGGCGATGACGACGATCTCACGCCGGCCGTTGCGCGCCAAGAGACGCACGAGCGCACGGTCCTCGCCGGCCTCGACGACGCGTCCGGAGATCTCGACACTCTCGCCGGCGAGTACCGGGCGCAGAAATTTGGCGGAGAGCCGCCGCAGCGCCAAGCCGGTGCGCCATGCATCGAGCGCCGGCTCGAAGGCGCTCATCAGCAGCATGCCGTGAACCGGCGGCGCTTCGAAACCGGCGCGCCGCGCCAGAGCGACGTCAATGTGGATGGGATTGTCGTCGCCCGAAACTTCCGCATAGCGCCGCAGGTCGGCAAGATCGAAATGTGCGACGCGCGCCGGGATGTTTTCGCCGGTGCGCGGCGGACTGACGGAATGTTCGCTGCTCATTGCACGGCGCCCCCGTCGCTCACTGTCGACACGATCCGTAGCATCATTTCCATCGCAAGACAGAGTTCGCCCGCATCCGTTGCGACCTCGGCGTGCAGAAGAAGGCGCGGCGGCTTCGCTTCACGCCACATCTCGATCCGCATGCGATAATCGACCGCGGTTTCGAGTGAACGTCGAACATCGAAACTCTGCGATTCATGGATCGGAACCCATTCCGCTTCGCCGATCAGCCGCGCCGCGGCGGCGCGGATGTCCGGATGCGCCAGCCAACGCACCGGAAAAGTGAAGGGAACGCCCCCGGCCCTGCCGCCTGTCGCGCGACCGAAGGCTTCGCTCGCCTCCGTTTCGATGCGAACCGTGAACGGGCCGAGATGGAGCGGCGATTCCCTTGAACTATCGGCCGACACTGCGGACGCCGGACTTACGATTGGCGCCGCCGGCCTCAAGCGGCTTCGACGCGGCGCAGGACGAGGACCGCATTGATTCCTCCGAAGGCGAATGAATTGGACATCGCGATGCGCATGGCAACCGGCCGCGCTTCGTTCGGGATGGCGTCGATCGGACATTTCTCGTCGGCGACGCGCCAGTTGATCGTCGGCGGCGCGACGCCTTCGTGCAAGGCGCCGAGCGTCACGACGAGTTCAAGCGCACCGCCCGCCCCTAATGCGTGACCATGGATCGGTTTCGTCGAAGAGATCGGAATTTGCGGCGTGCGCTTACCGAAGACCCGACGGATCGCTTCGGATTCGGTGATGTCGTTGACCGTCGTGCCGGTGCCATGTGCGTTGATGTAGTCGATCTCCTCGGCGTCGACACCGCCGTCGGCGAGCGCGTTGCGCATCGAGGCGGCTGCCCCTTCCGCGTCCGGACGCACGGGATCCTTGGCGTCGCTCGATGTGCCGTAGCCAGCAAGCTCAGCCAGGATGCGGGCATTGCGCGCTACCGCGATCTCCTCGGCCTCAAGAATAAACACGCCGGCGCCGGCGCCGAGCACCATGCCGTTGCGGTCCTTCGAAAACGGCCGGCACAGGGTTGGAGTCAAAACCCGCAGGCTTTCCCAGGCGAGCATGCCGCCGATCGTCAGGCAATCCTCGGTGCCGCCGACGATAGCGCGGTCCATCAGCCCAGCGCGGATCATATGCGCGCCGGTGCCGATTGCTTGGGTCGCCGAGGAACAGGCGCTGGCGATCGCATAACATGGGCCGTTCGTGCCGTAGCGCATGCTCACCATTGCCGCGCAGGAACTCGGGATGAGTTTGAGGATGGTGAGCGGATCGGGGCGCCTCTCTTTGACGAGGACCTCGTGATGGTTCTCTTCGGTCGTGGTAATTCCGCCTACGCCCGTGCCGATGATGGTCGCGGTGCGTGCGCCCTTCAACGCATCGCGCGACAGGCCCGCATCGCGTGCCGCTTCATCCGCGGCGACGATAAGATAGCGGATCACCGGATCGGTGAGCGGCAGGAGTTCCGGTTCGATGTAGGCCTCGGGATCGAAATCGCGTACCTGCGCCACTTGGCGGATGCGACCGCGCGACGGTCGCGGGAAGATCACCTCGGATATGCACGGGCGGCCGTCACGCGCCGCCTGCCACAAAGCTTTTGCTCCGACGCCCGCCGCCGAGACGGCGCCCATACCGGTAACGACAACCTTTCGCTCGGCCATTCAGCTCGTCTTTTCTTTGCTGATGTAGGCGGCCATAGCATTGATCAGGCTTTTTACGTCCTTTGCCTCGTGGAAGGGTCCGTCCATTGGGATATAAACGTCGAACTTCTCTTCCAGTGCGGTCAAGATCATCACGATGTCGATGGACTTTAGGCCGAGGCTCTCAATCGTTGCGTCCATTTTGATCTTGTCGCGGTCGATCATGCCCTCGGAGACGATCACGTCTACGATCTGATCGACGAGCTCGGTCTGCTCCGGAACTTGCGCTTCCACCGATACCCCCATTTACGAGAGTGCTTTTAAAGAAGGCCCTTTTAGACCCTTGAACGGCACTGACAACCATGTCGTTCATTGCGAGACTCTACGCGTCGGGTCATCCCGCTCAAGTCAAATTCCGTGGCCTGATTGCTAGCTCTTCCCGCGGCTCTCCATCTGCTCTTTTAAAGCGAGCAGTTTCGCAAACGGCGAATTGGGATCGGGCGCAGCGTCGCGCGACTTCTCCGTCGAGGCCCATAAGGTCTTTTTCTGCCGACGTTCGCCGGATTGCAAATCGCGGACCTTGCGTCCCCCCGGGTGCGGCGCCGGCGATACGGCACGCGCAGGATGGTCAGGCTGGCCTCGGGGTTTATGTTCAACTCGCATCGGTTGCGGCCGGGTCATGTCGCCGCTTCCATGTCCGTTTGGCGCGTGCGTGCGCTGTTTATGCTTCGGCCGTGGCGGATGGTGCGGTCGCCATACGTCGATCAGCGTCGCATCCGTGAGCGTTGCCGCGCTTCGTTCGATCGATGTGTTCGCGGCCATCACGGCTTGGCTTGCCGGGCCGCTTGGGTCGGGCAAAGCTTGCGCGGCGATTTCCGCAACCTCGGCCGTTGTGGATGGCGGTTCCGCCTCCGTTTCGCTTGGGGCTCCGGCCGTATCCGCCGACGCGGACTCCGCCGGTGGCCCGGCGATTGGCGAGTCGGCCGCCGGCAAGCCCGCAGTGAGGCTGATCGCCGGTCCTTTGCGGCGTTCGCAGAAGTAGCCGAGCGCGCGCAAGATCGATGCGAAACTTTCGCCGGCACAGCCGGCAAGCGATGTCATGGCGACGGTGACCACGAATCCATCGCGGTCGGCGGCGCCGGACGGCGGCTCCCCCGCCGAGGCACCGGGACGGTAGGAAATCGCCGGCCGTATCAGATCGGCAAGACGTTCGAGAATGTCGACGCGCACAGCGCGCTCGCCACAAACGTGGAAACCGGCGGCGCGGTAAAAGCCCCTCGGCGCCCCTTGGTCTGCGACGAAAGAGGTTCGCCCGGAGGCGGCGAGATGCGGCACTTCCGCCTGGCTCGCGCCTTCGACGCCGCCGTTGCGCAACGCCCAAAGCTGCGCGGCAAAGGCGCGCGGCGCCGGCCGCAGCAGGACCGGAAGATAGAGATGATAGGCGCCGAATCGCACGCCAAGCTTGCGCAACGCGGCGCGCGCTTCCTGCGGCAGGTTCTTGACGTCGTCGGCGACCTGCGCACGTTCGAGAACGCCGAGCGACTCGGCGACGCGGAAGGCAATCCCGCGGGCGATGCCCTCGAGCCCTTCGCCCTTTTCCAGTTCACTGAGCGGCCCCAGCAATTTCTTGACGTGCTGGGCGAGCCACAGATCGAGCCGGCGCTGCACCATCTCTAAGAGAGGCCCGGTCAATTGTTCATCGGCGAGAACGGTGGCGCGGGGCTCAAGCAATTTTTCCCCCGCTACGATGTTGCCGATCGGCTCGCCGAGCCAGCGGATCATGCCGTCGTTGGCGAGCACGAAGGCTTCATCGACGGCTTCATGGACGCGCCGGGCGCGTCCTTCGATCTCGCTCGCCAGCGCCTTTTGGGCGGCGGCATTGAGCGTCTTGGCCGCTTCGCCGTCCGCCTGCGGGTCCGGTGCAAAGCGGAATCCGGAAAGATGCCCGACATGCTGGTCTTCGACCAGGACGTCGCCGCTTGTGGTGATCTCCGCCTCCAACATCGCGTTCTCTCGTAAGCGGCGCATCAGAACGCTCGTCCTGCGGTCAACAAACCTTTGGGCGAGGCGCTCGTGAAGAGCATCCGACAACGTGTCCTCTACCTGACGCGTGACGCCCTGCCAATGCTCGGGATCGCCTAGCCAATCGGGCCGATTGGCGATAAAAGTCCAGGTTCTGACCTGAGCGATGCGCGCCGACAGAGTATCGATGTCGCCATCGACACGGTCGAGTTCGGAAATATGACGGGCAAACCAATCTTCCGGAATGTGGCCGGCCCGGACAATAAAACCGTAGATCGAATGCACCAGTTCCGCATGCGCGGCAGGCGATAATTTTCGATAATCGGGAATTTGGCAGGTATTCCAGAGCCGCGCCACGTCGGCCCGCGTCTTCGTCTCCCGCATCACCTTGGGGTCGCGGCTCAACGCATCGAGTACCATCTGGTCCTCGGCAAGCGGGCCGCGGATAAGGCTGCGCTCCACGGGCGCTGCGTCGAGGGAAGCGACAAGCGCGGGAATCGAAGCAAAATCAAGATCCGTGTTTCGCCATTGCAGCATGTTCACGGGTTCGAAGCGGTGTTCCTCGAGCGCCTCGACGAGGTCGGCGTCGAACGGCGGGCAGCGTCCGGTCGTGCCGAACGCGCCGGCGCGCATGTGACGGCCGGCGCGGCCGGCGATTTGACCGAATTCGGCCGGGATGAGACGCCGGTATTGCCAACCGTCGAACTTACGGTCCGAGGCAAAGGCAATATGGTCGACATCGAGATTGAGGCCCATGCCGATCGCATCGGTGGCGACGATGTAATCAACGTCGCCACTCTGGTAAATCTCGACTTGGGCGTTGCGAGTGCGCGGTGACAGCGCCCCGAGAACGACGGCGGCGCCGCCTCGCTGGCGGCGGATCCATTCGGCGATCGCATAGACTTCCTCGACCGAGAAAGCGACGATCGCCGTGCGCGGCGGCAGCCGTGAAATCTTCTTGCTCCCGGCGAAGCCGAGCTTGGAAAGCCGCGGCCGCGACAAGATTGGCGCGCCGGGGAAAAGTTCTTCGACACGGCGCTGCATGGTCGAGGCGCCGACTAGCAAGGTCTCCTCGCTGCCGCGTCGGTTGAGCAGGCGATCGGTGAAAATGTGACCGCGGTCGAGATCGCCGGCAAGCTGGATCTCGTCGATCGCGACGAACGCGACATCGAGGTCGCGCGGCATGGCCTCGACGGTTGAAATGAAATAGCGCGCCGTTTTCGGCTTGATCTTTTCTTCGCCGGTGATCAGTGCGACCGCCGCGGCGCCGACCCGTTCGACGACTCGATTATAGACCTCGCGCGCCAAAAGGCGCAGCGGCAAACCGATGATCCCGCTCGGATGCCCAAGCATGCGCTCCGTCGCATAATGCGTCTTGCCGGTGTTGGTCGGCCCGAGCACCGCGCGCACGCCCCTCGTGCGTTCGAAAGGATGCAGGTTTACGGCGGAGAGCGGAACGTTCATCGATTCGGTCGTTGTCTCAAGAGCTTGAGATATGAGGTAAAGAAGCCGCGGTAACAACGTCGCGGCCGCGAAAGCAAGAATTCGCCGTGCGATGGCAAGCTAACAGCCCGGTATATAAACGGAAATGCCCCAATATCTGCGGCAAGACGGCAATTTGCGCGCTGCCCCGCGGTCGGCAGTTTGACGCCGATCTGTATCATATTGCAGCAGTTTTCTCGCCGTGGCCGCAACTCTTTGACGTTTTGAACGATTGCCGAACGAATCGCGGCCGAATCGCTGACGGGCGCCCAATCCGCTTTTGTTCACCACCAGATTTTGATACCCACTCGAAATCGTCGCTACCGCTTGCGAAATCGGCGTTCGCGAGGCCCTCCGCCCCTCACATGTGGGCGCAATCGGAACGGACTCCAAAGCGCCTTTTTGTCAATCCCCACCTTTGGTCAGCGAACACCCTGCAGGCCAATCAGCGCTCTGCCTTGGTGGCGGCGGAATCCGGCTCGACCGAAAATTCGACGGCGTTGACTTCCGCCATTCCGGCAAGCGTACGCAGGGCGACATGGAAAGGAACGACGACGTGCGCCGCTCGAACCGGCGCGAGCCACGCTTCGATGTCGCGGTTTTCGGCCATGAACTTGGTCGCGCGGGAATCGATCCGGTGGCCGGAGATCGGCCGATAGCGCACCGCGCAGACCGAAACCGGCCCGGTATAGCCTTTGACCGACACGTGGCGGATTCCGGTGAACGACATCATCACGTCGAAACGCACGACCCCGTCATAGACCGGCAGAGTGCGGTTGCAGGCGGCCGGCCCGACCAGCGGCTCGCCTGCCGGCACCGCCATGATGAGTGCGCTTGTCGGATCGAGCACGTTACGCTTATTCGCGGCAGTGACCGGAACGCGCGGCTCTTTGTCGTCGAAAGGCGGCGAGATCTCGACGGCGCGCACCGTCCCCGCATCGAGCGCCATGCGGATCGTGCGGATCCCGTAGGAATTGGCGGCGGTCGTGGCGTAGGCGGTCGGCAGAACGAGGCCTCTGCGGATTTCGCCGGACGATGTGAGCGCCATTCTCAGATGTGCCAGCCAGGCAGCAATGCCGGTAAGTCTGGCGTCGAGATTGATGCGGTAAGCGGCGCGCTCGATCGCCCCGATCGCATCCGCCTCGCCGATACGCAGTCCGATGAGGGTGACCGAATAGCGCGCCCGGATCACTTCGGCCGTCGCCGGCATTGTGGCAACCGACATCGCAAGAATCGCGACGGCAAGCGAAGAAGTCGAGGTCCTGGCGAACATTAGCGAACCGAATGGAGGGAGCGGCCCGCCGCCCGAGTTTGCCGTTTGAGGTCGGAATCGGCCGCTTTCAAGGCCGCGCTCACGCCAAACTCATGATTCTGGATAACTCGAGCTTGTTATGCTTTATCGGGGCAGCGCAAGAATGCAATCCTTGGCGACGGGCTCGATGGGGTCGGCCCGCCGCGCGCCCGCCATTACCCCATGGAAATGAGGTCGGTCCCATGGCATTTTCGCTTTCCGAAGCATCCATTCCCGCCTTTCTCGTTGGTCTTGGCACGCTTTCCAGCCTGCTCGACAAGGCCGACGCCTTCGCCACGGCCAAGAAGATCGATCCTTGCGTGCTTCTCAATTTCCGGCTTGCGCCCGACATGTTTCCTTTCGTCCGGCAGGTGCAGATCGCGACCGATCAGGCCAAGAACGGCTCGGCGCGGCTCGCCGGAGTAGAGCCACCGCGTTTTGAAGACGACGAGACGACGCTCGATCAGCTGCGGGCGCGGCTTGCCAAGACGGTCGCGTTTCTGAAGACGCTCGATGCGAAGGCGATCGGCGCATCGGCGCAGCGTGAGATCACGTTTCCGTTCGGACCAAACAAAGTCGGGCACATGAAGGGCGGTGACTATCTGGTGCACTTTGTGCTGCCCAACTTCTATTTTCATGTTGCGACCGCATATGGAATCCTGCGTCATTGCGGCGTCGAACTCGGCAAGCGCGATTTTTTGGGCGCAATTCCCATCGAAATAACGCCCGCATAGCCTGCACGGATCTCGGATCAACAGCTTCGGTGAAAACCATGTAACGCCGGGCTGACGCTGGCCTGGGCCTGCAGCTTGTCTCCACCTATATGAGGCGGGGAGCAAGCCCGCACATGTTTGCGCAGGTTTCTCCAAGACACGCGGATCGCCGCCGACTATTTCAGCAACCACCGAAAGGGAGTTCCATGTCCGTCAACGTTCTCTATCGGACCACCGCCACCGCCACGGGCGGACGCGACGGTCATGCCGCCACCAAAGACGGCACGTTTGACGTCAAGCTTGCGACGCCGAAAGAGCTCGGCGGCGCCGGCAATCCCGGCAACAATCCCGAACAGCTTTTCGCTGCCGGATATTCGGCCTGTTTCCTGAGCGCGATGAAATTCGTGGCTTCCCAAGGCGGTCCGAAAGTGCCGGCCGACACTTCGGTAACAGCCACGGTCGGTATCGGGCCGCGCTCGGAAGGCGGGTTCGGTCTCGATGTCGAGCTCGACATTTCTCTGCCGGGCCTCGCGCGCGGCGACGCGGAGACCCTGGTGGAAAAGGCGCATCAGGTCTGTCCCTATTCCAACGCGACGCGCAACAACGTTCCGGTTCGCCTCAAGCTCGTGTGAGCGGCTTTCCAACTGCCCCTGCCCATCTTGCCGCGTGGAGATTGTGAATGGACTATGTGAAGCTCGGCCATACCGGCCTCGAGGTCTCGCGCGTTTGTCTCGGTTGCATGACCTTCGGCGTGGCGGACCGCGGGCAGCATCCTTGGACGCTTGATGAAGCCGAGAGCCGGCCGATCCTCAAAAAGGCGCTCGATCTCGGTATCAATTTTTTCGATACCGCGAACGTCTATTCCGACGGCACGTCGGAGGAGATCGTCGGCCGCGTCCTCAAGGACCTGGGCAAGCGCGACGAGGTGGTGATCGCCACCAAAGTGCATGGCCGCATGCGTCCGGGTCCGAACGGCACCGGACTCTCACGGCGCGCCATTTTGGCCGAGATCGACAACAGTCTGCGCAGGCTCGGCACGGATTTCGTGGACCTTTACCAGATCCACCGCTGGGACCCGAACGTGCCGATCGCCGAGACACTCGAAGCGCTGCACGATGTCGTCAAATCCGGCAAGGCGCGCTACATCGGTGCTTCCTCCATGTACGCGTGGCAATTCGCCAAGGCGCTCTATACGTCGCGTCTTCACGGTTGGACCGAATTCGTCAGCATGCAGAACCATCTGAATTTGCTGAACCGCGAGGAAGAGCGGGAAATGTTGCCGCTCTGCATCGACCAGAACGTTGCGGTTCTGCCGTGGAGCCCGCTGGCGCGCGGCCGCCTGGCGCGTGATTGGGACGAGTCGACCGAGCGGCAAAGGACCGACGTCTTCGGCAAGACGCTCTACGGCGTTTCGAATTCCGATCGCGACATCGTGGCGCGGGTCGGCGAAATCGCCAAGGCGCGCGGCGTGCCGCGCGCGCAAGTGGCACTCGCCTGGCTGTTGCGGAAGAACGGCGTCACTTCGCCGATCATCGGCGCCTCGAAGCCGCGGCATCTCGACGACGCCGTCGCCGCGTTGTCGCTGCATTTGAGCGCCGACGAAATCGCCAAGCTTGAATCCCCTTATGTGCCGCACCCGATCGTCGGGTTCCAATAGCGGCGTCAGCACGGAGCAACGACATGTCTACCTGGTTAATCACCGGCGTCAGCAGCGGATTCGGCCGGGCGTTGGCCGAAGCGGTTGTGAAGAAGGGCGGCTCCGTCGCCGGCACCGTTCGGAGGGAAAAGGACAAAAGCGCATTCGAAGCGATTGCGCCCGGCAAAGCGTTCGCGATCCTGCTCGACGTCACCGACGAGAAAGCGGTCCGCCAAGGCGTCCAAGACGCCGAACAGAAATTGGGCGGCATCGACGTGCTCGTCAACAATGCCGGCTACGGGTTCGAAGGCGCGCTCGAAGAGGCAAGCCTCGCCGAATTCCGCGCCCAGTTCGAGGTCAACGTCTTCGGCGCCGTGGCCATGATGCAAGCGGTGCTGCCCTTGATGCGGGCGCGGCACCGCGGCCATATCGTGAATATCAGTTCGATCGGCGGGCTCACCGCCTTCCCCGGCATCGGCGCCTATCACGGCAGTAAGTTCGCGCTCGAAGGCATTTCCGAGTCGCTCGCCAAGGAAGTCAAGCACCTCGGCATCAAGGTGACGATCGTTGAGCCGGGCGGTTTTCGCACCGACTGGGCGGGGCGTTCCATGCAACACGTCGAAGATACGATCGCCGACTATGAGCCATCCGCGGGTGCTTTCCGACGTATGCTTGCCGAGCGCAACGGCCTGCAGGCGGGCGATCCGCGCAAAGCGGCCGACGCCATCATTCTTGCGGTCGAATCGGAGGAGCCGCCGCTGCATCTTTTGCTCGGCCCCGACGCTTTGCGGCTCGCCGGCGACAAACTTGGCGCGCTCACTGCCGAGATTTTGAAGTGGGCGCGGGTCTCGGCGGGCACCGATTTTTCCGCGTGATGCCGGTTCCCAGCTCCGTCATGGTTTTTCCGCCGCCGCGTGGGAGGACTTGCCGCGGCCGCTTTCGGGCCGCATAACCCGGCCCACACGATGAAGCCGGAAAAGATCATGGGCGGAAACAAAGAGCCGGGGCCGGACAAGGCCGGATCCGGCGTCGGCCCGCGCGCGCGCCGTCCCCCTAATCTCAAGACCTGGCTCGCGAGCCTGCGTCACGGCAGCAAGTCACGCCACCGCAGCATCGCTACCTACATCGGCGCTTCCTTCAGCCTCGGCATCGCGGCGCTCGCGATCTTCGTGCTCGTTCGTACCTTGCGCCACATCAATCTCGTCGAGCTGCGCGACGCGATCGCGGCGACAAGCAACGAGCAGATCCTCGCCGCCGCCGGGCTCACCTGCCTCTCGTTTCTGGCGTTGACCGGCTACGACGGCGTCGCTTTGCTGCAACTACGCCAGAAGGTTCCCTACCCGACCACGGCGCTCGCTTCGTTCACGAGCTACGCGATCTGCTTCACGCTCGGTTTTCCGCTGATTACCGCCGGCACGGTGCGCTACTGGATCTATTCGCAAGCCGGCCTGACCGCGGCCAAGATCGCCAGCCTCACCATCATTGCCGGCGTCACCTATTGGCTCGGCATGGCGCTCGTCATCGGCGTCACTCTCTTGGCGCGCAGCACGACGATCAGCAACATCGATCACTTCGATCCACATGTTAACGCTCTGATCGGGGTCGGCGCGCTTGGCGCGCTCATCGCCTATTTGACGTGGGTTTCGCTCGGCCACCGCAAGACGCGCATCCAGGGATTCAAGCTCGAGCTCCCCGGCTTCAACTTGACGCTCGGGCAAATCGTGCTCGGCGTGATCGATCTTTGTTCGGCGGCGGGCGTTCTCTACGTCCTATTGCCGGCGCCGCGGGTACTTGATTTCATCACCTTCGCCGCAGTTTACGTCTTTGGCTGCGCGCTCGGCATCGCGAGCTATGCGCCAGGCGGAATCGGAGTCTTTGAAGCGACCATGTTGAAGGCCGTGCCGGTTCCCTCGCAGGCAGCTTTACTCGCCTCGCTACTGCTGTTCCGCATTATCTATTACCTCGTCCCGTTCGTCCTGGCGCTTGCGCTGCTCGGCGCACATGAGGGTCTGCGACATTGGCAGAACCTGCGCGACGTGATGCGCGCCGACGAGAAAGGCGACGCGGAAGGTTAGCGCGCGACAGGCGAGCGCGCCGTTCCGCATCGTCACGCGGCGAAAATGCCGCAGGATGGGCGTATCCCGGCGAGCATGTCGCCGACAATTCTAGGCATCTCGGCACCGATTTTTCACCAAGCGTCTGACAAGAAGGCAGCGTCATCCGCGCGGATGGGGGGCTGCGTCGCCGCGCGCCAAAAGAGTGCATTTCGCAAGATGCCTTGGTTGATCGGATCATGAATCTCGACATCACGACGTTGATGTTGATGGGATGTTTCGTTGCGGCCTGCGCCGGCGCGACCCTGCTCGTCGCCTGGACCCAGAACCGCAAGATTTCGGCGCTGGCGATCTGGGGCATCGCCGACATCGGCACCGGCATCGGCATCCTTTTCTTGATCCTCGGATCGCTGTCGCATCAGCCGATCTCGCCGCTTTTTGGCAGCATCGTCTTGGCCTTCACGCCGGGCCTGATATGGAAGGCGGCGCAAAGTCTCGACCGCAAGCCCGCGCCGCTCATCGTCGTCCTTCTCGGCGCAGCCGCCGTGGCGCTGGCGATCAGTGTTCCAGCAACGCGGCATGTCGCCGGCGCGCTGAGCCTCGCGGCAGCAAGCGCCTATCTCTTCGCCGCCGCAGCTACCTTATGGCGCGGGCGCAAGGAACGGCTCGCGGCACGAACGCCGATTGTCATTTTGACGGGCGTGCACGCCGCCGTCTTTCTGCTCGGAGCCTATAGCGTGGCCAGCGGCTCGCTCGCCCAGGGAACGGTGCCATCGGTCGTGAGCTTGTTCGGCATCATTCATTTCGAGAACATCGTCTTTATGCTCGGCACCGCGGTCTTCCTGCTGGCGCTCGTCAAGGAACGCAACGAAGCGGCAAGCCGGATGGCGGCGCGCATCGATCCTTTGACCGGCATCGCCAACCGGACCGCCTTCCTGGAAACCGCCGAGCGCGTGATGACGCGATGCCGACGCGAAAGCTTACCCGTTTCCGTCATGATGTGGGACCTCGACCGATTCAAGACGATCAACGATACCCACGGCCACGAGGTGGGGGACGCCGTCATCCGGCAATTTTGCGAAATCGTCGCCACTTCGCTCCGCCCCAACGACGTCTTCGGCCGGATCGGCGGCGAGGAATTTGGAGCGGTCCTCGCCCGATCGAGCATCGAGGCCGCGGCGGCGCGCGCCGAGCGCATACGCATCGCTTTCGCGGAAAGCTGCGGTTTCGTGGAGAACGACGAGGTTGACGCGACGGTGAGCTGCGGTCTTGCGGCAAGCCCCGATGCCGAGGAGCCGCTGAGCGCGCTGCTCGGCTTGGCTGACACGGCGCTTTACCGCGCCAAGAAGGAAGGGCGCAATCGCGTCAAACGCGCCGAGCAGCCCAAGCAGGACGGGCAAGTCATTCGCGTGGCGTGAGTGGGCGGCGCGCTTTCTGCGTTTGGGTTGGAGCGGGCGAAGGGAATCGAACCCTCGTATGCAGCTTGGGAAGCTGCCGTTCTGCCATTGAACTACGCCCGCGCGGAAACCCCATCCTAAGTCATGCAGCGGACGCGATCAACGACACGGCGGACACGGCTTCACAGGACCGCCTACATTCGCGAGGCCGCCTCGATTGCAAGGAGTTCGGAAGCATACCAGATGCGTGCCTTTCTAGATGCGCCCGCACGACCGGCGCTCTTTTGAAGGCATCTTCGATGAAGCGCTTCCAAACGTCCCAATCTTCCGCGTTCATATTCGGCTTCTGCGCGACGATGTGCTCCATGTAATTCACGATCGCTTCGGTCGCATACAAGATGAATTCTCGGTGCGCATCCTCCGGCCCCAAGGGCTGCCCTTCGTAGAAATAGGCGTAGGTGTCGGGGACGCTTGCCAGAAATTTCAACAGCTCGAAGCTCTCCGCGGTCAGGCGCTCGTGCGTCGTGCTGTGGATCGTGCGTTCGATATGTTTGATCTGCCGCCAAACGAAGAATGTCCCACCGAGCGCGACCGGAATGGTTGCAATCGCGGCCATCGCTTGGACGACCTCGGCCCAGTTCGGCGCCATCCTTCTCCTCCTTACGCAGCGCCTCAGCGCATGCGGAAGTGTTTGGAGAGCTTTAGGCCCTGGCCTTGATAGTTCGACGTGCCCGCCGCGCCGTAGAGCACGTCGGGCGCCTCCGCCATCTTCTCGAAGACGAGGCGGCCGATGACCTGTCCATCTTCGAGGATGAAGGGCACCTCGTGGCTGCGCACTTCGAGCACCGCGCGGCTGCCGGGCCGGCCGCTCTCGGTGAACCCGAAGCCGGGATCGAAGAAGCCGGCGTAGTGCACACGGAATTCCCCCATCGCCGGATCGATCGGGACCATCTCGGCGGCGAGATCGGGCGGGATATGCAGCTTCTCCTGCGAAGCGAGAATATAGAACTCGTCCGGATCGAGGATCAGCCTTTTGTCGGGACGCGCGTAGATCGGCTCCCAGAAATCCGCCGCGTCGTAGATGGCGACGGCATCGACGTCGATGATGTCGGTGTGTTTCTGCGCCCGATAGCCGACGATCTTGTTCTCCAGCGTTTCATCGCTCAACGCCACGCGCAGCACGAGGCCGCCGCGCAAGTTCAATTCGCCGTCGACAAGCGGCATTTGCTGGTGGCGTTTACGCAAATCGCGGTCGTCGACGGCGAAGTCGGTGCGTTGCAGCTGTTGCGAATTGAGCCGCCGGAAGCGGATCTGGTTCAACTTCGAACCTTCGCGGACGCGCACGCTGAAGCTGCGCGGCGAGACCTCCGCGTAAAGCTGTCCGCCGTAGCCTGGCTCCGTAATATCAAAGATTTCGCTGCGGTCGGTAATCAAACGCGTGAAGATGTCGAGCCGCCCGCTCGAGCTCTTCGGATTGGCGGTGGCGGAGATGCTGATCGGCAGGGCCAGCGTTTCGAGGAGCGGGATGACGTAGACGCAGCCGCGTTCCAGCACCGCGCCGCGCCCTTTGAGGCTGATCTCGTCCAGCTTCAAAGCTTTGAGCTGCTCTTCGACGCTGCGGCTCTTGCCCGGCAGAAAGCTCGCCCGGACCCGGTAGGCGCGTGGGCCTAGCCGCAAGTCGAGGCTCGCGGGCTGCAATTGCGAGGCCTCGACGTCGCTGAGGACGCGGATGAGATTGCGCCGCAGCATCAGCTCGATTTTGTCGCGTCCGAGCAGCCCGAAAGCGTTGCCAAAAAGTCCGGCATGTTCGGCTTCGACAAGGAGCGGGGTCGATTGCATTTTTCCCTGCGGACATTGAGATTGTCGCTATTTACGGGCTTTGGCGCCGCAAAACCAACCGCATTTCCGCTTGAGCACAGGCCCGCCAAGGGTTATGCAGAGCTTACGTGGTCATTTGGCCGGCCGGCTTGCCGCCACGTTAAACAAGGGACTAAAGGGCCGTGGCTTCGTTGCCTCTCCCCATTTCCGGCCAGTTTACGTCTGCGGCTCAGCCCGGGCCGGCAAAGGAGGTGGAGATGGTGAAAACCCCTGGCGATCCGAAGCTTGGCGATCCCAAGCTTGGCGATCCCAAGACCTGGCGGGAAGCGACCAAGCTCGTCCACGGCGGCGTGCTGCGCTCGCAGTTCGGCGAGACTTCGGAAGCGCTCTTCCTCACCCAAGGCTTCGTCTACGACACCGCCGAAGCCGCCGAAGCGCGGTTCAAGGGGGAAGCGCCGGGTTTCGTCTATTCGCGCTATTCCAATCCGACGATCGCCATGTTCGAGGAGCGCATGTGCCTGCTCGAAGGAGCAGAAGCGGCGCGCGCCACGTCGAGCGGCATGGCGGCGGTGACCGCCGCATTGATGGGGCAGCTGAAGGCCGGCGATCATGTCGTCGCGGCGCGGGCGTTGTTCGGTTCCTGCCTCTATGTCGTCGAAGACCTGCTGCCGCGGTTCGGCGTTGCGTCGACTTTGGTCGACGGCGCCGACCTCGACCAGTGGCGGGCCGCCGTGCGCCGTGAAACCAAGACCTTCTTTCTCGAAACGCCGACCAACCCCTGCCTCGAAGTCTACGACATCGCGGCGATCGCCGATATCGCGCACGAAGCCGGCGCCACGCTCGTCGTCGACAACGTCTTCGCCTCGCCGG
>JBOHJJ010000028.1:0-1735 GCA_050728495.1 Methylovirgula sp.
AGATCCTGATGATGGGCACCAACGCCCATTACGAGATCGACAAGATCGGCGTCTTCCGCCCGAAAATGGCCGACGTGGACGAGCTCGGCCCCGGCGAGATCGGCTTCATCACGGCGCAGATCAAGGAGGTCGCCGATACCCGCGTTGGCGATACGATCACCGACGAGAGGCGGCCGTGCGTTTCCGCCCTGCCCGGCTTCAAGCCGGCGCAGCAAGTGGTTTTCTGTGGGCTCTTTCCGGTCGATGCCGCCGACTTCAACGATCTGCGCGCCGCGATGGGCAGGCTGCGTCTCAACGACGCGAGCTTTTCCTATGAAATGGAGAGTTCGGCGGCGCTCGGCTTCGGCTTCCGCTGCGGATTTCTCGGCCTGCTGCATTTGGAGATCATCGAGGAGCGGCTGCAACGCGAATTCAACCTCGATCTCATCGCCACGGCGCCTTCGGTCATCTATCGCATCGCGCTGCGTTCCGGCGGACGGATCTCGCTGCACAATCCCGTCGATATGCCCGATCCGAGCCGGATCGAGAAGATCGAGGAGCCGTGGATCCGCGCCACGATCTTGACCCCCGACGATTATCTCGGCGCGGTATTGAAGCTCTGCCAGGAGCGGCGCGGCGTGCAGGTCGATCTCAACTATGTCGGGGTGCGCGCCATGGCGATCTACGACCTGCCGCTCAACGAAGTAGTGTTCGACTTCTACGACCGCTTGAAGTCGATCTCGCGAGGCTATGCGAGCTTCGATTATGCGATCAGCGAATATCGCGAAGGCGACCTCGTCAAGATGTCGATCCTCGTCAACGGCGAGCCGGTCGATGCGCTATCTATGCTGGTGCATCGCGACCGGGCCGAGACGCGCGGCCGCGGCATGGTCGAGAAGCTGAAGGAGTTAATCCCGCCGCATCTCTTCCAGATCCCGATTCAGGCGGCGATCGGCGGCAAGATCATCGCCCGCGAGACGGTGCGGGCGCTGCGCAAGGACGTGACGGCCAAATGCTACGGCGGCGATGCAACGCGCAAGCGCAAGCTTTTGGAAAAGCAGAAGGCCGGCAAAAAGCGCATGCGCCAGTTCGGGAAAGTCGAGATTCCGCAAGAGGCTTTCATCGCGGCGCTGAAAATGGATTCGTGAGGCATGGTCAGCCGCCGCAAACGCCGCTAAGTTAGCTGCGGCTTCGGGCAATGGCCGAAGCGGCGCCGTTTGAGACACGCATGTACATCATCGCCCGCAACATCCACGGCTCGCAGCGCGGCCGGCATTTGCGCTGCGAAGCCCTCATGGTGGACAAGAAGAGCTATACGCCCTGGCCGCCGACCACGGAGGACGGCTGGCGGCGTGCCTATAAGTTCCGCGACAAGCTGATGGCCGAGGTCGTGCGCCTCGAACTCGATCCGATGGGCGACCAGCTGCAAGTGATCGAGGCGGTGTTTATTCCGTAGGTGGCATCTGCCTCCCGCTTCCCCGGACGAAGCCGCGAAGCGGGTGAAGATCCGGGGTCCAGTATCGTCTCACATCTTTTGGATCCCGGCTCTCCGCTTCGCTGCGGCGGGGAAAGTGGGCCCAAGCAGTTCTCATTCCGGCGCAAAATTCATCGCCACGCCGTTGATGCAGTAGCGCAAATGCGTGGGTGGTGGGCCGTCCGGGAAGACGTGGCCCAAATGGCTGCCGCAGCGGCTGCAATGCGCCTCAGTCCGAACCATGCCGTAGCTGTCGTCGACCGTTTCCTCCACAGCGCCCGG
>JBOHJJ010000029.1:0-10859 GCA_050728495.1 Methylovirgula sp.
CTCGTGCACGCGACGCAGTTCGGCAAGCGCCGCTTCGACCGAACTCAGCTGACGTTCGAGATGGCCGATCTGGGCGGCGATCTGGTCCGCCGGAAGGTTGAGATCCGCCTCGCCGTCGCCGCGTGCCAGGATCTCGCGGATCTCGGCGAGCGTGAAGCCAAGCTGCTTGGCTTTCAAGATCATTTGAAGGTGTAGCCGGTCGCGGCCGGAATAAAGCCGCGCCGTTCCGTTGCGGCGCGGATGCAGCAGGCCACGGTCTTCGTAGAAACGCAAAGCCCGCAGGCTTACCCGGAATTCGCGCGCCATTTCGCCAATCGTCCAGATGCGCTCGCCCTGGTTCTCGGATGTCTCGGGGTGGGTATCGGGCGGTGTTGCTGAGATTCATCTCCATGGCGCTCCCCTCGTCAAAGGAATGACCGAATCACCGATACAACGATAGAGGGTATTATGCACTTGACAAAGTAACTCGCCGCAGCCCTATCTTGGCCGTGCGTGACAGGCCGGTAGTAAGGGTTTCCTTCTTGGAAACCCGCGCCAATGGAGTAGATTCAGACAGTGAGCCCGGCTCCCAACGCGAGTCGAGAACCGGGCTCGGGTGCGCCAGCCGCATGGCGACGCAACGCGGGGCGGTTGACTCCGAATCAACCGCCCCTTCCTGTGCGGCTTGGGCATTAATTGACGGCCATCCGCAAATCGCAAGAAGCCATGTCATGAAATTTTCACCCCGCGCCGCGGCTCAAGAGGAAGGCCTGCCCGATTCAGAGATCGCCGAGCGCGAGCAGCGCGTCTTGGATCATTTCCTCACGTCCAAGCCGGAGCCGCATAACCTGATAGGCAAGAAAGCCCGGACGAAGCGGAAGCCAAGGGCCGAGCCAAAAAAGAGGAAATCCGCTGCTCGCGTGCCCGCGAGATAGTTGCTTATGACCGCCGAAGTGTCAACCAACTGATTCACTTAGCTAAAATCGCGAAATAGAACCTTCATGCTTTTTTGGCATTATCGGCTAACAACACAAAACACTTGACAGGCAACCAACTTTGGCTGGAGAGGTCCGAATCAGTGGGGATTGCCGAATGGAACCGTACGTTTTTTCCGTTAATGATAACGACGGATTACCTTTGGAATACAAGCTGGATGAATGGCGTCCCCGTCGGCACTTGGACGTCAAGAATATCATCAATAATCCCGCGCCGTTTTGCCTCCCCCGTATCGACGAAGGCAGCCTCGAGAAACAATTTATCGACTTCCGTTTCCGTGATTTTCGTATGACGTACAATGATGTCTGCGATTAGCTTCTGGTCGTTTTGAATACTTTGCAGCCTTTCCTTCAAGGCTTTTTCCTCGAACCGCGCTGATTGAACGTCGAAGCCGACGCCATGAAACATGAAGCTAGATGTCTTTGCAGCGTAGCGTTTGCTGCCAGCAAGGAAAATCACATTGCCAATCGAGTTAACTGATCCGACGTTGTAAGTGGTTATAGAGATCGGAAGCGCCCTGAGCATATTATAAATGGCTATTCCTTGTGCGACATGTCCGCCAGGCGTGGTGAGCATCAAGTGTAATTCATTGAATCCTTGACCTACCTGCTGACCGATTGCAGCGATGAGCGCGGGTCCAGTTATCTGATTAATTTCCGAGTTGAATCCGACGTAAAATGGTTTCGCTGTCGGGGGCGGCGGCGTGGGCTCTGGCATAGGGATTTCGGGAATAGGTGGCGCACTTTGGCGCGCACGGGGTGCCGCCTTGGACTTCCGCTTCGCGACCATTTCTTTGCCCCCTTAACTCCCAATTTTTCTGCGCCATTTGAGGAAACGCTTCACCTGTCTCTTAAAGTCCGGCTTCGTCAATCCGCCGATAGGTGAGGCGCTTGCCAGCGATTCCTTCGAGTGCTTTCACAGCGCGTTCCGCATCTTCGATCCCGAGAGCCGACCGATTACTGTAGCGAAAATCAAATTCCGCGAGATAGCGGTGCAAATGTTTTTCGGCGCAATGCTGATAAACACCGGTCATGCCACGTTTGAAAATTGAGAAGTAACCCTCGACAGTGTTTGTGGTTACGTCGCCGCGCACATATTCGTCGTCAGCATGCTTGACGGTCTCGTGCGCTTTGAATTCCGCGCCGATCTTTTTGTAGAGCTTGCTTTCGTCGGTGTGTAGGCGAGTTTCGCGGTGAATGTTATCGCGCACAATCTTGGCGACGGTTTCGCCATCGGCCATTGCAGCATGAAATGAGCGAACCGCGCCGCCGCGCTCGACTAGGGCAACGATAGCGCGCTTCTTACCGACGCCATGCGGGCTTTTTTGGAACGGCCTGCCGCTTGTCTTGAACTGGCGGCGTTTGGCCTCTGGAATGTCACCGAAATAGGTCTCATCCACTTCGACCGTTTTGCCTTCGCCGCCCATTGGATCGAGCTGGCCAGCGCGCATGCCTTCGCGGATACGGTGCGCCATGAACCAAGCCGTGCGATAGGAGCCGAAACCTAGGTCGCGGTAAAGCTGATGCGCCGAAATGCCCTTTTTGGAACTGCAAAGAAGATGGGTAGCCAGGAGCCATTTATTGAGCGGAACATGGCTGCGCTCGTAAAGGGTACCGACCGTGACGGAAAACTGCTTTTCGCAGGCTTGGCATTGAAGCAGTCCGGCGCGGTGCTTTTGGCCCTGCAAGCGGGTCGCCTGATTCACGACGCCACAGTGGGGGCAGATCGGGCCATCCGGCCAGCGGATGGCTTCCAGGTACTCGCGGGCCTTTTCTGGATCGGTGTAGATCGGATGGGTAACGTTCGATGGCAACATGGCTTGTTCCCCTTGAGACTGTTGTCTCATAAAAGGGCCACTTTGTCAAGTGCATAATACCCCGATAGATTGTATAATCACTTTACGCAACCTTAAGTTAATCTCTGTTCCAAAATCGGGCAAAGTTAACCGGCTGTTTACCGGGGTTACGGAAATTCAAAGGACGGAGGCGGAGCGCCGCGAAGCCGATGATGATTCGGTACCTTCCCGCTTCCCCCGAACATGGATTCTGAGTTGGGGCCCTTCGGATTCCCCGCCGGAGAGAACATGATGAGATCGGCTGCCTGGGGCGGCAAGATTCAGGAGGAGGAGGCGGTGCGCCACGAGGCGCAACGCGGTGACTCCTCAGGGGAAGTTCCAACGCGTCTCTTCGCCAGCCGATTGAACCGGTTGGAATCGACACTGAATTCCCTGTTGGCCTCAGCCGCAACCTCGGTAGCCACCGGGCCGCCAACGTCCAGACGGTCGCAATCCTCCAAGCCGCGTCCATCTTTGGGCGCGGCTATTGCCGAAGTCGCGCGTCGGCAAAAAGAGTTGGACGAACGCCGCGGCGGCATTCGCGCCGCTCCGATCGGCGAGTTGCAACGGGAGATTTCCGAGCTCTCCGCCAAGCTCGACGAGATGCGGCGCGAACAAGCGTCGCGCTATACCGACCCGGCGCCCGCCTGGCACGTCGACAAATTGCACGGCGAAATTTCCAACATGTCGGAAGCGCTCGACGGCCTTGCCTCGCGCGGCTCGGTCGCCGCTCTCGAACAGGCGATCCGGGCGCTCTCGCAAAGGATCGAAGTTTCGCGCAACGAAGGTATCCGGGAAACGGTGGTTCAGCCGCTCGAACAGCTCGTCGGCGAGCTTAGGCGTCCGCTGGCGGAGGTCGATCCGCGCACCACGATCGCGGGCATCGAGAGCGAGCTCAAGAGGCTCGGGACCAAGCTCGACGATGTCGCCCGCTCGGAGTTCGACCCCGCGATCTTCCGAAACATTCAGCAGCAAACGCGGGAGATCTGCGATCTTTTGACAGCGGTCGTGACACGGCCGCTGCCCATCGAGCGGATCGAACGGCAAATCGAACAACTGGCGCAGAGCATCGAAGCGCAACGCAACGGCGGCGAGATGGCGGATGCCGACGGCGTCGGCGCAAGCGGGATCGGGGAACGACTCGACGCGATCGCCGCTAGGATCGAAGAGGCGCTCGCCGAGACGCACGACAAAGGCCGCTATGAGGCACTGGCGCGGCGCATCGACAAAGTCCATCACGAACTTGCAACGTTGATCGCGGAAGCACGCCCCGAGGCGGACACGCGCCTGCTCGAAGACCTCGTGTGCG
Source organism: Methylovirgula sp. (assembly GCA_050728495.1). Taxonomy (GTDB): domain Bacteria; phylum Pseudomonadota; class Alphaproteobacteria; order Rhizobiales; family Beijerinckiaceae; genus Methylovirgula. The sequence goes on from JBOHJJ010000029.1 coordinate 4,119, forward strand.
GGTTGGCAGAGAAACTCGAGCGGACGAAGCTGCAGCCCGATCCGCAGGTGCTCAATGCTTTGGAGCGGCAGATCGCCGAGCTTGGGCAACGCCTCGAGACGTCGAGCAAGGGTTTTTCCTCGTTGGCGTCGCTGGAACAGACGCTCAATGCGCGGTTCGCCGAATTCGAACAGGAGCGCCGCGAGGCGCTTGAGGTGGTGGAGTCCGCCCGCGGTCGTGGCGTCGAGCCGACCAACGTCGGGCAGGAATTGCAAAGAATGCGCGCCGTGCAGGACGAATCCGATCGGCGCATCGCCTCGACTTTGGAGGCAGTCCACGAGACTCTCGAAAAGGTCGTCGATCGCCTCTCCGGGATGGGAGACGATGTATCGCCGCGCCCGAAAACCTCGAACGAGCTGCTTGCCTCCGGCCCGGCGCCGGTCTTTGCGCCGGCCCCCCGGCGCAACTCGGTGTCCAGCGATTTGGCGGATTTGAAAGACTTGCAGATCGGCCCGGAGCATCGCGCCATCCGACGCGACGACGGCAAGAGTACGCCGCCTGCGGCGCTCGAAGCTTTGCTGATCGAGCCGGGCAGCGGCTTTCCCGGACAGCGCGAGGAAGGAAGCGACGAGCCCTCCCGCGTCCGCCAGACACGTGGACAGGAGCAGGAAGGGCCGGCGACACGCGCCGACTTCATCGCGGCGGCGCGCCGCGCCGCGCAGGCCGCGCAGATCGAATCGGCCGCCGGCCAGCAAAATCAAGCGCGCTCGGCGCTCGCCCCGAAAAGCCGCGCCGGCCTTATTCGCCGAGTGCGCAATGTCGTGGCGCAGCATAAGCGCCCTGTAGTTCTCTCGCTCGCCGCTTTGTTCGTCGCAATCGGCGCCTATGCCGTCATCAAGACAATCGGCCATGCGGTGCCGACCAGCGTCTCCTCGAGCGCTGATACTCCGGCCGTTGCGATGATCGTTCCGCAGAAGGTCACGCCGCCAGCCGCGACCTCTGCGCCGCCGACCCCCGCAGTTCCGCAAACGGCGGCCCTGTCGCCTGCGCCGACGAATGGCAGCGCGCAACCGATTGCGCCCGGCGTCGATACAATGCCTACTGGGTCCATCCCCCGGGCGAAAGACGCGGCGCCCTATGCTATGCAGAGCGATCCGCAAGCCGCCGCCACGGCTGGCGACGCCAAGGCGCAATTCCTCTTGGCGACCAATTATGCCGAAGGCCGGCACATGCCGCGCAACTTCACGGCGGCAGCGACATGGTACGCTAAGGCCGCCGCGCAAGGCCTGGCGCCTGCCCAATATCGTCTCGGCAATTTTTACGAAAAAGGCCTCGGCGTAACGCGCGACCTCGACCGGGCGAGAGAGTGGTACCAAAAGGCCGCCGAACGGGGAAACACTCGCGCCATGCACAACCTCGCGGTGCTCGCCGCGGACGGCGGCGACGACGGCAAGCCCGATTATGCGACCGCCGCGCAGTGGTTCAAGAAGGCCGCCGAATACGGCGTGCGCGACAGCCAATACAATCTCGCCGTCCTTCTCGCCCGCGGCCTCGGTGTCCAGCAGAACTTCGTTGCGGCCTACATGTGGTTTTCGATCGTCGCTGCGCAAGGCGACGATGATGCCGCCCGCAAACGTGACGACGTCGGTACGCGGCTCAACGCCAACCAACTTGCCGCGGCAAAAGCCATGGCGGATGCCTTCCGCGCGAAGACGCCGGATCCCGCCGCCAACGAAGTGCCGGCGCTGAACGGCAACTGGAGTTCTTCGTCCCCCGCGCCGGTGACGCTGAGCAAGGTGCAACGTGCCAAAGTCACGGTGATGTAAGGGCGGCTCGCGGCGGCGCAGCTCAATGACGCCCGCCGCCCATGCGACAAGTGCCCGTCGGCTTCGTCTCTCCGGGCATGAAGATGCGTACACTCCAGCCCGATAAGCCGGCGGCAGTACCTTCGCCGCAGATCTCGCGCGCCGTGTCATCCGCGAGCTTCCGTTCGACGTCCTTGCTCACCGGCGAAACGCTCGGCACCGCCGCGACGACGTCGAGCGAATGGGCGCTGGTATTGATATCGTAGTGGGTGATGAGCCCCACCGATTTGTGGGCGTCGCCGAGAGTACCGAGAATTCGCATCGGGTCTGCGTGCGCGACAGTGGTAAGCACGCCGGCGGCGAGGGCGAGCACGGCAATTCTGACCAGGCCGGGTCGGGAGGCGAACAAGCGTACTGCGTTGCGCATAAATTCCGGCCCCCATGAAGACAGAATGACTTTCTCTCATAACAGGAGAAGGACCCATCTCTCAATCCGGCAGACACTGGTCCTGCGCGACACGATAGATCCGGTCGCGGCCGAGCAAATGGGCGAAAACCGGTCCGCCGCGCCGAAATAGCGCCGCGAAAGCGGCATCGCACAGATTGAGGCCGCCGGCATAAGCGCCAAAGGCAGGCAGCACGCAGCGGCGGGTGTCGCTGACGAAGCAGCGCCGCCTGACCGAGCCGCCGGCGACGCGCGCCGTGGGGTGCAGATGGCCGGCGATCTCGGATGCGCCCGCCGGCGCCTCGGGCTCATGGCGGAAAGAGATGCCGCCGATCTCGAGTTCGGCGGCGCGTGCGCCGCCGAGATCGGCGGAAAGGAAAGGGTCGTGATTGCCGGCGATCCAGATCCAATCGCGGCCGTGTTGAAGGCGGGCGAGCGCGGCACGATCCTGCGCCGCGAGCCGCGCGCCGCCGCCGATGTCGTGGAAGGAATCGCCGAGCGCCAGCACGGCACGCGGCGCATAGCGGGCGATGAGCACGCCGAGCGCGGCAAGCGTCGTCGCCGTATCGTACGGCGGCAGGAATACGCGGCGGGCGGCATAGGCGGAGCCTTTTTCGAGGTGAAGATCGGCAACCGCGAGCAGCCGTTCCTCGCGCCAATAGAGCCCACCCATCGGATCGGCGATGAATTGGGCACGTCCGAGCGCGAGAATATGGTCGGCCGCGTACCACGGGTCACGTTGCAAGCTGTTCATTGGGTCGGGGGCGCAGCGAAGCCGGAGAAGGTCAAAACGATTCGCTCCACTATGCTGAGCCGTTTTGCTCCGATCAAGGCCGCGTAGGACTTCGCCACAAGATATGGCATTTGCAGCACGCGCAATTTGCGGCCGCCGAGGCACGGCTCTGCGCCGCGGCGACGCTTTGCCGCCTCGCGCCGCGATGCTATAGGGGCGGCGCAATTGCAAAGGCCATTCCTCGAAAAGGTCCTTCGATGAACAAGATCAAGGTCGCAAATCCCGTTGTCGAACTCGACGGCGACGAGATGACCCGGATCATCTGGCGCCTCATCCGCGATAAGCTCATCGACCCGTATCTCGACATCAATCTCGAATATTACGACCTCTCCATTCAGAATCGCGACGCCACCGACGATCGGGTGACGGTCGACGCCGCCAACGCTGTAAAGAAATGGGGCGTCGGCGTGAAATGCGCGACGATTACGCCTGATGAAGCAAGGGTCGCTGAATTCGGTCTCAAGGAGATGTGGAGGTCGCCGAACGGGACGATCCGCAATATCCTGGGCGGCGTCATCTTCCGCGAGCCGATCATCTGCAAGAATGTGCCGCGCCTCGTGCCCGGCTGGACGGCGCCGATTGTCGTCGGCCGTCATGCCTTCGGCGACCAATATCGGGCGGTCGACTTCAAAGTGCCGGGCAAGGGGCGGCTTTCCATCAAGTTCGAAGGCGAAGACGGCAAGGTGATCGAGAAGGAAGTGTTTCAATTCCCCGGCGCCGGCGTCGCGCTCGCGATGTACAATCTCGACGATTCGATCCGCGATTTCGCCCGCGCCTCGCTAAATTATGGGCTGCTGCGCAAATATCCGGTCTTTCTTTCGACCAAGAACACGATCCTGAAGTTTTACGATGGCCGCTTCCGCGACATCTTCCAAGAGGTCTACGAAAAGGAATTCAAGGAGCAATACCGGGCGGCGCGGATCACCTATGAGCACCGGCTGATCGACGATATGGTCGCCTCGGCGCTCAAATGGTCGGGCGGCTATGTCTGGGCCTGCAAGAATTACGACGGCGACGTGCAGTCGGATTCGGTCGCGCAAGGATTTGGCTCGCTTGGCCTCATGACCTCGGTGCTGCTGACGCCGGACGGAAAGACAGTCGAAGCGGAGGCCGCGCATGGCACCGTGACGCGCCATTATCGCGAATATCAGAAGGGCAGGGACACTTCGACCAATTCCATCGCCTCGATCTTCGCCTGGACGCGGGCGCTCGCCCACCGCGCCAAGCTCGACGACAATGCCGAACTGGCAAAATTTGCCGCGACTTTGGAAAAAGTCTGCGTCGAAACGGTCGAGGCCGGATATATGACCAAGGATCTGGCTCTTCTCGTCGGCGCCGAGCAGAGATGGCTTTCGACCACTGGCTTTCTCGACAAGATCAGCGAAAATTTGTGGCGCGCCATGGAGCCTGCCGCGGCCTGACGCCCGTTACCACCGGGATTGCGACAAATATTGTGTCGCCGCAAGCATCTCGTTATAAGGCCTGCGTTTTGGTTTGGGGTGCGGAGATTCGAAGCGTGCCGACCGATTCAATCGATACGGACTACCAACCGTCCGAAGACGAACCTTTCATGAGTGAACGCCAGCGCGAGTATTTTCGTCGCAAACTACTGGCGTGGAAAAATGACATCTTGCGGGAGGCGCGCGAGACCCTGGTCGTCCTGCAAAACGACAACGAGAACCTGCCCGATCTGGCGGACCGCGCTTCTTCCGAAACCGATCGCGCCATCGAGCTTCGGGCCCGTGATCGGCAGCGCAAATTGATCGCCAAGATCGACTCGGCACTGAGCCGGCTCGACGACGGCACCTACGGATATTGCGAGGAGACGGGCGAGCCGATCTCGCTGAAGCGGCTCGATGCTCGCCCGATTGCGACCTTCTCGATCGAGGCGCAGGAGCGCCACGAACGCCGCGAACGCGTCTACCGCGAGGAGTAAGACTCCCTCCAGGCGTGGGGCAAGAGAATTCGCCAAATTGCTTCCTATATGACATCCGGTTAGGCTCGCCAGAGGCCTGCGGCCGAGCCTCGCCGCGCTTTGAATTTTCGTGCCTTTCCGGAAAAGCGATCCATGTCCAAATTGGCTGCCGCCGAGCTCACGCCTTCTACGGCGATTCCGGCCGGCCCGGGTGGCCCCCTGATCACCTCGGCTAGGCTCGCCAACGGGCTCGATATCGTCGTCGTTCCCGATCACCGGGCTCCGGTGGTCACCCACATGGTGTGGTATCGCAACGGTTCGGCGGATGATCCGATCGGCAAGTCCGGTATCGCGCATTTTCTCGAACATCTGATGTTCAAGGGGACGAAGCATCACGCGGCGGGCGAATTTTCGGACCTCATCGCCGACCTCGGCGGCCAAGAGAATGCCTTCACCTCGACCGACTACACTGCTTATTTCCAGCGCGTCGCCAAGGAGCACTTGAAAGTCTGCATGGAGTACGAAGCCGACCGCATGTCGAACCTCGTGCTCACCGACGAGGTCGTCGCGCCGGAGCGCGAGGTGGTGCTCGAAGAGCGCCGGATGCGGACCGATTCCGATCCCGCCGATCTGCTGAACGAGGCGGTGCAGGCGGCGCTTTTCACCCGCCATCCCTATGGAACTCCGGTGATCGGCTGGCAGAGCGACATTGAGGGACTCGGGCGTGCCGACGCGCTGGCTTATTACGAGCGTTTCTACACGCCGGAAAATGCAATTCTCGTTGTCGCCGGCGACGTCGAGCCAGCCGCGGTCATCGATCTCGCCGGTTCCGTCTACGGGCGAATTCCCGCCCGCGGCGAAGCCCCGAAACGCGTTCGGGTGCGCGAGCCCGACATTCGCGCGCATCGGCTGGTAACGCTCGCCGACGCAAAGGTCGAACAGCCCTCGTATCAGACGGTATTCATCGTTCCTTCCTACCGTACTGCCGCGCCGGGCGAGGCGGAGGCGCTGGAAGTCCTCGCCCATCATCTGGGAGGCGGCCAGGCGAGCCTGCTGTTCAAGACGCTAGTCGTCGACCGAAAGATTGCTGTTTCCGCCGGCACCTATTACGCCGGTACGGCGCTCGACGACACGCGCTTTTACGTCTACGCGATGCCGACGCCGGGCATCAGCCTCGAGACCCTCGAGGCCGAGATCGAACAACTCATCGCCGAGATGGCGAGAGACGGCATTGCCGAGGCGGATCTCGTCCGCGCCAAGACGCGGCTCATTGCCGACGCGACCTATGCGCAGGACTGCCAGGTAGCGCTGGCACAATGGTATGGCGCTTCGCTTGCAACCGGCCTGTCGCTCGCCGACGTCGCCGCCTGGCCGGAGCGGATCGAGACGGTCAACGCCGCCGATGTCGTAAAGGCGACGCGTTGGCTCGACCGGCGACGCGGCGTGACCGGCTTTCTTTTGCCCGCAGAAGCCGCGCTGGCGGCGGCGTGAGGCGCGTATGAGCGAACGCTCCAAGACGGAGACCGCAGAGGGCGTGCCGGTGTCGCGCGCCGCGCGCGTGCGCCACGTCGTTTCGCCAGGCGGCATCGAGGCCTGGCTCGTCGAAGATTATGCCGTGCCGCTCGTGGCGCTCGAATTCGTTTTGATCGGCGGCGCGGCGCAGGACCCGAAGGGCAGGCCCGGCCTCGCCAATCTGCTCGCCGGGCTCCTCGACGAAGGCGCCGGCCCGTATGATTCCGACGCCTTTCATCGCGCCCTCGAAGATCAGGCGATCGAACTGTCGTTTTCGGCGGATCGCGATTTT
>JBOHJJ010000030.1:0-1669 GCA_050728495.1 Methylovirgula sp.
AGCGCTATCTGCAAATGTGCGCCGAAGACAATATGCAGGTCGCCAATTGCACGACACCGTCGAATTATTTCCATATCCTGCGCCGGCAATTGAAGCGCGACATCCGCAAGCCGCTGGTCTTGATGACACCGAAGTCGCTGCTGCGCCACAAACGCGCCGTCTCTCGGCTTGAGGAGTTCAGCGTAGATACGAGCTTCCATCGTCTGTTGTACGATGACGCCGAAATGCTGACGGGCGGGGAAATCACGCTTGTGCCGGACGAGAAAATCCGCCGCGTGCTCCTCTGCACTGGCAAGGTGTACTACGATCTTTTCGAAGAGCGCGCCAAGCGCGGCATCGACGACATCTATCTGCTCCGACTCGAGCAGCTCTATCCGTGCCCGCTGAAGGCGCTGGTGAAGAAACTGGCGCAGTACAAGAATGCCCAGATCGTCTGGTGCCAGGAGGAGCCCAAGAACATGGGCGCCTGGACGTTTATCGAGCCCTACCTCGAATGGGTCCTCGCGCAGGCCGGCTCCAAAACGAAACGCCCCTATTACGTCTCCCGCCCCGCTTCGGCGGCGACCGCGACGGGTTTCATGCCGAAGCATTTGGCGGAACTCAAAACGCTTCTCGACGACGCATTGGCCGCGTGATCCTGTGGCGCTAGGATAAACGACGTGTTCTCCAATCGGGGGTTTGTGCATGGCGACTGAAATCCGCGTCCCGCCTCTAGGTGAATCGGTGAGCGAAGCGACGGTCGGGCGCTGGTTCAAGCAAGCGGGCGAGGCGGTACGGATCGACGAGCCCGTCGTCGAACTCGAAACCGACAAGGTGACCCTCGAAGTTAACGCCCCTGCCGGCGGGGTGCTCGCCGAAATCGCCGTTGAGAGCGGCGAGAGCGTCGCGCCGGGCGCGCTGCTCGGCGCCATCCGCGAGGGTGCCGTTTCCGCCACTGCGAAGAAAAACACGATGGAGAAGAGCGCTTCGCCAGCGCGCCCGCCTTCCCCGATGCCACCGGCGCCGGCCGCTGCCAAGATCGCTGCGGACAAAGCCGTCGATCTTGCGACGGTTGCCGGCTCCGGCAAGCGCGGCCAAGTGCTGAAAGGCGACGTGTTGGCGGCGCTTGCCACACCGCCGGTTCAGCCGGCCCCGATTGAAGTCCGCGCTCCGGCGCCTGCCGAGGATGCGCGTCGCGAGGAACGCGTGCGTATGACGAAATTGCGCCAGACCATCGCGCGCCGCCTGAAGGATGCCCAGAACACCGCCGCGATGCTCACGACCTTCAACGAAGTCGATATGAGCGGATTAATGGCGCTGCGCGCCCGCGCCAAGGATACCTTCGAAAAGAAGTACGCTGTTAAGCTCGGCTTCATGGGCTTTTTCGCCAAGGCCTGCGTCAACGCGCTGAAGGAAATTCCGTCGATCAACGCCGAGATCGACGGCGCCGACATTATCTACAAGAATTATTATCACCTCGGCATCGCGGTCGGGACCGACAAGGGGCTTGTCGTGCCGGTGGTGCGCGATTGCGATCGCCTGAGCCTCGCGGAGATCGAAAAGAAGATCGCCGATCTCGGCAAACGCGCCCGCGATGGATCGCTCACGATCGAAGAGATGCAGGGCGGAACCTTCACGCTCACCAACGGCGGCGTGTATGGCTCGCTGATGTCGACGCCGATCCTCAACG
>JBOHJJ010000031.1:0-16600 GCA_050728495.1 Methylovirgula sp.
CGTGCGCAAGGCGCGCACGGCGATCACCGTTCCGCCGCAGTTTACCAGCGCTCGCAAAATCGAGACCTGGACGCCGCTCGACATTGAACGCGCCTTCATCGCCGCCAATCCGCGGCTTAGGCCGGGCATGCTCGCCGTCGAATGTTCGCGGGGCGAATTGGCGGAAGTGCGGATCTGCTTTTCCAAGGACCTGCGCGACTTCGTCGCCTGCCCGGAAGTCGCCCGCCATTTCTGCTATACGCAGCAAATCTCTGTTGCGCCGATGCGCTGACCCGCGCGGATGAACTACCGTCACGCCTACCATGCCGGCAACTTCGCCGATGTCTTCAAGCACGTGATCCTGACGCGCATCCTCCTCTATCTCATGCGCAAGGAAGCGGCGCTTCGGCTGATAGATACGCACGCCGGCGATGGCATCTATAATCTCTCGGCGGAGCCGGCGGAAAAGACCTCGGAATGGCGCAACGGCATCGCCCGGTTCGTCGCGGCCGCGCCGCCACCCGAGGTCCGCGATCTCCTCGAACCCTATCTGGCGATCGTCGCGCCTCTACTTGCCGCCGATCCGCCGCTCTATCCCGGCTCGCCGGCGCTCGCCTGCCGTCTTCTGCGCCGCCAAGACCGGATGATCTTTTGCGACGCCCGTGAAGACGCGATCGCCGCTCTTAAGGCGCGGCCCGAGTTCGGCCGCGATCGGCGCATCAAGAGCATCGCCATCGACGGGTTCACCGCGCTCAAGGCCTTCGTGCCGCCGGTCGAGCGGCGCGGTCTCGTGCTGATCGATCCGCCATTCGAAGAGAAGACGGAATTCGCCGACCTGCTGGCCGGCTTGGCGACGGCGGCGCAAAAATGGCCGACCGGGGTCTACATGGCGTGGTTCCCGATCAAAGATCGCGGCGTTGTAAATGGATTCCTCGGCGCTCTGCAGGGTGCCCTGAAGGAGGCGGGGATCGGGAGTGCGTTGCGCCTCGAACTACAGATTGGCGCGCCGCAGCGCGATGCGACGCTCGCGGCAAGCGGCCTTGTGATTCTCAACCCTCCCTATCCGCTGGCGATGGAAGCGCGCGCAGTTTTGCCGTATCTTGCGCAAACCATGGGCACGGGTCGCTCCGGCGTCGACATCGCTCGGCTGCTCGGAGACTGAATCTGCGAGAACGTCTCATCTTCTTGCGGCGCATGGAAAAATTGGAGCCGCCGGCATGGCCGGCGAGCCCGCTAGGGAGGAAGCTCGGATGCCACAGACGGGGACCGTGAAATTTTTCAACATGAACAAGGGTTTTGGATTCATCACGCCGGATAATGGCGGACCCGACATCTTCCTCCATGTCACCGCGGTCGAGCGGGCCGGACTTGCCAGCCTCAACGAAGGGCAGAGGGTGAGTTTTGAGACCGAGCCGGACAAGAAGGGGAAGGGACCGAAGGCGGTCAACCTACAACTAATTTGAGTTGCGCCGAGCGCCGGGCGCCTGGGCGCCTGGTGCTCGGCGCTGCAATGACTCAGAAGTGATAGTTGATGCCGGCGCGAATCGTCGAGAGAAGCAGCCCCGACCCGATATTGTCGCGCGTCCCGTTGAAGAGCCCGCTCGAACCGTAGTCGCTGAACAGATACTCGGCCTTGACCGAGATGTTTCGCGTCAACTCGTATTCGAGGCCGGTTCCGATCACGAACCCGTTGAGATAGGTCGACTGGCTGACAAAAATATTCGGGGCGGCAGACAAATCGGTAACGCTGCCTCTGAGGTTGGCGCCGGTGTAGCCGCCGGTGATATAGACGAGCGAAGGGCCGAACGCATAGCCCAACCGGGCGCGGATCGAACCTTCTCCGGTGAGGCTGCCGGTCGCGTTGATTCCGCCCGCCGGATAGCCGGTGCCGCTCACGCTGCCGAAATCGATGTCGCCTTCGACGCCGACGACGAGCGGACCGGATTGATAATTATACCCTGCGGTGATTCCGAAGAGGCCGCCGTCGGCGTCGCCGAAATAGGAGGAGCCGCCGTCGGTATAACGCCCGAAGCCGAAGGAAGCATTGGCGCCGACATAGCCGCCGGTCCAGGTGAAGAGCGGCGGTGGGCTGTAGTAGGGGGCTCCCGACTGCGGCGGAAGATCGGCCGCGACCGCCGGAAAAGCCACCGCTGTCGATAGCAGAACGGCCAGAAGACTGCGTCGCATCGGAATACCTCGTCGCTGTTGGACCATCTGACGAGGAGCTTAGTGTTACCAGGTTACTCATGAATTAAATAAAATATCGGTAAAGGGAGAGCTTTCCGACAACGCATTACATTCATCACCTCGATCGTGATTAAACGATATACATTGCTTAATGAATGATGAAGCAATGAACGTGGAGATTAACTCGCTAGTCGCCGCGAAATACTTCTTGGTTAAAATATTATGAATTCCCTTTCCCAAGACTTCGGAGCCGCGCTCTATACCGATGACGGTTGGTTTTCCTGGCCCACGAAATTGCTTAAAGCTCGCGCCGGAACACTGTGGAGTAGGGCATGGCGGTAGCGCTGGTGACCGGCGCGGCACGACGGATCGGTCTCAAGATCGCCGAACGCCTCGCAGCAGCCGGCTATGATCTCGCGCTGCATAGCAGCGAGGCTTCCTATGCGGACGCCAAAGAGGTCGCTGCGCGCTTGGCACGGAGCGGGAGCAAGACCTGCGTCCTCGCCGCCGATCTGCTCGATCCCGCCGCGCCGGCGCGCATCGTCTCCGCCGCGGCGAACGCGTTGGGGCCGCTCAGCCTGCTCGTCAACAATGCCTCGATCTTCGAAGACGACGACGCCTTCAGCGTCGATCTCGATCTGTGGGAGCGGCATTTCGCGATCAATTTGCGCGCCCCGGTGCTGCTCGCCCAAGCGTTCGTTCGCCAGGCCCGGCAAGAGGCCGCGATCGTCAACATTATCGATCAACGCGTGTGGCGGCCGACGCCGCAATTCTTCTCCTACAGCCTGACGAAATCGGCGCTGTGGTGGGCGACGCGGACGATGGCGCAGGCCTTCGCGCCGCGCGGCATCAGGGTCAACGCAGTTGGGCCCGGACCGGTGCTGCCCAACGAACCGCAGGGCGCGAAAGGATTTGCGGAAGAAGTCGCCGGCGTGCCTTTGCGGCACGCGGTAAGTGAAGCCGAGATTGCCGAGGCGGTCCTCTATTTTGCCGAAGCAAAAAGCGTAACCGGCCAGATGATCGCCGTCGATGCCGGCCAGCATCTCGCTTGGCAGACGCCGGACATCGTGGCCCGCGCGAGCAAGCCCTAATCGGCGCTCGGCAGGCGGCGGATGGTGAACTCGATGCGCCCGTCGGCGAGTTCGCGCCAGAACTCGATTTCGGTCATGTAAGCGGCCTTCGGAAATTTCGCAAACCACTCACGGGCTTTGTCGCGCGCCTCAAGGCGCGGCAGCGTAAAGGTCTCGCGCTGCCATCCACTCGGGGCGCGCTTGGCACGCTCGCTCAAACGGCGGGCGACGTCCGAAGGCGACTTGCGCTCGGTGCTCATGCCGCAACTCTCGATCCGCACGATTCCAACATAGTGTAGCCGCGCTCCGACGCCAGAGCGTTGGGGCCGGGCGACTTCAGTGCCGGAACAGCTTGCGGAGGACCATGCGCATTTTCAGCTCGGTCGTTCGTCCCTCGATCGTGAACGCACCGTAGCGGGCATTTCTTCCAGGATCGCCGGATCGCGACACTAGCCGAGCGGGTAGGTGGCCTCGACCACATAGGGCGCGCCGCCGGTTGAGGCGCGTGACGAAAATAAAACGAACCGCGTCGCCTCGAAGCGGCGCGAAGAAAAGAAGCCGCGCGCCGCGAGATAGGCGGCGACCGCGCCGGCCGATGCGGCGCGCAGCCGCGCGAGCGTGACATGCGGAGTGAACTTGCGCGGTTCGGGGGGAATGCCGATGCGGCGCATCAGCCGTTCTTGCTCGGCTTGCAGCTCGACGAGCGGCTCCGCTGGCTTTGCCTTGGCGATGATGGCGCGCGGCCGATCGCCGCCAAACGAGCCTAGCCCTTCGAGCGTCACCGTGAAGGCCGGCCGCTTGATCTGCTCGAGCGCCGCGAAGACGTCGCGCGCAGTCGCATCGTCAATGTCGCCGATGAATCGCAACGTCAGGTGATAATCTTCGCTGTCGATCCAGCGCGCGCCGGAAACGCCGCCGCGCAAGGTCGCCAGATCCAGCGCGAGATCGGAAGGAATCTCAAGGCCCGTGAATAGACGGGGCATGATCCCTCCTTGCATCGAGCGCGAGGCGCCGCTTCGGCGAATCGAGCTTTCCGCGACATTGTGAACCGAAATTACCGCAACACAAAACTCAAGTTCCGTGCGACATCGTCGTCAGGAACGTTTCGACGGTGGGCAGGATCCCGGCAACGATCGTCTTGACACCCGCCGCGTTGGGATGCAACCCGTCGGCAAGCATGAGGTCGGTGTGGCCCACGACGCCCTTCAGGAAGAACGGATAAAGTGGCGCTCGATATTTCGCGGCAAGTTCGGGATAGATCCTGTCGAAAGCCGTTTGATATTTGGCCCCGAGATTCGGCGCCGCCAGCATTCCGACGATCAGCACTTTGATATGGCGCGCCGCGAGCGTGGCGATGATGCGGTCGAGAATGGCGCGGGTGTGGCCGGGATCGAGGCCTTGCAGCATATCGTTGGCGCCAAGTTCGAGAATGACGCCGTCGGTGCCGTCTTGCACGCTCCAATCGAGCCGCGCCAATCCCTCGGCGGCGGTATTGCCGGAAACGCCGGCATTTACCACGCTCACCGCATAGCCGTCGCGGCGCAAGGCCGCTTCGAGTACGACGGGAAAAGCGGCGTCTTGCGGCAGGTCGTAGCCGGCCGTGAGGCTGTCGCCCAAGGCGACGAGCTTCAACGTATGCGCCGCGGCATCCGAATCGAGCCCGAAAAGCGCCGGAATCGAAAGCGCAAGTGCGGCGCAACTCCACAGCGCGCGTTTCGAAACCTGCCGCAGTAACGCGCCGGCGAAGTCGCAGCGCCGAGCGGCGCGCAAGGACGAGACGATGGATGACGCGGCGATCATCTTGAAGGATGTCGATCTGAGCCTCGGCCGCGGCGCGGCGCGCGTGCATATCTTGAAGCAGATCTCGCTCACAATAAAGCGCGGCGCGGCGATCGGTCTCACGGGTCCTTCCGGTTCGGGGAAATCCACGCTGTTGATGATCATGGCCGGCTTGGAGCGGCCGAATGCGGGGCAGGTCGCAATCCACGGTATGGACCTTAACGCGCTCGATGAAGACGCTTTGGCGCGGTTTCGCGGCGCGCACATCGGCATCGTCTTCCAATCCTTTCATCTGATCCCGACCATGACGGCGCTTGAGAACGTCGCCATTCCTCTCGAACTCGCGGGCGTCAAAGAACCCTTTGCGCGCGCCGCTGCGGAGCTTGCGGCCGTCGGCCTCGAAGAGCGGCTGCGTCATTATCCGGCCGAACTCTCGGGCGGCGAACAGCAGCGGGTGGCGTTGGCTCGGGCCCTGGCACCGGGCCCCGCGGTCCTGCTTGCCGACGAGCCGACCGGCAATCTCGACGAGGAGACCGGCCGCGACGTCACCGATCTTCTCTTCGCCTTGAAGCGCGCCCGCGGCACCACGCTGGTGCTTGTCACTCACGACGCCGGCCTCGCCGCCAGATGCGACCAGGTGATCGGCTTGCACTCCGGGCGGATCGAAACGCCGCCTGCCGGCGTTGCGGCGGTGCTTCTGCCGGGTGCCGGATGAGCGCCATGCCGCGTTCGAAAGGCCTGCCGCTCCGCCTAGCGCTGCGCGATTTCCGCGGCGGTCTTTCCGGGTTTTGGGTTTTCCTCGCCTGTCTGGCTATCGGGCTTGCGGCGATTACCGGCGTGGGTTCCGTGTCGCGCTCGCTCGCCGAAGGGCTTCTGCAACAAGGCCGCGTCATTCTCGGCGGCGATATTTCCTTCGAACTCGTGCAACGCGAGGCAAACGCCGCGGAGCTACGCTTTCTTGCCGCGCGCGGCCGGCTTTCGCAGATCGCGTTGCTGCGCGCCATGGCGCAACGCGACAACGGACAAGCCGCGCTCGTCGAGATCAAGGCGGTCGATGCCGCCTATCCCGCTGAGGGCAGCGTCGGGCTCTTGCCGGCGCGCGCTCTGCGGGACGTGCTCGCCGAACGTGACGGCATCTACGGCGTCGCCGCCGATCCTGCCTTCGCCGCGCGGCTCGATCTTCAAGCTGGTGACCGATTTAAGATCGGCCGGCAAACCTTCGCGCTTCGGGCCTCGCTGATCTCGGAGCCCGACAAGCTCGCCGGCGCCATCGGGTTCGGCCCCCGCGTTCTGATGTCGGAGGCGGCACTGCGCGCCACGGCATTGTTGCAGCCCGGCGCGCTCGTCAAATGGGTCTATCGCCTGTCGCTCGCGCCCGGCGAAAACGCAGACGCTGTCGGCGCCGCGGTGCGCGCCGCGTTTCCCTCCGCCGGCTTCGAGATCCGGACCTGGAAGAACATCTCGCCGCAATTCTCCCGCGATCTCGACCGCTTCAGCCAATTCCTGACGCTCGTCGGCATGAGTTCGCTGCTCATCGGCGGGGTCGGCGTCGCCAATGCGGTGGCGGGTTTCGTCGAGCGCAAGCGCGAAACGATCGCGATCTTGAAGGCGCTCGGCGCGCCGGGCGGCTTTGTCTTTCGGGTCATGTTGGCCGAAGTTCTGGGCATGGCCGTCATCGCCATGGTGGCCGGCATCGCCTTCGGGGTGGCGCTCCCGTTCCTGCTTGCGGACGCGTTCGGTACGCTCATCCCATTCCCGCTGGCGCCGATGATCTTTCCGCGCGAGATCACCGCCGGGATGCTCTACGGCGTTTTGACGACGCTCGTCTTCTCGCTCGTTCCGCTCGGGCGCGCGCACGATCTGCCAGTCTCGACCTTGTTTCGCGACGAGATCGCGCCGGCGCCCGTTTGGCCGAGGCGCCGTTATCTCGTAACATCGCTCGCGGCCGCGCTCGGGCTCGCTTTTGCGGGGGTGGCGCTGGCGGCCGACAGGAAATTGGCGCTGATCTATGTCGCCGCCGCGCTCGGCGGATTCGCGCTGCTGCGCGCTGCCGCGGCGCTCATCATGGTCGCAGCGCGCCGATCTCCGCGTCCGCGCCGCGTCGAACTGCGGCTTGCGATCGGCAATCTCTATCGTCCCGGAGCGCTGACCCCTTCGATCGTATTGTCGCTGGGCCTCGGCCTCACCCTCGTCGTCGCGCTCGCTTTGATCGACGGCAATCTGCATCGGGCGATCGAGCGATCGCGCAATGAAGCGACGCCGAGCTATTATTTTTTGGGCGTAGCGCGTACCAAGCTCGACGATTTCCGCAAGTTCGTCGTGGCGCGAGAGCCGGGCGCGAAACTCGCATTCGTGCCGATGTTGCGCGGCCGGTTCGTGGCGGTCAAAGGCCAGCCAGTCGCAAAGATCAAGGCCAACGACGACGACGCCTGGGCGCTCGAAGGCGATCGCGGCGTCACCTTTTCCGAAACTGTACCTGTCGGATCGACGTTGATCGCCGGCAAATGGTGGGGGCCCGATTACGCCGGGCCGCCGCTCGTCTCGTTGGAATCGGAGGTCGCCCGCGGGCTCGGCCTCAAACCCGGCGACGCGATCACGGTCAACGTGCTTGGCCGCAACATCACGACACGGATCGCCAACCTGCGCAAAGTCGACTGGCGCAACCTCGGCCCCAACTTCGTGCTCGTCTATTCGCCGAACGCGTTCGCCGCGGCGCCCTATAGCGATCTCGTCACGCTCACCTATGCCGACCAAGGGCAGGGCGACCCGGCGCTGGTGCGTGATGTGGCCAAGGCATTTCCGAATATCGTGAGCCTCAGGGTGAAGGACGCGCTCGACGCTGTCAAAGAGATCGTCGACAAGCTCGCCCTTGCGGTGCGCGGCGCGGCCGGGATCGCGCTTCTCGCTGCGACCCTGGTTCTGGGCGGCGCGCTCGCCGCCGGGCAGCGAGCGCGGCTTTACGACGTCGTGATCTTGAAAACGCTGGGGGCGACGCGGCGGCGGCTGCTCGCCGCCTTCCTCTGCGAATTCGGCTTGATCGGCCTTGCGACCGCGGTGTTCGGAGTGGCCGCCGGAGGCGCCGCGGCGCTTGCGGTGGTCACCTCGGTGATGAAGCTCGAGTTCGTGTGGCTCTGGCCGCAGGCGCTTACCGCGGCGGCCGGCGCGTTTGCTGCCGCAGTGCTGCTCGGGTTTATCGGAACGTGGCGCATTCTCGGGCGGAAGCCGGCGCAATACTTACGAAATTTATAGGTTTGACCCGCCGTCGAGACGGAGCCGCTGCCCTTGTAGGCTTCGTCGCTATGGGCCATATTAGGCGCAATCTTTCGCCGGCGCCGCAGGCGCGGTGACCGGGGGCAATCCAGCCCTCTCAACCTATGAGGACAAAATGTCCGACTTCGACCCCAATACGGCCCGCTTGGGGCAAGGCGTCCAAGCCGGCCGCGCCGCCGATATCGACCAAGGCCTTCGCTCCTATATGCTGGGGGTCTACAACAACATGGTCATCGGTCTGGCGATTACCGGGCTCGTCGCTTATGGCGCCAACATGCTGGCCACGACGACCAACACGTCGCAGGCGGTCGCCCGCTTCGGGCAGGTCTATCTGACGTCATTCGGCGAAGCGATTTACCTGAGCCCGCTGCGTTGGCTGGTGATTTTCGCGCCGCTGCTTCTGGTTTTCGGCATTTCGTTTGGCTTCAACCGGATGGCGGCGACGACGGCGCGCGCTTTGTTCTTCGTCTTTTCGGCGGCCATGGGCCTGTCGCTCTCGACTTTGGTGCTGGTCTATACCGGTGAGTCGATCGCCCGCGCCTTCTTCATCACCGCCGCCGCCTTCGGGGCGCTAAGCCTTTATGGCTACACGACGCCGCGTTCGCTTTCCGCCATGGGCTCGTTCCTGATCATGGGGCTTTTCGGCCTCATCATCGCGATGTTGGTCAACCTCTTCGTGCATAGTTCGGGGTTGCAGTTCGCACTGTCGATCCTTGCGGTGCTGATCTTCTCCGGCCTCACCGCTTACGATACGCAGTCAATCAAGGAAATGTACTTCGCGTCCGACGATTATGAGGTCGCGACGAAGAAGTCCGTGAATGGGGCGCTACGGCTCTACCTCGACTTCATCAACATCTTTATGGCGCTGTTGCAGCTCACCGGCACGCGCAACGATTGATGGTAAGCCCCGCTTGATGCGGGGCTTTTCCTAACGTGCGCAGCCGATCAGATCGAGACGACTTTCAGATTTTTGTCGAGCACGTTGATAACGCGCTTTAAGTCGTGGCCGCGGCGCAGAACGAGGCCGCTTGCCGCCACGACGCTGTAGGCGCCCTGCTTGCGCGCGCTCTTCGGCGTCTTTTCGATCCGGTAAAGCGGAAATTCGGCGCAGCGCCGATAAATGGAGAACACCGCCTTCTGATCGGTCGCGGCGATCGCGTAATCGCGCCATTCGCCGTCCGCGACCTTGCGGCCGTAAAGGCCGAGGATGTCGCGCAGTTCCTGACGGTCGAACGAAACGGTGACGGGATGGTAGGTTGCGCTTCGGCTCGCGACGAGCGAAACGACGCTCGCCGCGCAGCGATTTTCTTCCGCCAACTCCAGGTCCATACGCTCCTCCGCCGACATGATTGCGGAATCCGGCGGACGCGGCAAGCTTTTCCGTACGCGGGAAGCGTCCGTGGGCTGGCGACTGCACTTTACATCTTCGTGGTAAGTCCCGCAGAACGGCTTGAAGGTGCGTGCCTTTCCCGGCCGCAACGCAGGTGTGGATCAAGCTCCAAATTCACAGTTTTGCCCTTTTGGGGCCTAGCGTGCGCCGTGAAACAGCGGGAAGATGGGCAAGTCGCCATCGGGCTTGGCACGGATCCTCTCGGACTCGTCAGCCCCCCAGCCCCCCGTGGGGGTCACGGGCCAAAGCCCCGTCAAACTTGGATGCAGGCGATGATAGAGCCGGTTTGAAGCTTTGCTTCAACCGGCTCTTTTCATAGTTGGGTCTTTGCATCATGGCCGGATGGCCGCGCTATCCGCCGGGGAACGCGGTTGCGGCTCGACTTGAATCTGCGCGGCGCCGAGGCGATATCTCGGTGGTCCAGCAGGCTTCGAGAACGATGGGAGGGAAATTGAACATGGCGACGGCCGAGAGCCATGCATTTCAAGCCGACGTGGCCCGACTCCTCGATTTGATGGTCCACTCGGTCTATTCCGAACGCGACATTTTCCTTCGTGAACTCGTTTCGAATGGGGCGGACGCCTGCGAGAAACTGCGCTACGAGGCGCTTACCGATCCTTCCCTCATCGCCAAGGATCCCGATTTCCTGATCGCCGTCAGCCTCGACAAGCACGCCCGTACGTTGAGCGTGGCTGACAATGGCGTCGGCATGTCGGAGGCCGAACTTACCCAGTCGCTGGGCACGATCGCCAGCTCCGGCACCCGCGCTTTCCTCGACAGCCTCAAAGATGATGCACCGGTCGGCAACGACCTGATCGGCCAATTCGGGATCGGCTTTTATTCGGGATTCATGGTGGCCGAGCGGATCGACGTCGAGACGCGGCGGGCGGGGACCGACGCGGCCCACCTTTGGAGTTCGGACGGCAAAGGGACATTTTCCATCGCACCTCTGGGGCTCGAAGCGGCGCCGACACGCGGCACGCGCGTCGTCCTGCATTTGAAGGAAGAGGCATCCGAATATCTCGAGCCGGCGCGCGTCGAGCGCATCCTGCGCGAACATTCGAGCGCCATCGCGGTGCCGATCGCTTTCGTCGAGGCGCTGGGCAAAGAGCCGCGCAGGCTCACCGACGGCTCGGCTTTGTGGAGCAAGCCGAAGAGCGCGGTCAGCACCGACGAATATAACGAATTCTATCGCAACCTCTGCAGCCAATTCGACGCGCCGGCACTCACGTTGCATTGGCGCGCCGAAGGCCGGCACGAATATACGGTTCTTGCTTTCGTGCCGGGTTCGCGCCCATTCGATCTTTTCGATTCTTCGCGCAAGGGCAGCGGCAAGCTTTACGTCCGCCGTGTGCTCGTTGCCGAAGACGCCGAAATCCTGCCGAGCTGGCTAAGGTTCGTCCGCCTTGTCGTTGATTCCGCTGACTTGCCGCTGAACGTTTCGCGTGAACTCATTCAGGAAAGCGCCGTCTTCGCGGCGATCAAGAAGGGCGTGGCGAACCGCATCGTGCAGGAACTGACGAAGCTCAGTGAGAGCGATGCCGAGGCCTATGCAAAGATCTGGGCGAACTTCGGCGCGGTCCTGAAGGAGGGGCTGTATGAGGAACCGGAACGGCGCGATGCGCTCTTCAAGCTCGCCCGCTTCGCCACCACCTCGGATGTCGATGGCAAGCGGACGCTCGCCGCATACGTCGCCGCGATGCGTCCCAACCAAACCGCCGTCTATTATCTCGCCGGCGACGACATCAAACGACTCGACGCCAGTCCGCAGCTCGAAGGCTTCCGCGCCCGCGGCCTCGAAGTCTTGCTGCTGCCCGATCCGATCGACGCTTTTTGGGTTTCGACCGCCGTCGGCTACGAGGGAAAGCCGTTCAAGTCGGTGTCGCAAGGCACCGCCGACATCAAATCGATCCCGCTTACGGAGGCACCGGAAGGCCAAGCCGAACCTCCCGCCGCGGCGCTTGCGACGCTCTTCGCTTTGATGGAGCAGCAGCTCGAAGAAGTCGTTTCGGACGTTCGTTCCTCCGAGCGCCTGTCCGAAAGTCCGGCGTGCCTGGTTGCTGCCGATCACGGGCTCGATCGGCGGCTCGAGCGTATGCTCGCCGAGCACGGCCAATTGAAGAATGTTTCGAAACCGGTGCTTGAGATCAATCCCAAACATCCGCTGATTGCGACGCTTGCCGCGCAGGTGGCGCAGGCCGACAAGCAGGCCGACAAGCAAGCGCTTAGCGACGCCATCTGGCTGATCTTCGATGCGGCGCGGCTGATGGACGGCGAGAAGCTTGCCGACGCGCCCGGGTTCGCGGCACGGCTGACGCGGATCCTCCGCAAGGCGGTCGGCGAGCCTGACGTCGCATGATTCCGGCGATCCGCTTCGATCCGAATGCGTCGCGCAGCGAAGCGCAGCGGCAGCTCACCCTTCTGTTCACCGGCCGCGACACGGCGGCGCTTGATGCGCGGCTGCTGCTCTGCACGGCGCTCAGCATCGACCATGCGGCGCTCGTGCGCGATTACGATCGGCCGATCGGCGCCGCGGCAATGCGGATCGCCGAACTTGCGCAAAGGCGCGCCTACGGCGAGCCGGTATCGCGCATTCTCGGCCGGCGGGAATTCTGGGGTCTCGAATTCGGCATCGGCCCGGCGGTGCTGGACCCGCGTCCGGAAACGGAAGTTTTGGTCGAAACGGTGATCGAAACTTTGCCGGCGCGGCGCGAGGCGGCGCTGTGCATTCTCGATCTCGGCATAGGCTCCGGCGCCATCCTCGCCGCGCTGCTCGATCATTTTCCCAACGCGTTCGGCATCGGCGTCGATGTCTCCGAAGCCGCTTGTCGCGTGGCGCGCGACAATCTTCTGCGCCTCCGTCTTGGGCCCCGCGCCGGCATCTTCTGCGGAAATTGGGGCGACGCGCTCGGCGGAAACTTCGACGTCATCGTCGCCAACCCGCCGTATGTCGCGAGCCGCGATCTTGCCGGCCTGGCGCCGGAAGTACGCGGCTACGATCCGCAATTGGCGCTCGACGGCGGCGAGGATGGGTATGCGGCCTATCGGAGAATCGTTCCGAGCCTAGCGCGATTAGCCGCGCCCGAGAGTCTTGTCGCATTCGAGGTCGGCGCCGGCCAGGCGGACGAGGTCGCATCGCTCTTGGCGTCGGCGGGCTTGGTAAATCCCGCCGCCCGCAACGACCTCGCCGGCCGCACGCGCGTCGTCGTCGCCAAGTGTGCGCCTTGACCGTGGCGATCGAAGATTTTTTCCATGTTCATAGGGTGGAAAGAATTGCGCGCCAAAATGGCAAAAAACACGTGATAAATCTGCCACAGAGGTGAGACCCCGCCGAATTATTTCGCGAAAGCCCCTTGGCGATTTGCCCGAAAGCGACTAGGTTCCCCGCTCAAAGGTCGCCTTTCGCGATTGAAGTAGCATTGCGGCGGCGTTGAGATCCCAGACCGGACGTTGTAGGGGATTTCCGCTTCCGGTGAGCCTGATGTGCTCAGCGCGATCAAGGTGATTGTCCCCAAAGTCTGAGGCCCGCGGCTGCGGGCTGGCTCTGCTCGGTGGCGTTGCCACGAGCCCGTATGTTAGCAGCTGGAGAGCATTTGCCAGCTTATTCTCGTGCTTGAATCCAACGGAGGATACGCCGACTCGGGGACTTGCCCGAGGGTCGCGTTGACGATGCTATGCAAGGACCATCGATGAGACCAAATCAGAACAACAAGCGCATGCGCGGCCGTAACAATCGCAAAGGCCCGAACCCGCTGTCCCGCTCCTACGAATCAAATGGCCCCGACGTCAAAATACGGGGTACCGCGCACCACATCGGCGAAAAATACCTGCAGTTGGCGCGCGATGCCCAATCCTCCGGCGATCCGGTGATGGCCGAGAGCTATCTGCAGCACGCCGAGCATTATTTCCGCTTGATCGCGGCCGCGCAGCAGGCCCAGCAGCAGTTCGGCTACAATCGTCCGGCCGGCGAGCTGGAGCCCGAGGACACCGAGGAAGACGACGATTTCGTCAGCATTCCGGACCGATTTGCTTCTCCCGTCGAGCGGCTGAACACGCAGCCGCAGCCGAACCAGCCCTATCCCCAGCCGCAGCCACAGCGTACCAACAACGGCGATCCGGGCTTTGCCGAACGCGAACGGCAGCCTTTTGCCGGCGAGCGGCCGCAGTACCCGGAGCGTCGTCCCGACCGCAATCTCTCCGAACGCCAGCCCTTCCCGGAACGGCACGGCCAGCAAAATCGCGACGCCGAACAGCGTGGCGGACGCGGTCGCGGCCAGCGCGATTATCGCCCCGACAACGGGCAGCGCTATGAACGCCATGAGCCGCACGCCGAAGACGCGAACGGCAGGAATAACCTGCCGGCATTCATCACCGCTCCAGTGCACATTCAGCCCGAGACCAATCTCGCCTCGGAAGAGGAATCGGTCGGATCGCAAGTCATCGACCAGCCCGAGGCCGAGAACGATGCCCGCGGTTACCACCTGCGACAGCGGCGGCGCCGGCGCGGCAAAGAAGATTTCGGCGAGACAGGGCCGGGCAAGGACTCCTCCGAGGACTAATCCGGCGGCGCGGCGCGAGGCCTTGGGCCTCGAAGCCTTGGGCCTCTAAAAATTTTTCCGCCTCCGCCTACATCAACTCCCGAGTCCGTCGCCGGGCCCGGCGTTCTGCCATACGCAAATTTGGCGGTGCGCCCCAATGCCCTACCTATTGATCTGGAGCATGTTCGGGGGCAGCCGTAATATTCTTCATACCGTTCACGGCCTATCCTCAGGAGTGATCGATGAATTTTGAAAAATATACCGAGCGCGCACGGGGATTTGTGCAGAGCGCGCAGTCACTTGCGGTCCGCGAGGGCAACCAGCAATTCACCCCCGAACATCTGCTCAAGGTTCTGCTCGACGATCCTGAAGGTCTGGCGGGCAGCTTGATCGACAGGGCGGGCGGCAATTCTCGCGAGGCGTTCGTCGAGACCGAACTCGCGCTCGGCAAATTACCGAAAGTCGAAGGCTCCGGCGCCGGGCAGCTTTACATCGCCCCGGCTACCGCGCGGCTTTTCGACAATGCCGAGAAGATCGCCGAGAAGGCGGGCGATTCCTATGTGACCGTGGAGCGGCTGCTGCTGGCGCTCGCCATGGAGAAGGGCAGCGAAAGCGCCAAAATTCTCGCCCGTGCCGGGGTTAATCCGCAGGTCCTCAATACCGCCATCAACGATCTGCGCAAGGGCCGCACGGCCGACAATCCGACCGCGGAGAACGCCTACGACTCGCTCAAGAAATACGCTCGCGACCTGACCGAGGCGGCGCGCTCCGGCAAGTTAGATCCGGTCATCGGCCGCGACGAAGAAATCCGCCGCGCCATTCAGGTCCTCTCGCGGCGCACCAAGAACAATCCCGTCCTCATCGGCGAGCCGGGCGTCGGCAAAACCGCCATCGTCGAAGGTTTGGCGTTGCGCATCGTCAACGGCGACGTACCCGAAAGCCTGCGCGACAAAAGTCTGCTGGCGCTCGATCTTGGCGCGCTCGTTGCCGGCGCCAAGTATCGCGGCGAGTTTGAAGAGCGGCTGAAGGCAGTCTTGAACGAAATCACCGCTGCCGAAGGCCGGATCATCCTGTTCATCGACGAATTGCACACCTTGATCGGCGCCGGCAGAGCGGACGGGGCGATGGATGCCTCAAACCTTTTGAAGCCGGCTCTAGCGCGCGGCGAACTGCATTGCATCGGCGCAACCACCCTCGACGAATACCGCAAACATATCGAAAAGGACGCGGCGCTCGCCCGCCGTTTCCAGCCGATCTTCGTATCCGAGCCGACGGTCGAAGATACAATCTCGATCCTGCGCGGACTCAAAGAAAAGTATGAACTGCACCATGGCGTCCGGATCACCGATTCGGCGATCGTCGCCGCCGCGACGCTGTCGAACCGCTACATCACCGATCGGTTCCTGCCGGACAAGGCGATCGACCTCATCGACGAGGCGGCCTCGCGGCTGCGCATGCAGGTCGATTCGAAGCCCGAGGAGCTCGATGAGATCGACCGGCACATCATCCAGTTGAAGATCGAGCAGGAGGCGCTGAAGAAGGAAAAGGACCGGGCCTCGCAGGACCGGCTACGCAAGCTCGAGGCGGAACTCGCCGAGCACGAGGAGAAATCCGCGGACTTGACGGCGCGCTGGCGGGCCGAGAAGGACAAGCTCGGCGCGGCGCAGAAGCTCAAGGAGCAGCTTGAAGCGGCCCGCAACGAGCTCACGCAGGCGCAGCGCCGCGGCGAATATCAGCGCGCCGGCGAGCTCACCTATAGCGTGATCCCGGAACTCGAAAAGAAGCTCACCGAGACCGAAGCCAAGGCCGGCGATGTGCTCGTCGACGAGGCGGTTACCGCCGACCATATCGCCCATGTCGTCTCCCGCTGGACGGGTATTCCCGTCGACAAAATGCTGGAAGGCGAGCGCGGCAAGCTGCTGCGCATGGAAGAAGAGCTCTCGAAACGCGTCGTCGGCCAGGCCGAGGCGGTCGCCGCTGTCTCTACCGCCGTGCGCCGTGCGCGCGCCGGCTTGCAGGATCCCAATCGGCCGATCGGCTCGTTCATGTTCCTCGGGCCGACCGGCGTCGGCAAGACCGAATTTACCAAGGCGCTCGCCGAATATCTGTTCGACGACGAGCATGCGCTCATCCGCGTCGACATGTCGGAATACATGGAGAAGCATTCGGTGGCCCGCCTGATCGGCGCGCCGCCCGGCTATGTCGGCTACGAGGAGGGCGGATATCTCACGGAGGCCGTGCGCCGCAGGCCGTACTCGGTGATCCTGCTCGATGAGGTCGAGAATGCGCACCCGGTTGTCTTGATAGTGATGCTTCAGTTGTTGTATGAAGGCCGCGACACCGATGGCATTGTGCGAACCGTGGTCTTTCGCAACACTGTCATTATC
>JBOHJJ010000032.1:0-2271 GCA_050728495.1 Methylovirgula sp.
ACATTTTCGAGACCCCGGAAGGCAGCTATTATCCCGCGCTTCTTACCGAGAAGCGTCTTGTATCCGGCGCGCTGTGCCGCATCGACGGGCCCGGCGGCAGCATCGATTTTCTCCCGTTCCGGCTTGAACACGGCGAAATCGACGCGCTCGGATTTCGCTTTGCGAACGTGGCCTATACGCCGGATCTCAACGCGATCCCGCCGGAAAGCCAAAAGTACCTCAACGCGCTTGACCTTTGGATTGTCGATGCCTTGCGCTATACGCCGCATCCGAGCCATCTGTCGCTAGCCGAAACGCTCGAATGGATCGCAACGCTGCGGCCGAAACGCGCCATCCTGACCAATCTCCACACGGAACTTGACTTCGACCGGCTCAAGGCCGAGCTGCCGGCCCATATCGAGCCGGCCTACGACGGAATGCAGATCGTCACGGCCGGCTGAAATCGGCAGCACAAACCGACCCAGCAGGAAGTTCCATAATATTGATTATGCGAATCAATAGTCCCGGGCCGGTTGATTGGCTGGAGGCTTCCCGCTGCTTCCTTTGCAAGCCGATATCCGAACGGGGCTCGAGCGTGGCTCTGCTGGCCGCCGCAAAACCGGTAGCCAAGGGACTGGTAGTTCTGCTATCAATAGCCCAAAGGCGGGACGGTCGGCATTTCTGGACAATACCATTGCGTGGAGATGGCAACGGGCGCTTCCGGGCGGCCGCGCAGGCGCGCATCTTGCATTTGAGCGACCGCTCAGCCGCTTCGCCGGGTTGATGCGCGTCCGGGGTTGGGTGGAATACGTATAGGCAGAACATGAGCAAAGGTAAGGAATTCCGGGGTCCTAAGAAGCGCGGCTTCGACGACGAGGGTCCTGTGGCTTATGAGGCGCCGCGTCAGAACCGACGGCCTGCGTTCGGCGGCAGTTTTGGAGGTCCCGAGATGGCCCCACCTCCGTCCGGCAATCCGATCGATGCCATCGTCAAGTGGTTCAAGAGCGACAAAGGCTTCGGCTTCGTCGAACTCAGCGATGGAGCGGGCGATGCCTTTCTCCATATTGGCGCGCTGCAAGCGGCGGGGTTTGAGACCGTTCCGCCGGGTGCCAAATTGAAGGTCTATGTCGGAACCGGCGCGAAGGGCACGCAAGTGACGCGCGTGCTCGAAGTCGATACCGCCGGCGCCGCCGAACGCGTGCCGCCGCGCTTCAATGAGGCACGCCCTCCGCGCCGCCATCCCGACCCTTCGACCGCCGTGCAAATCAGCGGAACGGTCAAATGGTTCGACGACAACAAGGGGTTCGGTTTCGTCCAGTCGAACGACGGCGGCAAAGACGTCTTCGTCCATATCTCGATCCTCGGTGCTTCCGGTGTGCAGCACCTCGTGGAGGGCCAGCCGGTGACCATGCGCGTCGTCGATACGCCGAAAGGCCGCGAAGCGCTTTCGATCGCCCTCGCCTGAGCGGCGCGTACATGGAGCGACACGGCGGGGGCATAGAGTTCGTGCCGTTTCCTGGCTCAGCCGCCGGCGCGGATCGCATGGAAAATTCTCGCGAGATTACCAAGCTTCTCGAAATCATGGCGGCGCTGCGCACGCCGCGCACCGGTTGCCCATGGGATCTCGAACAGAATTTCGCGACGATCGCGCCGTACACCATCGAAGAGGCCTATGAAGTCGCCGACGCGATCGCGCGCGGCGACCGCGCCGATCTCAAGGAAGAATTGGGCGACCTGCTCCTTCAGGTCGTTTTCCACACCCGCATGGCCGAAGAGCAAGGCGCCTTCGACTTTGGCGACGTCGTGCAAGGCATCACCGACAAGCTGATCCGCCGCCATCCGCATGTCTTTGGGCAAATGCGCGAGCTTTCGGCGCAGGAGGTGAAGGCGCTGTGGGCCAAGATCAAGACCGAAGAGCGCCCCAAGGCAGGGCAAGGCCTGCTCTGCGATGTTCCCGTCGCCCTGCCCGGCCTGACGCGCGCCGTGAAACTGCAGAACAAGGCCGGCGGCATTGGTTTCGACTGGGATGACGTGCGGCTCGTGCTCGCCAAGATCCGTGAAGAGACCGACGAGATCGAAGCGGCGCTGGAAGCTAAAGATGGCGTCGCGGCGAAAGAGGAAATCGGCGATCTCTTGTTTGCCGTCGCCAACCTTACCCGGCATCTCGGCGCCGACCCCGAAGCGGCGGTCCGCCAGGCCAATCAGAAATTCGAGCGGCGATTCTCCTATATCGAGCGGGAAGTCGCACAGCGCGGCGCATCGCTCGAGGAGACAAGCCTGCCCGAAATGGAC
>JBOHJJ010000033.1:0-2250 GCA_050728495.1 Methylovirgula sp.
GCTTTTTGCGATCCACGGAGAAACGCATGCGTCCGCCCGTCGCGCCCTATCTTACCGTATCGCCGGCCATGGCCGCCATCGCCTTTTATACCGCGGTGTTCGACGCCAAACAGCAAGCCTTGATGCCGGCGCTCGATGGGATGCGGGTCATGCATTGCGAGCTCATCATTAACGGCGGTTCGCTGATGCTGGCCGATGCTTTTCCCGAATTCGGCAATACACGCATCCCCATTCCCGGTGAGCCGGTAACCGTCTCCGTCAGCCTGGAATTCGCGGACGCGGGGCAAGTCGATGCAACGTTCGAGCGGGCCACGAGCCTCGGCGGTAAAGGCGAGACGAGCCCCACCAATTCCTTTTGGGGCACGCGGCTTGCGACCTTCCGCGACCCGTTCGGGCACCGCTGGATCTTGAACGCGCCGCTTGGCTGAGGCGGCGCCGTCCGGCTTACTTCTTGGCCGGCTTTTTGGCCGGCGCCTTGGCTGCCTTGGCTTCCTTCTTAGCGGCCGCCGCCTCAGGTTTCTTCTTAGCGGCCGTTGCGTCAGGCTTCGCCTCTTTGGCGATCTTCGCCGACGTTGCGCCCTTAGCGGATTTGGCTGCAGGCGGCGCTTCTGGTTCCTTGACCTTTGCTGCTTGTTTGGGTTTTGCGGCCGGCGCTGTCTCGACCGGCTCGGGCTGCGGCATCGGCGTGGCGGCCGCCTTCGGCGCCTGCGCCGCCATTTTCTCGGCGATGCGCGCCGACTTGCCGCGCCGGTCGCGCAGATAATAGAGCTTGGCGCGCCGCACCTTGCCGCGCCGCACTACCTTGATCGAATCGATCATCGGCGCATAGAGCGGAAAGACGCGCTCGACACCCTCGCCATACGAAATCTTGCGGGCCGTGAAACTCTCGTTGAGGCCGCCGCCGTTGCGCGCGATGCACACTCCCTCATAGGCCTGGACGCGGGTGCGCTCGCCTTCCTTTACCTTGACGTTCACGATAACGGTATCGCCCGGCTGGAATTCGGGGATCTCGCGCAAACTGGCGAGCTTCGCGGCCTGGGCGCGCTCCAGCTCTTCGATGAGATTCATGTTGGAAATCCTGCCGTTTCGCCTTGGGCGCTTGGCCGTGGCGAGCGTTTCGGGACGCTGTTTTTGAGTTGGTGCGCGCTCTTACACGACACACAACCGCTTGTCGAGACGGGCCGTTGATCTTGCGGCCTTAGTCTGAGAAAAACGGCCGAGGGGCCGCGCGTGATTCCCCCGAGAACAGGATCGGACATGGCCGGCGCCTGCACACAGGGTCTCGACACCGGATTTGTCGTGCTGGGCTACGCCAAGGTCGGGTTTCTCGGGATCGTGCAAGGCATCACCGAGCTGCTGCCGATCTCGTCGACCGCGCATATGCGGGTCGTTCCGGCTTTGCTCGGATGGCCGGATCCGGGCTCGGCTTTCTCCGCGTCGATGCAAGTGGCGGCGCTTGCCGCCATCGTCGGCTATTTCTGGGCGGACGTCGAGGGGCTGTTGTTCGGCTCGCTCGCCGCGATTGGGCGGCGCGATTTCGGCGATTGGCACCTGCGCTTCAGCATCTGGATTCTCATTGCGACGCTGCCGATCGTCATCGCCGGAGCGCTGCTGGCGCCGGTTCTCAATACCTGCAATTCACCGCTGCGGACGCTCGACGTCATCGGCGTTTCCTGCATCGTCATGGCGGCGCTTCTGGCGCTCGCCGAAATCTATTCGCGTCACAAGCGCACATTCGACCACATCAACCTCAAGGACGCGCTGGTCGTCGGCTTCGCCCAGGCGGGCGCCTTGATTCCCGGCGTCTCGCGTTCCGGCGCCACGCTGACCGCGGCGCTGTTTCGCGACCTGATGCGGCCCGAGGCGGCGAGATTTTCCTTTCTGCTCGGGATTCCCGCCATTGCCGCGGCGGGTTTCAAGGAACTCTACGAGCTGCACAAAGCGCATCTGAGCGCGCATGGCTGGTCGGTGCTGATCTTCGGGCTTGTGGTTGCTTCGCTCTCCTCGTTTGTCGCGATCTGGGGGCTGCTGCGCATCCTCGAGCGATTTTCCGCCTGGCCGTTCGTGGTCTATCGTTTTTTGCTCGGCGTAATTTTGCTCGTCGGCGTCTACGCCAATTGGTTCCCGAACTGATGGGCAGCCTAGAATGGATCGCCAAATCCGCTTTCTGGCCGCCGGAGAATCGGCGCTCGTCGTCGAGTTCGGGGCGCAGATCGATCCGGCCCTGAACGATCGGGTGCGCGCCCTCGA
>JBOHJJ010000034.1:0-1903 GCA_050728495.1 Methylovirgula sp.
CGGCAAGCGCGCTCGACGGTTTAAGCGGCGGTGGCGGCGTCGCCTCGGGCGGCGCGGGGCGCGTCAAAAACTCGGGCAAATCGATGGGTTCCGCGGCGCGTTCTTCCGCAGTGGCGGCCTCGCCGGCAAGTTTGCCCGCGCCATACCATTGCCGGATCGTTTCGCTGTCGTCCCAGAAGGCGGGGACCTCGATGAATGTCTCGCCGAGTGAGGCTTGGATCATACGGCTCCAGGCAAGCTCGCTGGGCTCGTTGCTCCCCCGATAGCCGCTGATGTAGAGCCGCTCTTCGGAGCGCGTCAGTGCGACGTAGAGCAGGCGGCGATGTTCGTCCTCCGCCTCCTCGCGCGCTTTGTCCCGGGCGAGCGCGACCGCACGCGGATCGGCATCCTTGCGCGGCGACCAGGCGAGCACGTGCCTGCCGCGCCACTCCAGGACGTGGATCTTATTGTCGTGCCGGCCGCTCGGCACGCCGCAGGTATCGGGCAGAAAGACGATCTTGGATTCGAGGCCTTTGGCGGCATGAATCGTCATGACGCGCACGCAGTCGCTGCCCGTCTCCATGTCGCGCTTGATCGAAAGATC
This sequence comes from Methylovirgula sp., assembly GCA_050728495.1. Classification (GTDB taxonomy): domain Bacteria; phylum Pseudomonadota; class Alphaproteobacteria; order Rhizobiales; family Beijerinckiaceae; genus Methylovirgula. The sequence goes on from JBOHJJ010000034.1 coordinate 584, forward strand.
GATTCCTTCGAGGCCGGCGAGAAACCCCGCGAGCGAAAAGCTTCCCTCGCTCTCGGCGCGCAGCGCGAGGCGCAGAAATTCGTCGATGGCGTCGCATGCCTCCGGCCCGAGCCGCGTCTGCAGCGCGCGCCGTCCGCCCTCTTCGCCGAGCAGCCGCGCATAGAAATCGAACGGCGAGAGCGCCGCGCGTTTGCGCCAGCGCAGGATCGTCTTATATGCCGCTTGGTGTCGCGCCTCGGGCGAGGCGCCGAGGGCGTCGAAGAGCGCGCCTGGGCGGTTCGGCGCGATTTCCAGAAGATCCTCGTCATCGAGTCCGACGAGCGGCGATTTGAGCACGCAGGCGAGCGTCAGATCGTCTTGCGGCAGAAGTGCGGTGCGCCCCGCCGCGATCAGGTCCATCACCGCGATGTGGCTCAAAAGATCGAGCCGGTCGGCGCCGGCAACCGGCACGTCGTGGCGTTTCAGGGCGCGGATCACGGCCTCGAAAAAGGCGTTGCGCGTGCGCACCAGGATCAGAATATCGCCGGGTTTGACGGGGCGGCGCGCGCCCGCGTCGTGCACAGTTTCGCGCGCGCCGGGCGTGATGAGCGCGGCGATCTTGCGGGCGATGCGATCGGCGAGAATCGCGGCGGGATTGCTCTCGTCCAGAAGATCGAGCGGCAGGTGCCAGTCGCGCGGTTCCGGGCGCGCCTCGACGGGCACCGGCGGCCAGACTTCGATGAGCCCTGGCAGATCGCCTTTCAACGACTCGTGGCCCATCCAGATGTCGTCGGAAACGAGGCCTTTCTGATGTTCTGGCTTGGCGAAGATCTGATCGATGGTGGCGAGCACCGCCGGAACGGAACGGAACGAATGTTTCAACAAGACGTGCTCGAAGGTGCCGCCACTCGAACGCGCGAATGATGTGCGCATTTCATTGAACATCTGCGGCGCCGCGCCTTGGAACGAGAAGATCGACTGCTTTTCGTCGCCGACCGCGAAGAAGGTGCGCGGATGGGCGCGGCTTCCCGCCCCGGCGAAGAATTCGGCCGCTAGAGCTTCGAGGATCTTCCATTGCGTCGGGCTCGTATCCTGCGCCTCGTCGACGAGGATATGATCGATGCCCGAATCGAGCTTGAAGAGCACCCAGCGCGCGTCGGAGCGATCGAGCAGAACGAGCGTGCACTCGATCAGCTCGTCGAAATCGAGCAGGCCGCGCGCCCCCTTCAAGTTCTCGTAGCGGGCGAAGACCGCGGCGACGACGCTCATCAGCGCGAGCGACTTCTCGAAACATTCGGCCGCTCTGCAGCGCTCGCGCAACGTATCGAGGCGCGCCTGCTC
>JBOHJJ010000035.1:0-2887 GCA_050728495.1 Methylovirgula sp.
GCGGCTTGGCTGGCCGCTTCGGGCTTCGCCGCATCAAAGCTTGGTTCGACCTTCGGTCCCAAATCCATGGCGGAGCCCTCCCGAACGAGTTAACAAGAAGTTAGAGACTGCATCGGATTCCGTTAAAACCTTGTTAAGGTAACGGCTTTTCGCCGTCCATATGAAGACGATTCGCGGCACGAAGGATTTCACGTTCGCGTGTCGGGCCGCAAAGGATCATGCATGCGCGTCGAAGGCAGAGAATACCGCACGATTTGGCAGGAGCATGGCAAGGTCGCGATTATCGATCAGACCCGGCTGCCCCACGAATTCGTGGTCATAACCCTCGAAAACCTCGCCGAGGCGGCGGCGGCGATCACGGACATGAAGGTGCGCGGCGCGCCGCTCATCGGCGTCACCGCCGCATATGGCGTCGCACTTGCCATGCGAGCCGATCCATCGGATACGGGGATCGAGACGGCGTCGGCCACCCTCGCCGCCACCCGCCCGACTGCCGTCAACCTGCGTTGGGCGCTGGTAATGATGCAAGATCATTTGCTGCCGCTGCCGCCCGCCGCCCGTCCCGCCGCCGCGATGGCTCGCGCCGCCGAGCTCGCCGAGGCCGATGTCGCGCTCTGCGCCGCGATCGGCAATTACGGTTTCCAGCTGATCCGCAAGATCGCCGCGGGCAAGCAAGGCGCGGTGAACATTCTCACCCATTGCAACGCCGGCTGGCTCTGCGCCGTCGATTGGGGAACGGCCACCGCGCCGATCTACAAGGCGCACGCAGCCGGCATCGCGCTCCACCTCTTCGTCGACGAGACGCGGCCGCGCAATCAAGGCGCCTCGCTCACCGCCTGGGAGTTTTTGCAGGAAGGCATTCCGCATCAGGTGATCGTCGATAATGCCGGCGGCCACATCATGCAGCACGGCGGCGTCGATCTCGTCATCGTCGGCACCGACCGCACTACCGCCACGGGCGACGTCTGCAACAAGATCGGCACGTATTTGAAGGCGCTCGCCGCGCGAGATAACAACGTTCCTTTTTATGTCGCAGCACCGTCGCCCTCGATCGATTTTTCGCTGAGCGACGGCGTCAAGGAGATTCCCATCGAGGAGCGCGCCGCAAGCGAAGTCACCGAGATCAGCGGCCTCACCGAGGACGGACGCATCGCGCGCGTGCGGCTGACGCCGAAAGGAAGCGGCGCCGCAAATCCCGGCTTCGACGTGACGCCGGCGCGGCTCGTCACGGGCCTTATTACGGAACGCGGGGTAATCCAGGCCGAGCGCAAGGCGCTGGCGGCGGCCTTCCCGGAACGGGTCGGCCGGAGGGAACAAAGCTTGCTTTGATACACTGCCGGAAAGCCATAAACCGAACGAGGGGCACAGAAAAGATCATGGCAGAGTCGGCTGGGTTAGCTGCTTCCGGCAAGCTGCGCCGCGAGGCCCGCATGATCGGCCTGCTGTTCGCCAGCACGACCAGCATGATCGGCTCGGGCTGGCTGTTTGGCGCCTATCACGCCTCGAAGATCGCGGGCCCGCTGAGCATCTGGAGCTGGGTGATCGGCGCGGTGATCATCATGCTCATCGCGCTTTGCTTTGCCGAGTTGGCGGCGCTCTTCCCGCGCAGCGGCGCGCTCGTACATATGAGCCATGCGAGTCACGGCGAAGGCCTGGGGCGCATCTGGGGCTGGATGCTGTTTTTGGCCTACGTCCCGATTCCGGCCGTCGAAGCCGAGGCCGTCCTTACCTACGCCAACAATTACCTTCCCTATTTCCTGCAGCCGCAGAACGGTCTCTTGACGACGACAGGCTTCATTGCCTGCGCATTGCTGCTTGGCTTGTTCGCGCTCGTCAACCTGCTTGCGGTGCGCACGCTGCTGCGCTTCAACTCCGTCATTACCTGGTGGAAGATCGCGGTGCCGGTGCTGACGGTCTTCGTGCTGATTGCGGCGAGCTCGCACTGGGATGTGTGGAGCGCCGACAAGAACAGCTATCAGGTCTCCGGCATCTTCACCGCATTGCCCGAGGCCGGCATCGTGTTCAGCTATTTGGGCTTCCGCACGGCGATCGACCTCGGCGGCGAGAGCTCCAATCCGAGCCGCCACATCCCGATCGCAGTCATCGGATCGGTGCTGATTTCGGCGTTCATCTATATCCTGCTGCAAGTAGCGTTCCTGATGGCGCTGCGTCCCGCCGACATGGCGAATGGCTGGGCGCACCTGAGCTTCACAGGGCAGGCCGGACCCTTCGCGGGTCTCGCCGCGACGCTCGGCATCGGCTGGCTGGCGACGCTTCTCTATATCGACGCTTACATTTCGCCGGGGGGCACCGGCTTTATGTATTTGACCGGCGGCTCGCGCGTCCTATTCGCCGTCGGCGAGATGCATGCCGGCCCGCGTTGGCTGACGGCCCTGAACGCCGCAAAAGCCCCATGGCTAGCGGTGCTGGTGATGTGGATCGTCGGCATATTGTTCCTGCTGCCGTTCCCAGCCTGGCAATTGATGGTGAACTACATCACTTCGATCACGGTGCTCACTTATGGGCTCGGACCGATCGTTCTTTTGGTGCTGCGCCGCAGCCAGCCGACGCTGCGGCGACCGTTCCGGCTATGGGGGGCGGAGATCATCGCGCCGATCGCCTTCCTCTGCAGCAACTGGATCATCTATTGGACCGGCTTCACGGTGAACACCTTCCTGTTCTTGCTGGTCAGCGGCGGCTTCTTGCTCTACGCCATCTACTATCATTTCATCGCGAAGAAGCCTGCCGAAGAATTCGGCTGGCGCTATATCGCCTGGCTGCTGCCCTGGTTCGGCGGCATGTGGCTAATCTCCGCATTGGGAAATATCGGCGGCGGCTTCGGCGTGCTCGGATTTTGGCCCGGCGTAGCCGCCGTCGCGGTCTGGAG